>NZ_JBAOJU010000001.1:0-366353 GCF_037083565.1 Microbacterium sp. CCNWLW134 | reverse complement strand
CCAGGGACAGCAGCGCCCACAGGGGCCGCAGGGGCCGCAGCGCCCGCAGGGCCAACCCCCTCAGCGACCGCCGCAGGGCGCGCAGCCGTATCCTGGTCAGCCTCCGACTCGGTCCGGGGCGACACTCGGCCGCATCCAACCGGTGCAGGTTCCGGTGAGCCAGGCGAAGTTCGCGCCCGGCTCCGGGCCGCAGCAGCCGGTTCCGCTGTACACCGATCCCGAACCGCAGCAGCCGCAGGGTCCGGTCGTCTCCACTCCGAGACGAGGTTTCCAGCCGAAGCGCGACGCCCCCGAGCGTCCCGCACTGGTCAATCCCTCCGCAGCGCCCGTCATGGCGAAAGCTCCGCCGCCCTTCACGGTACGGATGTCGCAGTTCCTCTGGGTGCTGAGCTTCGCCGTCGGCGCAGTGGCCGTTGTCTTCTACTTCGTCATCCGCGAAGACCAGCTGCCGTTGATCCAAGACGTCATCCGCGGGGTCAACGAGGGCCGCGACGACGCGACCTACGAGTCGGCAGCCGACATTCTCTTCTGGTCGGTGTTCGGCATCATGGTGACGCTGCTGCTCCTCCAGATCGCGCAGCTGGTGTCGTTCTCCGGACGCAAACCGAATATCCGGTGGTGGCAGCTGGGGACGACCCTCGTGATGGGCGTCGTCTATCTGATCGCCCTAGAGTTTGTCGGGACCGGAGAGTACGGAGCGATGCTCGAGCAGCTCTTCATCGCTCAGGCCGGCCTCGCCGTCCTCGCGCTGCTCTTCAGCACGTTCCCCAATGCTTTGCGCTGGACCGCCCGTCGGGTTGATGTCCGTCCTGCTGGGGGCGGCGACGAGTTCTGACACGATCTCCTCGAGGCTGCGGATCACCACGCGGCAGACTTCCACGGCGGCCCGCTCGGTGAGCGGGGACTGACTCAGCGAACGCCAGTAGGCGAGCTGCGCGTCGACCTCTTCGCGAATTGCCGCGTCGGTCGCCTCGTCGTCGAGTCCGAGTCGGGCGGTGGCGGTGACCCCCTGACCACCGATGATCCGCTCAGCCACGGCCGAGTCGGCCACACGCAGCGGCAGCCCCGACGCCTTCGCCTGAGACAGCAGGGACAACTCGCGCAGCGTATGCGCGGTAGCGCGGATGCGCTCGATCCCGGCGAGGATCGACTGCGTGCCCTCCCGGGGGTCTTCGCGGATCGTCTGCTCCAGACCGTCGAGCACGCCGCGCACCTTCAGGTCTGCCCCACGCGTGCGGAACTGCTCGCGGACGAAGCCCTGAAGTTCATTCAGGCCGCTGTGCTGCACCAGCTGCTCTGCCAGATCGGTGGAAGTAGACGCGCCGCCGCGGATCAATGCCACCGCGAGCCGGACGCCGAAGATGCCGAAACGGGCGAGGAGATCCTTCCGCACCTTCTCGCTCAGCGTCGTCACCTCAGACGGGCGGGCGAAGCGATCGGCCGACACCATCAGGCGTTCGCGATCGTCACGCGGCAGGGCGGCGAGTTCCTTGAACGCCGCGTACTCGCCCTCACGGAGCGTTTTGGCACTCTCGGCGAGAAGGCCGGCCACGGGAACCACCCCGAGCGACAGCGAGGCCAGGTCGCCGTCCTTCTCGTACCGGCGGGCGACCTTCTGCGCCGAAAGCATCGAGTCGATGCGTCCGGAGCCGATCTCGTCGGCACGTGAAAGCACCGCCACCGCGTTCACCGTCTCAGACGACCCCGCCGCGGTGTCGCGGAAAGACTCGAGGAATTTCAGGTCGGAGGCGTGAAGGTGCCGCATGAGGTAGATGATGGCGTCAGCCGACGACGGACGCGCTTCGGGCACGAGGAAGGCCGTCGATCGGGCGGAGACGTCCGTCGACAATGAGGCGATGCCGGGGGTGTCGATGAGGATGACGGAGCGCAGACCGGTAGACGGCCATCCGACGTCGATCCAGGCGACCTCCTCGGCCGCGACGCCGTCGAGCTCGAGCACGAGGCGCCCCGCCTCACGCTTGATGGGCATCCGTCGCGGCTCTCCCTCGTGCGGGTGCAGCGTGATGCTCGGGGTTGTGGAGTAGCGGTACCAGGTCACCACCCGGGTGCACTCCCCCGCATCCGTGGGAGCGAGTTTCTCGCCGAGGATGGCATTCAGGAGCGTGGACTTGCCCGCCTTGACCATGCCGGCCAGGGCCAGCCTGAGCGGTTCGTGCAGGCGGCGGTGCAGGTCATCCAGAGCCGTCCGAGTGGCGGACGTCTCGTCGTAGAGCTCCAGGGCCGATGCGAGCAGCTTCGCCGCGTCGTCGCGTACCGAACTTGTCACCGCCGCACGGTCTCCAGCTGCTTGATGGCCGGCACATTCGGGATCTTGGCACGCACCGTTTCGATCTGGGCGATCTGCGCCTGCAGCTGCTTGACACGCTGGTCTTGGTTCGCCGAGAACGAGCCCGCAGCCTGCTTGGCCGCGAGCACGGCCTCGGACAGCGAGCGATGGAGCTCGTCGGCGATGCTGCCGAAGTGGTCGCGCGCCGCGCGCTGCACCATACGAAGGCGGTCCTTCAGCTGCTTGGAGACCTGGAAGATCACCTCGTCGATGTGCCTCCGGACGATGTTCTTCGCCTCGAAACGGCGGCGCGACAGGCGGTTGCCCATGTCTTCGCGATACGCGCGACGTCCCACAAGCACACCGGCGAGGAGGGAGAGCGGGTTGATCAACGAGAGGCCGATGAGGCTGGTCGCGAGCCCGACCATGAGCACCCCGCCATAGGATCCGCGGACGCCGATGAAGATCTTCTCGCCCGCCCCGAGCGTGCCCGCATCCAAATGAGAGATCTGGTCGATCGGGTCGAGCACACCCGAGGTATCGGCCACGTAGACGAGAGGAATCTCGGTCTCGCCCTCTTGGAACAGATCCGCGACCTCCTCGCACAGCCAGCGTGAGCGCTCGTCGGTCCAGACGAAGGTCTCGGACACCGCGGCCGAGACGCGCTGGTCGAGCCAGTCCGTCATCTGCTCCCAGATGGGGCCGGGGTCACCCTCGTCGATGGCGTTCTCGGCCTCGCGCTGTACCCGGCGGAGGCGGTCGCGCAGGTCGTGCTCCATGTCGGAGATGAGGTCGGCGACGCCGTCGTTCAGAGCCGTCTGCCACTTCGACGACCGACCGCGGAACTCCTCGGTGCGGGCTTTGGCGTCTTCGAGTTGCGCGATCATGCGCGGGGTGTCTTCGGGGTGCAGAATCGCGTTCAACTCGCTGGTGAGCGACATCTGCAGCTGATCGACGACCGAGACCAGGTCATGTACGGCCGAACGAGCCTGGATGTCCTCGGCACGTCCGAGCACATCACGACGAAGGTGCGAGACCAGAGCCGGGAAGCCCGACTCGTCGTTGAGTTCTCGGTCCTGCAACTGAGCGGCCATGAGGCGCAGATCGCTCGACACGGAGAAGACGGGAACGTCACCGACGTCCCCGAGATGGCCACGATCGATCTGCTCGATCTCGCGCCAGTGCGGGTACAGGTCGGTCTTCGCGATGACGGCCGCGACGTTGGGTGACACGCGCATCGCGTGGCGCAGGAACTGCACCTCGGGCTCGGTGTATTCCTGTGAGGCGTCGGAGACCAGCAGGACCGCGTGCGCGCTTGACAGCGCGGCGAGTGTGGCGAGGGCGTTCGTCGAGTCGAGACCGCCGACGCCGGGAGAATCGACGAGCCGCAGACCGCCCTTCAGCAATTCGCGAGGGAGCGCCACCTCCGCGCCGACGATCTGCTGCTCGTTCTGGGGGTTGCCCTTCTCGGAGACGTACTGGGCGAGGTTCTCGAGCGGCACCTCCAGACGTTCGACGACCCCTGGCTCGCCCTCCTTCTGGGTGACCACCCAGGCGCCCGGCGTCTCGGAGTACCCCACGGCTGTCGGCACGCTGGTGGCCACATCGTCGTCGACGGGGCAGACCGGAGCATTGACGAGGGCGTTGATGAGCTTGCTCTTGCCCTTCTTGAACTCGCCCACGACGATGACACGGACGTTCGGGTCTTCCAGACGGTCTCGGGTGTGGTGGAGGCGGTCGGCGAGGTCTGCGCGACCGGCGGAGTCGGCGAGCGTGCCGATGTTGTCGACGAGGGCGACCAGATTCTTCCCGGTCTCGCTCTGCGCGAGCGCCGGCAGCGTCACCTCCTGGCCCTGCTGCCCCAACCCGCCTGCATTGCCGGTGTCGTTCGTCTTGTCCGCCACACATCCCCCTTGGTCGTGCATCCCCACCCACACGCTACGCCAATCTTCAGCGTGCGAGAACTGCCGCCGCTCGGGCGGTAAACGCGCCTTGCCCGGCCACTCCCCAAGGGGTGGCCGGGCAAGGTGTGTTCGATTAGTGAACTGGTATCAGATCACAGCTCGATGTCGTCGGCGACGACGCTGTCCTCGGTGAACAGGTTGCCGCTGTTCGACCAGTCAACGTCGGTGTCGATCTCGGTGTACTCGTACTCGTTGAAGGCGTCCTCGATGTCGACATCGATCGCGGTGTTCGTCGAGTCGTCGTTGAAGGAGTCCTCGATGTCGAGCTCCCACTCGTAGTTCTCGTTGACCGAGTTGTCCTGGAACGAGTCGCTGATGGACAGCGCGTTCCACTCGTTGCCGATGTAGACGTCACCCACGGTGGTCTCGGTCACCGAGTTGTCGACGTCCACGTCGCCGCCCGCGGCGATCGACATGTCACCCGAAGCAACCGCGGCACCCTGACCGAAGAACTGCGACACGTCGTCGCCGGCCTCGATGTTCTGGTTGACCGACTGGTCGACGACCGTGGTGCGGTTGTCGATCGAGAAGGTGCCACCGGCGGCCGCAGCGGCTGCAGCGCCACCGGCGCCGGCGCCGTGGAACGCGTAGTCGTTGTTGACGTTGGTGTTGTACTGGCGAACACCGACGGTGATCGACTCGTCAGTCAGCGTGTAGTCGTTGTAGGAGTCGGTGTTGCCCGAGTCTTCCCAGCTGTTGTTCGAGTCGACGTCGTTGTACGAGTCGTTGGTCGAGTTGTCCGAGTTGTCGGAGTTGTCCGAGTTGTCGGAAGCGTCGATGGCGACGGCCACGTCCACGTCGGTCTCGTTGAACGAGTCGGACGCGGTGTTGCCCGAGTCCTCGATGTCGACGTCGTTGTTCGAAAGCAGGTCGTTGTACGAGTCGGTGTTGCCCGAGTCGGTCGCGGTGTTGCCCGAGTCGACGGCGACGTTGTTGTCCGAAAGGACCTCGTTGCCGACGGTGCCGATGTTGTTGTCGTCGTTTCCGAACACGTTGTCGTCATCTGCGATGACGTTGTCCTCGATGTTAGGCATTGCCCATCCCTTTCGTTGGAAGCCTGTGGCCTTGCTCCATCAGTGTCAGCCTCAGGTGCCATCCCCGGCATCCGGGATGACCCCGGAGCCTTTCGGGTTTCCCCTAGGGGTCCGGTGCGGGGTTTCGGGGTTCGGGGTCTCAGGGGTTCGGGGATCCGCACCCCGCCCCGCCTAGGCTTGCCGGGTGGATAAGGCCGAACTCGCCGCCCTCCTGACCCCCGAAGGACTGCGGCTCCTCGATGACCTGCCGCCGGTGAAGACCGCGGCGGATGTCGCGACCGCCGTCTCGCGCTTGAGGAAGGCCGGGCACTCCCCCGATCTGGTCTCGGCAGTCGTCGGGCAGGCCCGCCTTCGCGAACGCGCGACGGCGAAGTTCGACGCCTTCGCTTCGGGCATGCTCTTCACCCGCGCAGGGCTCGAGCAGGCGACACGTCTGTCGGTCGCCGCGCACCACGCCCACCGCTTCCGCGCCGCGGGGATGACCTCGGTCGCCGACCTCGGCTGCGGAATCGGCGGCGACGCGATGGGGTTCGCCGCCCTGGGCCTGCGGGTCACCGCGGTCGACGCGGACGAGGTCACCGCCGCGATCGCGGCCTACAACCTGGCTCCCTTCGGCGACCTCGCGACGGTGCGTCATGCGACGGCGGAGGACGCGGCATCCGATCTTGCGGCCCTCGGGAACCCGGATGCCTTCTGGCTCGATCCCGCCCGCCGCACGGCCGGCCACGGCGACACGACCCGCACCGCCTCCTCCGAGTGGTCGCCGCCGCTCGAGTGGGTCTTCGCCCTCGCCTCCCGCCACCCCACCGGCGTGAAGCTCGGACCCGGGATGGACCGCGACCTCATCCCCGACGATGTCGAGTCGCAGTGGGTGAGCGCCGACGGGTCGACGATCGAGCTGGTGCTGTGGTCGGGCGCACTCGCGCGCGAGGGCGTGCGCCGGGCGGCGCTGGTGCTCCGCGGCACCTCGGCGGTCGAACTCACCGCGCCGGCCGACACCCCGGACGAGCCGGTGCGGGCGCTCGGCGCGTTCATCCACGAACCCGACGGCGCCGTCATCCGCGCCCACCTCATCGGCGAGGTCGCCCGCGCGCTCGGAGCGGGGATGCTGGCCGATCGCGTCGCCTACCTCACCTCCGACGCAGAGCTCACGAGCCCGTTCGTCTCGACGTTCCGGGTGCGTGAGACCCTGCCCTCCGACATCCGGAAGCTTGGTGCGGCCCTCCGCGAGCGCGGAATCGGGCGCCTGGAGATCAAGAAGCGGGGCGTGGATGTCGACCCGGCGGCGCTTCGCACGAAGCTGAAGCTCCGGGGTGACGGTGAGGCGACCCTCATCGTCACCCGCGTGGCGGGTGCCCGCGTCGCGATCCTCGCCGATCGCATGCCCGCCGCCTGAATCAGGCGAACAGCTCGGCCTGCGTCGCGGCGAACCACAGCCAGCCCGCGCTGTAGACGAGGGACAGGATGCCGAGGGCGATCGCCCATCCGGCCATGCGGCGGCTTTCGAGCGGACGGAAGAGGGCCACGATCGCGGTCACCACGCCGACGAGTCCGAGCAGGAACCCCCACCCGACGAAGAGCGACACGACCAGTCCGACCACGGAGAAGAACAGAGCCCACGCGGCGAGCGCCGCGCGCGGCGGGGGGTCTTCCTGGGGCGCCCACATCACGAGCGGCTCGGGATCGGGGCTCGGCCCTGTCGCGGTCACCGCGACATCGACCGGCGCGGTCGGCGCGCGGTGGAAGCCGCCCCGGTGGTGACCGGGGAGCACCGACTCCTCACCGACGGGCGCGACGTCGTCGGTCGGAGGCTCGATGCGGGGGCTGCTGCCCTCGGGCGTCGTCACGGCCGCGCCCCTCCGGGGCTTGCTTCGGGCCGCGCCCCTCCGGGGCTTGCTTCGGGCCGCGCCTCTCCGGGGCTTGCTTCGGGCCGCGCCACCTGGATCTCGGTGACCGGCAAGGTCGAATCCGCCCCGAACGCCAGGGTCGAGGGCTCGGCTCCGGAAGCGATCAGCTCCGCGGCGAGCGCGGCGATCATCGCGCCGTTGTCAGTGCAGAGCGAGAACGGCGGGATGCGCACCGCCACCCCGGCGGCCGCGGCGCGTTCGAGCGCGACCTCGCGCAGGCGCCGGTTGGCGATCACCCCGCCGCCGAGGAGAAGACGGGGCACCCCGTGGTCGCGGCAGGCGTTGAGCGCCTTCGTCACGAGCACATCGACCACCGCCTCGCGGAACGATGCGGCGATGTCGGCGCGCCCGGCGTCATCCGCCAGCATTTCGGGGTTCGCCTCGGCGAAGCGGGCGACCGCGGTCTTCAGCCCCGAGAAGGAGAAGTCGTAGCGGTGCGCCGCCATGTCGGACGCCCGCGACAGCCCGCGCGGGAACGCGATGGCCGTGGGGTCTCCGGATGCCGCGGCCCGGTCGATCTCCGGACCACCGGGGTAGGGAAGCCCCAGCACCCGCGCCACCTTGTCGAAGGCCTCGCCGGCGGCGTCGTCGACGGTCTCGCCCAGCAGTTCGACGTCGCTGGTGAGGTCGCGCACCAGCAGAAGGGACGTGTGACCTCCGCTGACGAGCAGCGCGACGGTCGGGTACTCGAGGGGACCGGCGTCGTGATCGAGGATGTCGGCGGCGATGTGCCCCACGAGGTGGTTGACGGCGTACAGGGGTTTGCCGAGCGAGACAGCGAGGCCTTTCGCCGCCCCGATCCCGACCATGAGCGCCCCGGCGAGTCCCGGGCCTGAGGTCACGGCGACCGCGTCGAGGTCGTCGAGGCCCACCTCCGCCTCGGCGAGCGCCGCCTCGATCGCGGGCTGCAGCGCCTCGAGGTGCGCGCGGGCGGCGACCTCGGGGACGACCCCGCCGTAGCGGGCGTGCTCGTCCATGCTGCTCGCGATCGTGTTCGACAGCAGGGTTCGCCCGCGGACGATCCCGATCCCGGTCTCGTCGCAGCTCGTCTCGATGCCGAGGACGAGGGGTTCGCGCCGGTTCATGCGGCACCCCCTTCCCGCGCCGCCAGCCGCAGCCGCATCACGATCGCGTCGACCCCCTCGCCCGGGTAGTAGTTGGGGCGGCGTCCGATCGCCTCGAACCCCTCCGAGGCGTAGAGGCTCTGGGCGGGGGCGTTGTCGGCGCGGACGTCGAGGAACACCTCGCTCACTCCGCGGCGAGCGGCCTCGTCGAGCAGCGCCCGGAAGATCGCGCGCCCGAGCCCGCGCCCGCGCACGCCCTCATCGAGCGCGATGGTCTGCACGTCGGCATCCTTCGATCCCGCCGGTGCGCGCAGCCCCGCGTATCCGACCAGACGACCGTCCTCTTCAGCGACCACGTACCAGGTGTGGGGGGAGGCGAGGTCGGCGCGCATGACGTCGTCCGACCACGCGTCGCCGCCGAAGGCGGCGCGCTCGAGCACCATGATCGCGCCGAGATCGTCGACGCTCGCCGGGCGGAGGCTCACGCGGTCACCTTTTTCGGGGCGCCGGGGAGGGTCACATCCGGCGAGCGGAGATAGAGCGGCTCGGATGTCGCGAGCGTGCGCCCCGCCACCAGGGCCCGGGATGCCGCAAGCGCGACCATCGCGGCAGGAACAGCGGCCACATCCCGGCGCGCCGCACCGAGCGCGGCCAGCCGGTCGTCGAGCTCGTCGCGCGGAGCGAGCAGGGGTCCGGTGGTGCGGACGGCCAAGCCGTCGTCATCCATCCCCTCGAACACCGAGTACGCGAACTCGCGCCGGCGCGCGTCGGTGACCACGGCGAAGGGCGCGGTGTCGTCGGCACCGGCGACGGCATCGGCGAGCAGCAACCCCAGCGCGGCGGCGTCGTGGCTGGGCACCGGGACGAGCGGGACGCCGCGACCCAGCGCGAAGGCGCGCGCCGTGGCGATGCCCACGCGGAGCCCGGTGAAGGGGCCGGGGCCCATGCCGACGGCGACATGCGTGAGTGCTCCCGCGGAGGCGAGCACCTGCTCGAGAAGACCGCCGATCGCCTCGGCGTGTCCGAGCGGGTTCGGGCTGTCGGCCGCGGCGAGCACGACGCCGTCGGGTTCGATCACCGCGGCCGCGGTGCCGAGAGACGTGTCGATGCCGAGAATCACCTCTCCAGGGTAGTCGGGCGAGCCGTGGCGCCCGCGGGAGCGGGGGCGCTACGGTGTGGGCAACAACGGTGTCAGCAGCAACACAGGAGAGTGTCATGGCCGCGTCTCGTCCCGTCGGAGTCACGATCGTCGCCGTCCTCGCGTGGATCTCGGGGTTCTTCAACATCCTCGGCGGCGCGCTGATCCTCATCGGCGGGGCCCTGGGGCAGGGGCCGCTGCTGCACCTCGTGCTGATCGCGATCCTCACGATCATCCTCGGGGTGATCATCATCGCGGTGAGCGTCGGGCTGCTGCGCGGCAGCCCCGGGGCGCGCCTGGTCGTCACGATCGTGTTCGTGCTGAACATCGTCAGCGCCGTGCTGCTCATCATCGGCGGCGCCGAGACGTTCTGGACGGGCTTCTTCTCCGCCCTCCCGGCGATCATCGGCCTCATCCTGCTCTACACCCGCCGCGCGAACGCGTTCTTCGGCGGCTGAGGCGCCCGCCGCGCGTCAGGGACGCCGGCTGATCGTCACGACCCGCGGCGCCTCAGCGTCGAGCTCCTCATCGGCGCGCGAGGGGCCGCCGCACATCGTGTCGGCGCCTCGTCCGCCGAGCTCGCGGTCGAGCTCGACCTCCCACCAGGTGTCGCGCAGGCCCTCGACCATTCCCCGACCCCACTCCACGACCACGACCGAGCGCTCGACATCGAGGTCGAGGTCGTCGAGCTCCAGCGCCGAGCCGAGCCGGTAGGCGTCCACGTGCACGAGCGGGGCGCCGCCGACGAGCGACGGGTGCGTCCGGGCCAGCACGAACGTCGGACTCTGCACCGGCCCGCGCACCCCGAGACCCCGGCCGATCCCCCGGGTGAGCGTGGTCTTGCCCGCTCCCAGCGCGCCGGTGAGGACGATCAGGTCGCCGGGGCGCAGCATCCGTCCCATCTCCTCGCCGAGCGCTTCCATCTCGGCCGACGAGGCGATCTCGCGTCGCCCGACGAGGGCGTCGAATCCCGTCATCCGTCCACCTGCCGGCGGGGCACGCGCGCACCGATGCGTGTGACGATCTCGTAGTTGATGGTGCCGGCGGCGACGGCCCACTCATCGGCGGCGGGAGACCCGAGCGTCGGGTCGCCGAAGAGCACGACCTCGTCGCCGATCGCGACAGGGGCATCTCCGACGTCGACGACGAACTGGTCCATGGCGATACGCCCGGCGACATCGAACCGGCGGCCGCCGATCGTGACCGGTCCCGCTCCTGACGCCTGCCGGGGTACGCCATCGGCGTACCCGAGGGGCACGAGCGCGAGGGTCGTCTCGCGGGGGGTGCGGTAGTCGTAGCCGTAGGAGACCCCCGTGCCGGCCGGCACGCGGCGCACGTTCGCAACCGCGGCGCGCAGCGTCATGGCGGGGCGGAGGCCGAGGTCAGCCGACCCGCGGTCGGCGAAGGGCGACAGACCATAGATGCCGATGCCGATGCGGACGCAGTTCAGGCGGGTCTCGGGGAGCGCGATGGCCGCGTGGGTGGCTGCGAGATGGCGGAGGGGCGGGGCAAGACCCACGGATGCCGCGGCACCGAGCGCCTCCTCGAACCGCGCGAGGGCGGCGCGGTCGTCGTCGGCGGAGGCGTTGGAGAGGTGGCTGAAGATGCCGATGACCCGCAGCTTGCCGATGCGCTCGAGGCGGGCGGCCTCGGCGAAGGCGACGCGGGCGTCGGAGGGGGTGAGGCCGTTGCGGGAGAGCCCGGTCTCGACCTTCAGATGCACCGCGACCGAACGCTCGCCCGAGGCGGCGGCCGCCGCGGCCTGCAGCTGATCGAGGGTGGAGATGCCGAGCTCGATGCCGTGCGCCGCGGCTTCGGCGAACGACGCGCCGGGCGCGTGCAGCCACGCCAGGATCGGGGCGCGGATCCCCGCGCGACGAAGAGCCAGCGCCTCGGTGACGTCGGCGACGCCGAGGCGGGTCGCCCCGCCCTCGAGCGCCGCGGTCGCGGCGCGGACCGCACCGTGACCGTAGCCGTCGGCCTTGACCACCGCGATGACCTCTGCGCCGGTGAGGCGGCGGAAGTGGCGGACGTTGTCGGCGATCGCTCCGACGTCGATGACGGCCTCGCGCATGGTGCCGGCGGGGAGCCTGGTCATCCGATCATTCCTTCGTTCCTCTCGACGATCACGTACGCCACGGCGAAGCCGGCGTCGTGCGACATCGACAGGTGCACCGACGAGATCCCGCGGTCGACGATCACGTCGGCGGTGCTTCCCGACAGGGTGAACTGGGGGCGGCCCGACGACTCATTCCACACTTCGATGTCGGTCCAGTACACGCCGTCCGAGCCGCCGAGCGCCTTGATGAGCGCTTCCTTCGCGGCGTAGCGGGCGGCGAGGGACCGGGGCTTCAACGCCCGCTCGGCGGGAGAGAAGAGGCGCTCGAGAAGGCGCGGCGTGCGGTCGAGGGTGGCTTCGAAGCGGGAGATGTCGACCAGGTCGACGCCGATGCCGGCGATCATCCGCTCTCCTCTCCCGCGGCTGTCACCCTATCAACGGCGGCGTGGTGTCGAGCGCGGGGCGGTGGCAGCCGGCGGGTGTCCCAACTCCTGCAGAATGGCGCCCGGGCGGCTCCAGGGCCCGGAATCAGACCCGTGCGGCCGATTCTGCAGGAGTTGCGGACGATCAGCGTCGGCGATCAGGCCCTGCGCTGACGCCGGAGGACCAGCATCACGCCCGCGACGAGGAGCAGGAGAGCGGTCGTTCCCGCGACGAGGAGCGGTGCGGCCTCTCCCCCGGTGGCGGGGAGCGGACCCGATGAGCCGGATGCCGCGGTCGAGCCCTCACCCCCCGCTCCCGAGCCGGGGCCATCGCCTCCACCGGTTCCCGGCAGCGGATCGACCGGCGCTTCGCCGGGCGCCGCGGTGACCTGCAGCGTCGTCCAGCCCACGGCGCCGTCGACGTCCTGAGCCACGAGCACGTGGTCGCCGAGCGTGGTGCCGGCGGGGATCACCGCGCGAACGGTGCCGTCTGCGCCCACCTGGGTCCAGGTCCCGAGCGCGGTGGGTGCCGAGTGCAGCCACAGCTGCACCCACGTGCCCGGCGCCGCGCCGCCGACCTCAACGGTGAACGGGTCGCCGATGCGCACGCTCGCCGGTGCGGTGATCGCACCCTGCAGTGCGGGGTCGAGCTGGTCGGGCATCACCGGTACCGACGGCTCGGTGGGCCGCCCGTCACCCGGCTCCTCGCCGTCACCCGGCTCTTCGCCGTCACCCGGCTCCTCGCCGTCACCCGGCTCCTCGCCGCCCCCCGGCTCCTCGCCGTCGCCCGGCCGCACGACGACCGTGCGCACCTCGGAGTCGGTGGTGGCGCCGTAGGGGTCCATCGAGGTCACGAACCAGCCGTGGGTGCCCTCCCCCGGCTCCCACGCCGCGGTCAGGTCGGTGCCGCTCTCGACATCGTCGAAGTCGGCGATCGGGCTGGTGGTGAGGATGTCGGCGCGGAACGCATCGGTGGCGAGCACCTTCTGCGCCGGCGCGATGCCGAGGGCGGTGTAGGGGATCGCGAACTCCTGGTGCTGCACCTCGAGCGTCGGATCGTCGGCGTTGTAGTCGGCGAGCGAGGGGCTGTAGGTGCGGGAGAGGATCTGCCCCGTCTGATTGTCGAAGTGCATCAGGCGGAGGTAGCCGAGGCCTCCCTCGGCGAGGCCCTGGTAGTCGAAGAGCACCTGGTAGACCTGGCGCTCGGCGACTCCGTCACCGTCGTCGTCGAACCCGTCGACCCGGGTGAACGCGTCGTGGTAGTGGCCGGAGAAGACCGTCCGCACGTTCGGGTTCGGGGCCACGACCTCGTCGTAGATGCGCTGCGGAATGGGCCCGAGACCACCCGTCGTCAGCATGTACTCGTGCAGGTTCAGCATGACCGTGCGCTCGGGATAGCGGGAGATGACGTCATTCATCCACGCGATCTCCGCATCGCCCGGACCCCATCCCATGTAGAGCATCAGGAAGTCGATGCCACCGGCGGTGATGAGATCGTAGTGCCCGCGGTTGTCGAGGTAGTCGCCGCCCCACCACGGGTTGTCGGCGAACCGCCACGCGCCGAAGAACGCGCTGAAGTTCGTGTAGTTCGCGTCGAAGGCTCCCACGTCGTGGTTGCCGGCGAGCACACCGTAGGGCAGACCCGCCTCATCGAGTGCGGCATACGCGGGATCGGCCCGCTCCCACTGCGCCATGTCCTCGGCGATGTTGACCACGTCGCCGGTGTGGAAGAGGTACTGCAGGTTCAGGTCGCTCCGCTCCGCCAGCAGGTAATCGTGGATCGCCACCTGGTGGTTGTAGAACGTCTCGTTGTAGTACTGGGTGTCCGACTCCCACGCGAAGGTGAAGTCGTACGCCGATCGAGGCGTGTCCTCAGGGTGGGCGGGCTCCACGACGGTGTCGCGGGTGGAGAGGTTCGAGCCGGCGAAGCCCTCCGAGTGCTGCACGAGCACGGTCACCGTCCCCTCGGCCGCGAAGCCGTCGACGGGCACCATCGCCTCGAGCGTGAAGGACGTCGGCGCGCCGTCGGTCGTCACTGCGCGGTCGAATTCCTGCCAGGCGCCGTCGGTCCCGAGGGCGTAGAGGAGCACCTTCGCGTCGGCGTTGGCCGACCCGTCCCACCTCACCCTCACGCGGGCGTCGTCACCGGCGTCACCGGGGACCGCCACCTCGAACAGCTGGTACGGGAAGGCGGTGTCGGATGTCTGCGTGAGCGCGCTCTCGTCGAGCCGGCCGATGGCGCTCACCTCCTCCGCGGTGAGCCCGCGCGCGCCGGTGCGGTCGGTCGACAGCGCCGTGCCGATCTCACCGGTCGTCGCCTCGATGCCGGCACCGGGCACCGTGCGGACCGCTTCCCGGAACGACACGTCCAGGCGGTCGCCGGTCGGATCGGTCGCGCGGGCGGTGAGGTCGATCGGGTCGCCGGTGTCGAACTCGGCGCCGTCCTCGGGCGAGAGGAGCTCGTTGCCGGGCTCTTCGACCGGGGTCTGGAACGTCACCGTCCGCTCGGCACGATTGCCCGCGGCATCCACCGCAGTGAAGATCACGGTGTGCGCGCCGTCGGCGAGGAGAAGCGAACCGGTGGTGTACGGAAGCTCGATGGCTCGGCCGTCGAGTGTGGCCGTGAGCGCGGACACCCCGGCTCCCGCATCGCTCGCGGCAGCGTCGATGGTGAACTCGCCCTGGTAGAGGCGCCCCTCCTCGAGGTCGGTCTCGATCTCGGGAACCGTGTTGTCGACGTTCACGGCGACCTCGACGGCGTCGTCACCGGCGCTCGCCCGGACGCGGTGGGCGCCGTCGGCGGCGGCCGTGGTCTCCCACAGGTGACCCACGGCCGTGCGCGCGTCGCCGGGGAGAGCGAAGCCGGCCTCGAAGACGTCCAGACGCCCCTGGCTGTCGCCCATCGGCACGATCGCGGTCGGGTCGGTGTATCCCTCGGGGGCGAGGGTGCGCCCGTCGGGGAGGATCAGGCGGATTCCGCGAATCGTGAAGTCGTCGTTGTTCTCGTTCGGGTCACGGTCGGTCTTGGCCTTGGTCCCTGCCCAGACGCCGAGGTCGACGCGTTCTCCGGTGAGGTACGACACCGGGACGGGCACCGTGATGGTGGCCCAGTCGGCGTAGGTGCCGCGGTCGAAGACGTGCAGCACCTCATCGCCGATACGCACGCCATTGCGGAACAGGGCGTCGGTGCCGCTCGCCTCGAAGGCGAAGACCGCCGGGTTCTCCAGGCGCGGGGTCGTTTCGACCTCGACGCCGTCGATCGACAGACGGATGTCGGAGGGGAAGGTGTTGCCGCCCGCGACGATCTCGGTCGCACCCGACACCCACTGGCCCTCCTGCAGCTGCAGCCGCACCGGCGAGGAGTCGGCACCGGCCACTGCGACGCGCCGGACGTCGGTGACGGTCTCGTTCGCGCCGTCCCTGGCGATCACGCGGTACTCGAACCACGTCTTGCCGGTGAGGTCGACGGCGGGGATCGCATGGCGGTAGGTCACGCCGTCGGCGCCCGCGAGCAGGGTGTGACGCAGCGGCGCGGCGTCGAGGTTGCTCGCGACCTCGATCTCCACCGTCCGCACCTGCCGATCGTCGGTCACCGTCATCTGCAGCGGGAAGTCCGCGCCGGGGGTGATCTCAGGCGCGGTGGCGTCGGTGACGGCCGGGGCCGCGGCATCCATCGGGGTGACCATCAGCCCACCGGGCACCTGCTCCCGGTAGATCGCACCGGGGGTCGCGGGCGCCGTGCCGAGCTTCTTCTGCACCAGGAGGTCGTCGGGGTTCACCGCGTACTGCACCGGCTGGTCGGCGGTGACGTCGTCGACGCCACCGAGGTTGTAGTAGGCGCGGTTCATCGCGAAGCCGGTGTTCGTGACGATCTCGAGACCTCGCGGCGAACCGTTCGCCATGCCGCCGCTGGCGATCTCGAACAGGTCTTGCCCGGCGACGAGGGCGCTGCCGAAGTGCCTGTTGAAGTCGTCGGCGGTGAGGGCGTCGTTGGCGCCGTTCTTGATCCAAAACACCAGGGTGGCGCCGGGGGCGACGACGGAGTCGCGCACGGTGGCGGGCCACAGCACGGTGTTGGAGTTGGTGAGGTCCTCGAGCGGGTAGAGGTATTTCAGTGTGAAGTCTCGGAACGCGATGGGTTCGGTGGTGGCGTTGTAGATCTCGATGAACTCGTACCCGTCGGCACCTGCGACGTTGGCGGTGTCGGGGGCGATCTCGGTGATCTGCAGCGGTGCAGTCACCAGCTGCGGGTCGGCGACCGGAACGAACGGCGCGGGCACGAAGGCCGCCGGATCCACGACGCCCGGGGTCGGTGCGGCGAGAGCGCGGAGCACGGTCATCTGGGTGGCGGTCGACGCCTCGGGGAGCCGGTAGTCCACGCCGAGTCCGGCGCCGACCTCGTCGGCCCGGTAGCGGGCGGCGGAGATCTCGACCGGGTCGGCGCCGTCCGGAGCCGGGGCGAGAAGACGGATGCCGCGCTCGGCGCTGTTGGCGAAGCCGGCCTGTCCCGCGAGGGGGACGACGACGACATCATCACCGGCGCCGTAGAACGCCCGGAAGTCCGCGGCGGTCAGCCCGTCGGTGTTTGGCGCGTACTGGAGCCACAGCACCGCGACACCGTTCGCGGGGATGATCGATCCGGCCGGTACCGTGAGGTCTTTCTGGCCGGACAGGAAGTCGTAGCTGATGCGGACGTCCGCGCCGAGATCCATCGCGCGATCGGTGGTGTTGGCGATCTCGATGTACTCGAACCGGTCGGTGCCGGTGGTGTCGGGCGCGAACTCGGTGATCAGCAGATCGCGGGCCGTCAGCGGTGCAGCGGGTGCGGTCTCGGTGGGGCCGGGGGTCGGTTCGCCCGTCGGCTCCGGCGTCGGTTCGTTCGTCGGCTCCGGCGTCGGTTCTGCTTCCGCGAGCCGGCCGGGGGTCGCGGGCGCGAGGGTGGCGAGGGGCAGGGCGCTCGTCCCCGACTGCGGCGGCCCGAACGTTGCGGCGAGGTCGGCGCCGAAGGCGCCTGCCGCGGCGAAGGAGTGGCTCATCTCCGTGCCCGCCGCGGTGACGCGGATGCCGCGGGAGCCGCCGTTGGCGATGCCGGGCTGTCCTTCGACCCGGACGACGTCGTAGTCGGTCTCGGGCTGCGTGGCGGCGAAATGCGCCCGGAAGTCGTCGACCGATCGGGCGAAGCTGTCGACGCTCCCCGAGGTGTAGCTGAGCCACAGGGCCACCGTCGCGCCCGGGGCGATGACGGTGCCCGCCGGGGTGGTGAGCACGACATCCCGCGCGGTGTCCGACCCGTCGGCATAGGTGTAGGCGAAGTCGATGCTCTCAGCGTCGAGGTCGATCGCCCGATCGGTGGTGTTGCGCACTTCGAAGAATTCGAAGTGATCGGCGCCGACGTTGTCGGCGACGATCTCGGTCACCACGAGAGCGGGTGACGGCAGGGATTCCGCGGCGGCGACAGGCGTCGCGAGAGCCACGGAAGAGGCGGCGAGGACGGGGACGAGGACAAGCGCGGGCAGGGAACGGCGTCGGCGAGGCATGGATCACTTTCGAGTTGAGGCCCCCGTCGTCAGAGGGCCTCGGCCACGCTAGGGATGCCGCACAGCGCCACGGGTCGCACCGGTGAACGGCTGCTGAACGGGGCGGAAAAGCTTTCCCCGTCAGTCCGCGGCGTACCCCGAACGCTCGAACCCGCCCGCATAGGCGAGGATCCGCGAGAGCACGAATGCCCCTGAGTACTGCGCGATCGCCTGGAACTTGTCGGCGACATCGCCCTCGCGGGCGACCCCGGCCTGTTCGTAGGCTCCCGCGATCAGCACCGGTGACGTGCCCTCGGCGGTGAGGATGCCCGCTCCGCGGGCGGTCTGCGTGCGACCGAGATCGAGCGCGGAGGTGAGGATCGTCTCAGAGGACACGCCCACGACCTGCAGGTTGTCGTCGAGGACGCCGTTGTTGTAGTACTTCTCGATCAGCACCGCGTTGCGGGCGTAGTTGACATAGCCGTAGCCCATAGCCGCGTAGGGAGCGTTGCTTCCCTCACCGAGGTACTGCTCGATCGACGCGACCGACTGCTGCGCGGTGTAGGACAGCGCGACGTCGGTATCGACGGCCGACAGGGCAGTACGGAAGACATCGTTCGACTCCCCCCGCGACTCGGCGATCGGCTGGATGACACCCGACTCGAATGCCGCCCAGTCGGCGTCGGCCGCGCGACGGAAGAACGAGGCGATGGCATCGAGGTCGGCACCCTCGGCGATCGGGGTGCCGCCGTTGTCGCGGCCGATGTCGAAGACCGCCTGGGCGAAGGCGAGGTTGCCGCGGGCGAGGTCGTAGTAGATCAGCGGCGTCAGGGCGTCGGTGAGCAGTTGCTCGAAGTCGGTGTAGCCGGCCGCGGCGATCGTGTCGGCGATCCGCTGCAGGCTCGCGGTGGCGTACTGCAGCAGGGTGTAGGCGTCGAAGGCGTTGCCGTAGGCGGTGACGAGGGCCTCGGCATCGGCGAGGGTCTCGGGCTCGTAGGTGCTGAGCTGATCGAGGAACGCGGTGAACTCGCCCTCGGCGCTGGCCGCGCCGTCCAGACGCGCACCGATGGCGTTGCCGCCCGAGGTGAGGAGGTCCTGCACGGTGCGGAAGGTCGACGCCGTGGCCTGCATGACCGCAGCCGCCTGGGATGCCTCGAAGAACGCCCCGCCCTGCAGCGCCTGCACCTGCAGCTGACGGGCACGGTCGGCGTACGCCGCCGCCTCGGCAGGAATGGTGCCGGCGGCCTGCTGGACGACCGGATCGAGGGCGGCGAACTCCGCCAGAGCCCGGTCGTACGTGGCGAGCATGGCGTCGCCGGCGCTCTGGAACTTCGTGTATGCCGCGTCCGGGATGGCCGGCGCCGCGTCGTCCGCGGGCCTTGGCAGTTCCTCGCCGGTCAGCAGCGGATAGGCGTCGTAGACGTCGGCGACCTCGACGACCTCCACGCCGCCGCTGCGTCCGAGCGAGCCCACGTCGACGAGGTTTCCGGCGGCATCGGGCACGTTGCGCTGTCCAGCGGGGATCAGGACGGTGGAGATCGTGCCCTCGTCGATGACGCCCTGCACCTTCTCGGGGATGCCGCCGACGGTGCCGACGGTCCCCATCGGGTTGATGGTGCCGGTCATGGTCGCGTCGTCGGCGATGTCGTCGCCGTAGTAGAGCGACAGGATGCCGATGGTCGTGAGCGCCCCGGCGCTGGGCCCGTCGATGCGCCCGTCGAAGGCGAAGCGGTAGGACACGTCGAGCGGTGCACCGGTGAGGAGGGTGGCGACCGACACGGCGTTCCACGACGCCGCCTGGGTCATGTCGCCCACACCCGAGACCTCGTCTTCGGAGATGTCGATGCTGAGCTCGCCGTCGTCGGACGGGCCGACCGAGATGCGCTGCGTCGCGACGCCACCGGTGTCGCCGGCGGCGTAGAGCACCTGCAGCTCGGTCTCTGATGCCGCGAAGCCGCCGGCGCCCCCGCCGCCACCGGTCGCGCTGTCGACGATGGCGTCGGAGATAAACGTGCAACCGGATGCCGCGAGCACGGCGGTCAGTGCGACGGTGGCCAGAATCCCTCGCGCGGCGCGCGACCCAGAGCGGACGATCACCCGGCCGAGCCTAGTGATATACCGGTTTAGGCCGGAGGGGCTGTGGATTAATGTTCCGTGAAAATCCTACTCGACCGTGACCGACTTGGCGAGGTTGCGCGGCTGGTCGACGTCGAGGCCCTTCGCCGTGGCGAGGCCCATCGCGAAGATGTGCAGCGGCACGACGGCGAGGAGCGGCTCGAAAAGCGGGCCGGCGAGCGGGATGCGCAGCACCTCGTCTGCGGAGGGCAGCACCGCGACATCCCCCTCTTCGGCGATCGCGATCACGCGCGCACCGCGGGCCTTGATCTCCTCGATGTTCGACACGACCTTCGGGTGCAGCACCGCCGACCCGCGCGGCGACGGCACGATGACGAACACCGGCTGTCCCGGCTCGATGAGCGCGATCGGACCGTGCTTGAGCTCGCCGGCGGCGAAGCCCTCGGCGTGGATGTACGAGATCTCCTTGAGCTTGAGCGCACCCTCGAGGGCGATGGGGTACCCGACGTGGCGGCCGAGGAAGAGCACCGATCGGGTGTCACCCATCCAGTGCGCGAGCTGCTCGATGCGCTCCTGCTCGGTGGCGAGGATGTGCGCGATCTTCTCGGGCACGGACTCGAGCTCGTGGGCCTGCTCGGCGATCTCGGCGGCGCTCAGCGTGCCACGCAGGCCCGCGATGTGGAGGGCCAGGAGGTACAGCGCCGTGATCTGCGCGACGAACGCCTTCGTCGAGGCGACGGCGACCTCGGGACCGGCGTGGGTGTAGACGATCGCGTCCGACTCGCGGGGGATGGTCGCGCCCTGCGTGTTGCAGATCGACACGGTCTTCGCCCCCTGCTCGCGGGCGTACTTGACCGCCATGAGCGTGTCCATCGTCTCGCCCGACTGGCTGATCGAGACCACGAGCGTGTCGGGGGTCAGCACCGGGTCGCGGTACCGGAACTCATGCGCGAGCTCGACGTCGACCGGCACCCGCGCCCACTGCTCGAGGGCGTACTTGCCCGTCATCCCCGCGTAGGCGGCGGTGCCGCAGGCGATCACGATGATGCGAGAGATGCCGGTGAAGAGGTCGTCGAGTCCGTCGAGCTCGGGGATGGTGACGGCGCCGTCACGGATGCGACCGCGCAGCGTGTTCGCGACGGCCTCGGGCTCCTCGGAGACCTCTTTGGCCATGAACGACGACCAGCCGCCCTTGTCGGCGGCCGAGGCGTCCCAGGTCACTTCGAACCGCTCGACCTCGACCGGGTTGCCGTCGAAGTCGGTGACCTCGACGCCCTCGGGCGTGATGGCGACGATCTCGTCCTGCCCGATCGCGAGGGCGTCGCGGGTGTGCTCGACGAAGGCAGCGACGTCGGAGGCGAGGAAGTTCTCCCCCTCGCCGAGGCCGATCACGAGCGGCGAGTTGCGGCGCGCACCGACCACGAGTCCCGGCTGGTCGCGGTGCATCGCGAGCAGCGTGAAGGCGCCCTCCAGGCGGGCGGCGACGTCGCGGAACGCGGCGACCAGGTCGCCCCCGCGTGCGCGGTACGCACGACCGAGGAGCACGGCGGCGACCTCGGTGTCGGTCTCGCTCTTGAAGGTGAAGCCCTCGGCGAGCAGCTCGGACTTCAGGGCGGCGTAGTTCTCGATGATGCCGTTGTGGATGACGGCGAGCCTGTCGTCGTCCGCCAGGTGCGGGTGCGCGTTGTCGTCGGTGGGTCCGCCGTGGGTCGCCCAGCGGGTGTGCCCGATGCCGGTGGTGCCGTCGGCGAGGGGGTGGATCTTCAGGTCGTCGCGGAGGATGCCGAGCTTGCCGGCGCGCTTGCGCATACCCAGATCTCCGCCACCGTCGATGACCGCGATGCCGGCGGAGTCGTATCCGCGGTACTCGAGACGGGCGAGGCCCGAGAGGAGGATGGCCTGGCTCTGACGCGGGCCCACGTATCCGACGATTCCACACATGGGCTCCATCGTACGAGCCGGGGTATGTGAGGCCTCTGAACGAATCCGTGTGGAAGAAGCGGGAAAACAGGGGGCCTGACAGGGGGTTTATCCCCCTTGCCATTCATGGAACCGCGGTCGTATGCTTCCCGCACCCCCGCTCGGAACCCGATCCGACGAGGGAATACCGAACAGCTCTGGGAAGCCTCCATCACTGGGGTTTCGCTGACTCGCGCACGGTGGCTCATGCCGCCGCATGCGTGGCTTCGCGGGCATGGTGAAGCCTTCCCCGAGGGAGGTGATGCCGCGCCGTCGTGCGCTCAACGGGGTGTGCGCGTGCGCACGCCATGCGACTGGGGAGAAGCAGTCCGTCCTCGCTTTTGTGTGTCGCCGTGCCCGACGGTGACGCCCTCGCCATACAGCCCTGCTCGCCGACCTTCCGTTTGCCGAACCGGAGAGAGCAGGACCCGTGAGTATTCACACCCTGAGCGTCGTCATCCCGACGCTCAACGAAGCCAGAAACATCGAACACGTCTTGGGGCTCCTCCCCGACACCGTCGACGAAGTCATCCTTGTCGACGGCGGATCGACGGACGCCACGGTCGCCATCGCCCGTGAGGCACGACCCGGCATTCGCGTCCTCGGTCAGACCCGGCCGGGAAAGGGCAGCGCGCTGGTCACCGGCATCCTCGCCGCCACCGGCGCCGAGATCGTCACCATCGACGCCGACGGCTCGATGGACCCGCGCGAGATCGATCGCTTCGTCGCCCCCCTGCATGCCGGCGCCGACTACGTCCGGGGCAGCCGTTTCTCCCCCGGTGGCGGAAGCGCGGACATCACGGCCGTGCGGTTCATCGGCAACAAGATGCTCAACGCTCTGGCGAACCTGTTGTTCGGAACCAGCCACAGCGACCTCTGCTACGGCTTCAATGCGATGACCCGCGAGGCCGCGTGGGCGCTGCACCTCCCCGATCCGGCCGACGGCACACGTCTGCGGCACTGGGGAGACGGGTTCGAGATCGAAACGCTCATGCACGTCCGTGCGGCGAAAGCGAACCTTCGCGTGGTGGAGGTGCCGAGTTTCGAGGCATCCCGCCGCTTCGGCGAAAGCAACCTCTCCGCTGTCCGCGACGGACTGAGGTGTCTCCGCACGCTGCTGTTCGAGCGCTTCGTCGGCGCCTCGTTCGCCTCGGTCGTCGGCACCGAGAGGCGCACCCGCGCGAAGGTGACCGCCGAACTCGCAGGTGAAGGCGAATGAGGCACTCCCATGCCCCCGCCGACCCGCACCGCGGTGGTCATCTGCTGCTTCACACCACAGCGCCTCGATGACCTGCGCGCCGCTCGCGCCTCCCTTTCCCACCAGACCATGCTGCCGGCGCTCGTCATCGTCGTGGTCGATCACCACGACGACCTCTTCGCCCTGCTCAGCGCTGAGCTCGAGGCCGACACCGTCGTCGTCCGCAACTCGGGGCGCCAGGGGTTGTCCGATGCACGGAACACCGGCCTGCGAGCCGCCGCCGACGCCGACGCCGACGCCGACATCGTGATGTTCCTCGACGACGACGCCGTCGCGGAGACCACGTGGGTGGAACGGATGACCGCGCCGTTCGCCGCCCCGGATGTCGTCGGCGTGAGCGGGTTCGCTGTCCCGGTGTGGGATGCTCCGGGGCGCCCCGGGTGGTTTCCCGACGAGTTCCTCTGGGTGGTCGGCTGCAGCCACCGGGGGCTCCCGGACGACGGCGGAGCGGTTCGCAACCCCGTCGGCTGCGCGATGGCCTTCCGCGCGAAGGCGCTCTCCCTCGCGGGGGGATTCGTCACCGAGCTGGGTCGGGTCGGGTCGTCGACGGCCGGTTGCGAGGAGACGGAGGTCTCGCTGCGGCTGACCGCGCAGGCATCCGGCTCCGTCATCGTGCTCGCCCGGAGCGCCCGGGTACACCACCGCGTCACCGCCCACCGTCAGCGCCTGGACTACTTCCTGCGGCGTTGCCGCGGCGAGGGGCGCAGCAAAGCGGCCGTGTCGCGCCGGCACCCGGGCGCGGCGACGCTGCGCACCGAACGGCGATTCGTCGTCGTGACCCTTCTCGACGCGACGATCCGGGCCCTTGGCGAGGGGCTGACGCATCTCCGGCCCGCCGCCTTCGCCCGCGCCGGCGTCATCGTCATCGGGCTCGCCGCAACCGTCGTCGGGTATGTCGACGCTCGCATCCGGCCGGAACGCCGGCCTCTCACGACGCCGACCGCGATGTCGCATGCCCACCGGTACCGGGCGGGAGCGGCCGGATGATCGCCACGCACCGCACGACCAGCGAGCGCCGCGGGCTCTCGGCGCTGCTCGCCCGCGAGTGGGCCGATCCTGCGCTGCGCGGGAGCCACCTGATGCTCGTCAACACCGTGGTCACCGCGGCGCTGGGCTTCGCCTTCTGGGTCGTCGCCGCGCGCCTCCTGCCGGTGGAGGCGGTGGGGACGGGAACGGCCACGGTCGCCATCGTGTTGACGATCGCCGGCCTCGGCCAGATGAATCTCTACCAGTCGGCCGGCGTTCTCCTCGCCCGCGCGTCGGGAGACGGCCGCACCGCGGCGTTCGGCCTGTGGGCTCTCGCCGCGGGCGCGACGCTCGCCGTCGGAACGGTGGTGAGTGCGGTCATCGTGACGGTGGACGCCCTCGCGGCTCGCACGGCGATCGTTCCCGCGACGCTCCCCCTCCTCGTGACCTGCGCGGTGGCGTGGACGACGTTCGCGGTCAAGGACGCCCTCCTCATCGCCCGCCGTCGCACGGCACTCGTCCCCGTACTCAACGGCGGATACGCCGTGCTGAAGATCGCTGTGCTCGTCGGCGCGGTCGCTCTGCTGCCCGCCACGGCACGACCCGGCGACGTCCCGAGCGGCGACGCCATCGTTCTCGCGACCTTCGTGCCCGTCGTCCTCGTGGTACCCGTGGCGGCCCTCGTGATCGCCCTCCCCCGCATCGCCGCGCCCCGGGCGCCGGACATCGCTGTCGGCACTCGCCGTGGCCAGGATGCGCGCTTCCTCGCGACGGACTACATCGGGGTCGTCGCGCTGCAGTCATGCACGACGCTTCTGCCTTACATCGTCTTCGCCTGGTCGGGGGCCGAGATGGCCGGCGTCTTCGCGGCGGCGTGGGCGATCGTGCTCGTGCTGGACACCCTCGCCCACAATGCCGCAGTTCCACTCGCGACCGAGCTGGCCCGCACCCCGGAGCGCGCAGACGAGCTGTCGCGCCGGGTGACCCTCCGCACCCTCGTCGTCGTCGCCGTCGGCGCCACCGCCCTGGCGGTGTTCGCCCAACCGATCCTCGCCCTCCTCGGTCCGACCTACGCCGTGCAGGGCACACCGGTGCTGCAGGTCTTCGCCGCGGCATCCCTCCTTCGCGCGATCCTCATCCTGCGCCTGGCGAGGCTTCGCGCCGCACGGCGCACCGGGCGCATCGCTCTGGTCGAGGTCATCCACGCAGCGGCGGTCCTCGGGATCGCCGCCTGGACCGTGCCGGGCGCCGGCGCGCTGGGCATGGCCTTCGCGTGGGCGGCGGGACAGCTGGTCGCCCTCGCCGCGGTGCTCCTTCTCTCCGGAAGTCGCCGCACAACGACCCGGGCGGTGACCCATGGTCCTTGAGTCTTCGCGCGACACCTCGCCTTCCCGCGCCCGGACGACGTCTGCGGGGTCTCCATCGTCCGCGCCGGAAGAACGCCCCCGCGGGCCCCGCGGTGCGCTCATGCGGCGACCGCTGCTGTTCACCACCGCGGCCCTCACGGTGACGGCGCTCCATTTCGCCGTGGTGACGGTGTGGCCCGCTTCGCTCCTGGTCACCGTCCTGTGCCTCGTCGGCGCTTTCGTCTTCGTGCTCCGCCTGCCCGAGGAGCATCCGTGGACGCTCGGGCTCCTGGCGGGCGCCTTCGCCGTCGTCGTGCACGGCACGATGATCGTGCTCGAGCAGCTCGCCCGCTTTCCCACCGCGTGGTTGCACGCCGGGTACACCGCACACGTCATGGAGCATCACGACGTGCTCCCGAGCCTGGGCGCACGCTTCAGCTGGCCGGCGTTCTTCGTCGTCACCGCGTCGGCATTCTCGCCCGCCGGCGATTCCGTGCCCGAGCCGGTGCTGAGGTTCGCCCCGCTGTTCTTCGTGCTGGCGATGCTTCCTGCGATCCTCGTCATCGCCCGGCGCTGCGTGGTCGTATGGCGCGGATCTTGGCGGGCTCCCTGGCTCGCGGTGTGGTTCTTCCCCCTCATCGACTGGTTCGGACAGGACTACTTCGCGCCGCAGTCGCTGGCGCTCCTCCTGGGGCTGTCGATCATCGCGATCGTGCTGACCCTGTCTGATCGACCACCGACGCTGTGGACGACGCGCGACGGGGTGCTCCGGCGCGGCGGGCTGCTGTGGCCCCGCCGACCCGGAATCCGGGACGCCGCTCTCGTGCGCGCGCGCATCCCGGATGCACTGCTGCTGGTCGGATCGGTCGTGGTGCTCTGCGCCGCAGTGGCGATGACCCATCAGCTGACACCGTTCGTGATCACTGTCCAGCTGGCCGTGCTGTGGTACGCGGGACGCCTCCCGTGGATGCTGCCGGCGTGGATCGTGGGGGTCACCGCCCTCGTCTGGGTCTCGTGGGGAGCATCGGATTTCTGGATCCCGTTCATCGCCGACGTCTTCGGCGGAGTCGGCGACCCCGTGGGCAATCTGTCGGCAGGGATCGTCGAGCGCACCGGCGGCTCCGCCGAGCACCAGGCGGTCGTCGCGGTACGACTGGGCTTCACGCTCGCCGTCGTCCTCGCCGCCGCCGGCGGTGTCATCGCGGAATACGTCCGCGATCGACGCATCGAGCTGTCGCTGCCGCTCCTGGCCGCCGCCCCGGGCTTCCTCCTGTTCGCCCAGAGTTACGGCGGCGAGGGGGTGCTGCGCGTGATGGTCTTCGCGACGCCGTTCCTCGCCATGCTCGTCACCAAGCTCTTCATCACCCGGCGCGGACTCGGTCGCGCCGCGGCGGCGGCCGTCGTCATCGTCAGCGTCGCCTGCGTGCCGCCGTTCCTCGTCGCCCGCTACGGGAACGAGCCGTTCGAGCGCGTGAGGGCCGACGAGATCGCGCTGGCCGGATGCCTCTACGACCGCGCCCCGGCAGGGTCGACGATCCTGTCGGTGAGCCCTCACCTCGCATGGCAGTTCCGCGACATCGCCGACCACCTGCATCTCTCGGCCAACGAGCGTGCCTTCGACGCCGAGACCGCCGACGATCTGAGAGCCCGGCTCGAGCAGACCCCCCGACCGAGATATCTCATCGTCACCGAGCCTCAGCTGCAGTTCGTCGTGCGCTCTCTGGGCGCCCCGGCCACCTGGCCGACGGCTCTGCAGCGCGAGCTGGCCGCGGATCCCGCAATGACCGTGGTGTGCGAGAACTCCGGCGGAGTCGTGTACCGCGTTGGGGGTGCCGGATGATCCGCGAACTGGCCACCGTGTTCCTGCTCGCCTGGGCCCTCGGCGCCGTCGTCCTCTCCGCGAGCGGAGCCGAGGGAGCCGGCCCCATGCTCGTGGTCGCGCCCTTCACCCTCTTCGGTGCAGGGATGGCCGTCGCCCTCGCGCTGCCCGGCGATCGCCCCGCCGCACAGACGCTCGTGCTCGTGGTGGCGCTGGGCCTCGGGACGGCGACTGTCATCGCGCAGGCGCTCCTTCTGGTGGGCCTGTTCCACCCGGCGCTCGTCGTCGGAGTCGTCGCCGTCGTCGCGGCGGCCGCGCTGGCAGTGCGGGAGGTGTCGCGTTGAGCGAATTCCTCCTCTCCCCTGCCCTCCTCGCCGCGAGCATCTCGGCGGTGGTGCTCGCGATAATCAGCTGGACGGTCAGCGTCGTCGGGCTCTTCTCCGCACGCACGCGCGTGGCGCTGCGCATCGTCGCCGGGGCGGCGATCCTCCTGGCCCTCGTCGTCATCGCGGCCCGCTTCGTGGTGCTGGGAGGCTGACATGCGCATCGTCCACGTGGATCTGGCCACCTCCCCCTCACCGCTCGACGGCATCGGCGCGGTGGTGACGACCCTCGCCCGCGCACAGCGGAAGGCTGGTCATTCGGTCGCGGTGCTCGACGCCGCCTGGCGAGGTGGCGCACCTCTCCCGATCGCGGCGGTCCGCGTCATCCGCATGCTGGCACGCCTGCGGCCCGACATCGTGCACTTCCACTCGGTGTATCGTCCGCTGAACGCCGTCGGGGCGATGACGTGCCGACTGACCCGCACGCCGTTCGTCCTGTCGCCCCACTCGGGGCTCGCACCCGCCGGGCGGGCACGCGACCGGTGGCGCAAGGCGGTGTGGATCCGGCTGTTCGAACGCCCGGCGCTGCGGGCGGCGGCACGGGTGGTGTGCCTGTCGGCGGTGGAGGAGCAGGACGTCCGGGCGATCGCGCCGCGCGCGCGGACGACGATCGTGCGCAACCCGCTGCCGGATGCCCCCGACCATCCGCCCCGGCACACCGGTAGCCGCGCCCTGACGCCGATTGCCGTGACGCTTGCGCGGTTCGACGTGTACCAGAAGGGCCTCGACCGCGTCGCCGCGCTCGCACACGCCCTTCCCGAGATGCGCTTCGAGGTGCACGGCGAGCTCGACCACAACGACCCCGACGAGGCGCGACGGCTGATCGCCGACGCTCCCCGGAACCTCCGCTTCCTCCCGCCGGTGTTCGGCAACGACAAACGACGTCTCCTCGCCCGTGCCGACCTCTACGTGCAGCTCTCCCGGTGGGAGGGGCAGTCCATCGCGCTGCTCGAGGCGATGACGGCCGGCGTCCCCTGCGTCGTGTCGGAGCCGGTCGCCCGGACGCTGGGACCGGTCGGTCACGACCTGGTCGTCGCCGTCCCCGACGATCCCGCCGCCCAGGCGCGCGCGGTGCGCGGGCTCATGGCCGAGCGTGAGCGCCGCATCCGGCTGTCGCGCCAGAGCGCAGCCTGGGCGCGGGAGGCGACCGACCCCATGGCGATCCGCGAACGACTGGACGCCGTCTATGCCGCCGCTCGTCGAGCGCGCGGTGCACGACCCGCGACCGAGGAGGCGACATGACCTCGACCACGCGCGCAGATCTGCGCGCAGATCTGCACCCGAAGCGGCGGCGCGTCCGCCGTGCCGTGACGACCGTGGCGATCACCGCCGTCACCCTCGCCGGTCTCGCCCTGACCGCCACCCTTCCCTCCGCCACCGCCGCGCTCGGAGACCTCCCCCCGGGCTTCGTCGACGAGTCGGTGGTGACGGGGCTGCCGTATCCGTCCGCGATCGCCTTCACACCGCAGGACGACATGTTCATCGCCCTGAAGGGCGGCGTCGTGAGGGTGAAGGGGCCGGACGGCCTCGACCCCGAGCCGTTCGTCGACATCTCCGAGAAGGTGCATGACAACGACGACCGGGGCCTGCTCGGATTGGCGGTCCATCCCGATTTCCCGGCTGAGCCGTACGTCTACCTCCTCTACACCTACGACCCGCCGGGGGTTCTGCTCGATCAGGGGTGGCCGATCCCGGGGCGGGTGAGTCGTCTGGAGCGGTTCACCGCCGACCCGGCGTTCGACTACCGCCGCGCACTCCCCGATTCGGGCGTCGTGCTGCTCGGCACCGCCAGCACCCGGGAGAACATCGGCAATGAGGATGACGGTCGCGACACGTCACGGGTGTCGTGCATGACCGGCGGCACACTCGAGGGCGAGCCGATCCGCGACTGCCTGGGGTCGGATGAGAACTCCCACACGATCGGCACGGTCGCCTTCGCGCCCGACGGGTCGCTGTTCGTCACCAACGGCGACGGAGCGAACTACAACGGCCCCGATCCGCGCGCGATCCTCGCGCAGGACCTCGACTCGCTCTCGGGCAAGGTTCTGCGCATCGATCCCGTCACCGGCGAGGGGCTCCCCGACAATCCCTACTTCCGCGCCGACGATCCCGGGGCGAATCGCTCGAAGGTGTGGTCGTCGGGACTTCGAAACCCCTTCCGCATGGCGATCCACCCTCAGACCGGTGCCGCCTGGGTCGGGGATGTCGGCTGGGGCACCTGGGAGGAGATCAACACCGGAAAGGGGGCGAACTTCGGCTGGCCCTGCTACGAGGGCGGACTGGCCGCCGGGTCGGAGGGCATGTCGACGGTGAGCCGCCGACAGGACACCTATGCCGCCAACACCGGCACCGCGTCGGCCTGCGCGGCCCTCTACGACCGGGGTCTCGAGGCGGTGACCGCGCCGGTGTACACCTACGACCACTCCGCGGGCGGCGCCGCAGCCAACGCCGGAGCGTTCTACGAGGGTGAGGCGTATCCGGAGGCGTATCACGGGGCCCTGTTCATCGCCGATTACAACCGCCGGTGGATCCGTGCGGTGCACTTCGACGCGCAGGGCGCGGCGACCAACGTCTCGCAGTTCGGTGTCGACACCGGGGCCGGCTCCGGTCCGGTGCAGGTCGTCGCAGGGCCTGACACGAACATCTACTGGGTGAAGTACGCCAGTGCGGGCGGCGAGATCCGTCGCATCCGTTATCTCGACGCGGATGCCCCGCCGGTGGCGATCGCGACCGCCTCCGCCACATCGGGGGTCGCACCGCTGGAGGTGGCTTTCTCGTCGCGGTCGTCGTACGACGCCGGCGGCGCGCCGCTGCGGGTCGCGTGGGATTTCGGAGACGGCTCCCCCGTGTCCACCGACGTCGAGCCGACGCACGTCTTCACCGAGCCCGGCGCCTTCGACGTGCGGTTGACCGTCACGCAGGACCGGCCGGGAGGGCTGTCGTCGACCACGACCACGCGCGTGACCGCCGGGAACGATCCGCCGCTGGCGGAGGTGGACCCGCTCCTTCCGTCGCCGTACGCGATCGGCGACGAGCTGGTGTTCCGGGGGCGCGCGTCCACACCTGACGGCCCGATGCCCACCACCGGGCACCGGTGGGAGGTGCGGCAGTGGCACAACCAGCACAGCCACTTCGGAACCCCCTCGTGGACCGTCGACCCCGCCGATTCCACGGCGACCACCGGTGTCGTCACGGTCGACGAGCACGGCGACGACACCTTCTACGAGGTGTGCCTGACCGCCACCTCACCCTCGGGACTCACGGACGTCCGCTGCGAGACGGCCGTCCCCGATCGCCTGGCCTACACCGTCGAGACCGAACCGGCGGGGCTGGGGGTCGTCTACGAAGACGAGGGCCTGCGCATCGAGGGGCCCGCCGTCATCCGCCCGATCCGCGGGTCGACCCAGACGCTCACCGCTCCCCCGGTGCAGGCGCGCCGCACCTTCGCCGGCTGGTCGGACGGCGTCGCAGAGGCCTCCCGGACCTTCGTCGCGGGCGAGGGGGCCTCGACCTTCCGGGCGGTGTACGAGAATCTTCCGCCGGCCGTGGCCATCGAGCTTCCCGGCGTCGCCTCGGGTCCGGCACCGGTGACCGTCGAAGCGGTGGCGCGCGGGAGCGACCCCGAGGGCGACACCCTCACCTACGAGTGGTTCTTCGACGGCGTCCCGATCGGCACCGATGCGACGCTCGTGACCACCGTCACCCAGCCGGGCTCTCACACCCTCCGCGTGGTTGCCACCGACTCGCTCGGCGCGACGGGCGACGCCGAGACGACGCTCGTCATCGACGAACCTGCCGGCGGCGGTGACGAGATGTGGCTGTCGCAGCTGCCCCTGCGCGACGTCTCCAACGGCTGGGGACCGGTGGAGATCGACATGACGAACGGAGAGGATGCCGCCGGAGACGGCGCACCCATCGTGCTCGCTGGCATCGGGTACTCCTCCGGTCTCGGTGTGCACGCGGCCTCGTCGGTCACCGTCGATGTCCCGGAGGGATGCACGAGGTTCGTCAGCGCGATCGGCGTCGACGACACCGTCGGGACGAACGGGTCGGTGACCTTCGAGGTGCGCGGCGCGCAGGGCGCGCTCGTCACCTCCGACGTCCTCACCGGCGGCGGTGCGGGAACGGTGGACGTGGATGTCTCCGCCGAGGCCTTCCTCACCCTCGTCGTCACCGACGCCGGCGACAACCCCTGGTGGGACCACGCCGTCTGGGCGGGGGCGCGGTTCGTCTGCGGCGACACCGCACCGACTCCGACCCCGACCCCGACCCCGACGGCCTCCGAGACCGGGACTCCGACACCCAACCCGACTCCTCCGCCGGATCCGGCAGAGGTGTGGGTGTCGGAGCTCCCGCTCACCGACGCCGCCAACGGATGGGGGCCGATCGAGCTCGACACCACCAATGGCGAGGACGCTGCGGGAGACGGGGTGCCGATCGTGCTCGACGGCATCGAGCACGAGCGCGGCCTCGGTGTCCACGCCGCCTCGACCGTGACGCTCGCGGTGCCCGAGGGCTGTGCCCGCTTCCGGTCCGCCATCGGCGTCGACGACACCGTCGGGCTGAACGGCTCGGTCGTGTTCGAGGTGCTCGCCGACGGAGAGGCCCTGTACTCCTCCTCGGTGCTGACCGGTCGCGGCGGAGCCGCACAGGTCGATCTCGACGTCGCCGACGCGGCATCCCTCACTCTGCGCGCGGGCGACGCCGGTGACAACACGTGGTGGGACCACGCGGTCTGGGCGAGCGCCCGGTTCGCCTGCGGGGGGTCGGGCGGCGGCCCCACACCGACCCCGACGCCCACGGCCACCCCGACACCCACGCCCACGCCGACACCCACGCCCACGCCGACACCCACGCCCACGCCGACACCCACGCCCACCCCGACCGGGGGCGACGTCTGGGTCTCCGAGCTGCCGCTGCGCGACGAGAGCAACGGGTGGGGTCCGATCGAACGTGACACCACCAACGGCGAGGACGGCGCCGGCGACGGCGCCCCGATCGCCCTCGGCGGAACGGCGTACGAGCGGGGGCTCGGAGTGCACGCCGCCTCGGCGGTGACGGTCGACGTGCCGGCCGGATGCACTCGGCTGGTCAGCGCGATCGGCGTCGACGACACCGTCGGCGCGAACGGTTCGGTCGTCTTCACCGTCCGAGACGGCGGAGGCACGGTGCTGTTCACCTCCGACACGCTCGTCGGCGGCGGAGCGCCGGGGGCCGTGGACGTGGATGTCTCCGGTGCCGGCTCCCTCGTGCTGGAGGTCTCGGACGCCGGCGACAACCCGTGGTGGGACCACGCCGTCTGGGCCGGAGCGCAGCTGCGCTGCGGCGGCGGGTCGGGAACGCCGACGCCGACGCCGACGCCCACCCCGACGCCCACCCCGACGCCCACACCGACCGAGACGCCGACGCCGACTCCGACACCCACACCGACGCCGACGGAAACGCCCACTCCGACACCCACGCCCACCCCGACGCCCACCCCCACACCGACGCCGACCGGGCCGTTCACCACAGCGGCATCCGTCCCGACCGGACCCTTCACCCACTCGGTGAGCGCGGCTGATCTGAACGGCGACGGCATCCTCGATCTCGCCGCCGCGGTGGCCGGAGCGAACGCGGTCGCGGTCGCCTTCGGCAACGGAGACGGATCCTTCGGCGGGATGACCTCCTACCCGACGGGAGCGGGGACCTTCCCGAAGTACGTGGCCGTGTCCGATCTCGACGGCGACGGCATCGACGACCTCGTCACAGCGAATCAGGATTCGCCCGCGGGTGAGGATGTCACGGTCTTCCGCGGCACCGGAGGCGGCGGCTTCTCGGTGGTCGGCGCCTTCGAGGCGTGCGATCGCACCCATGAGGTCGAGATCGCGGATGCGACGGGCGACGGGATCCGCGACGTGGTCGCCGCCTGCTGGGGCGGCGATGTGATGGCGGTGCTTCCGGGCGATGGAACGGGCGCCCTCGGCGCTCCGGCATTCTTCCCGGCCGGCAACGCCGGGCACTCGCTCTCGGCGGCCGACTTCGACGGCGACGGTGACACGGATGTGGCGGTCGCCGCCTACGGCTCCAACCGTGTGATGGTGCTCCTCGGCGACGGGGCCGGCGGCTTCGCGCCGCCGGTGGAGTACTGGTCGGGCCTCGGGCCGCACAACCTGCAGCGGGGCGACGTCACCGGCGACGGTGTCGACGATCTCGTCGTGACCGCCGAACTCTCCGACGCGATCGGGGTGCTCCGCGGCCGCGGCGACGGCACCTTCGCCGAGACCGAGTTCCATGCCGTCGGGCCACGCCCGAAGGCCTCTGTCCTCGCCGACATGAACGGCGACGGCATCGTCGACATCGTCTCGGCCAACACCCACGACAACTACCCGAACGGCTCGACTCCCACGAGTGTGACGCTGTTGCGCGGCACCGGCGGCGGCGCCTTCGCCGCCGGGGAATCCATCCCCGTCTCGCTCACGCCGTTTGCGGTGGCCGCCGGCGACCTCAACGGCGACGGCCGTCGCGACCTGCTGACCGCGAACTGGCACTCCGGAGACGTGGCGGTGCTCCTCGGCGTTCCCTGAGTCGCCGCCCGGGTACGCGGGCGGGGCTATAGTTGCGGCACGGTCGTGCGGCGGGTTCGGCGTCGCGGGCCGTGTCGAGGGGTCGGATGAGGGAACTGAAGATCGCCATCAGACAGCTCGAGCGCGCACACCACCGCTCGCTCCGCTTCGCGCGCCGCGTCGAGGCGCGCGATCCCGAACTCGCCGCGCGCGCCCGCCGGGAAGCGGAAGACCTCGCGCGCGTGCTGTCGGAGTATCGCCTCCTCGTCACGCTCGAAGGCGCGCCGTCAGCCGAGAGGGCGTCGACCTGGTCGTCCCCCGCTTCCGCCGACCCCGCGGACGCCGTGCCGGGAGCCGCCGAGCCCGACCGCGACTCCTCGCGGTGACCGCAGATCAGAGCTTGCGCAGCAGCACGCTCTCCACGGCGTGCGACGCCGCCTTTCGCAGCACGAGTGTCGCGCGGTGCCGGGTGGGCAGCACATTCGCCTCGAGGTTCGGCAGGTTGATGTCGTTCCAGTAGCCGAGCGCGGTGGTCACGGCTTCCTCGTCGCTCAGCTCGGCGAAGACGCGGAAGAACGAGTTCGGATCGCTGAACGCCGCGTGGCGGAGGGCGAGGAAGCGCTGCACGAACCATGACTCGATGTCTTCGGTCTCGGCGTCGACGTAGATCGAGAAGTCGAACAGGTCGCTGACGGCGACGTCATTCGGCGCCGGCGGGGGCTGCAGCACGTTCAGCCCTTCGACGATCACGACGTCGGGGCGGCGTACGGTCACGTGCGCGTCGGGGACGATGTCGTACTTCACGTGCGAGTAGAACGGCGCGCGCGCCTCGACCGCCCCGCTCTTGACGTCGGTGAGGAACTCCACGAGTGCGCGTCGGTCGTAGGACTCCGGGAAGCCTTTGCGCGCCATCAGCCCGCGGCGCTCCAGCTCGGCGTTGGGGTGGAGGAAGCCGTCGGTGGTGACGAGCTCCACGCGTGGCGTGCCGGGCCACCGGCTCACCAGTTCCCGCAGCAGGCGTGCGATCGTCGACTTGCCCACCGCGACCGATCCGGCGACGCCGATGACGAACGGGGTCGTGGTGTCGGCCTCGCCGAGGAACGCGCTCGTCTCGGCGCCGAGGCGCTTGGTGGCCTGGGCGTAGAGCGACAGCAGCCGTGATAGCGGCAGGTACACCTCGGCGACCTCGGCGATGTCGAGCCGGTCGCCGAGCCCGCGCAGCTGCACGACCTCGGTCTCGGTGAGGGGCTGCGGGATCCCCGCAGCCATCCGCGCCCAGTCGTCGCGGGCGATCTCCCGGTACAGCGAGAGTGCCAGGTCGGTGGTCGCTTCGTCGACAGACATGGCGCTCATCGTAACCACCGGCCGCCCCGATCCCCGGGCGCCGCGGGGTCGGCGGCGTCACAACTTGCGCCGCGCCGCCCGTCCCGAACTCCTGCAGAACCGGCCCAGCACCGCCGAAAACGGCCCGCCCGGACGCCCCGCGCCCCGGATTGCAGGAGTTCGGCACCGCGACCGCACCACACCCGCCCGGCACCCGCCGCCCGCTAGCCTGAACCCGTGCGCCTCGGAGTCCTCGACATCGGCTCGAACACCGTCCACCTGCTGGTCGCCGACGTCCAGCCTGGGGGCCGGCCGCTCGGCACGACCAGCCGGCGCACGGTGCTGCGCCTCATGCGCTACCTCGCCCCCGACGGCTCCATCACCGAGGAGGGCGTCACGGCGCTCGTCGACGCCGTGGCCGAGGCACGTCGGGTCGCCGCCGACGAGAACGTCGAAGAGCTCCTGGCCACCGCCACCTCCGCCGTCCGCGAGGCGGCGAACGGTCCCGAGGTCATCGCGCGCCTGGAGTCCGCGCTCGGCGCGCCGCTGCAGGTGCTCGGCGGCGAGGCCGAGGCCCGGTACACCTTCCTCGCCGTCCGGCGTTGGTTCGGCTGGTCGGCCGGTCAGATCCTGCTGTTCGACATCGGCGGCGGTTCGCTCGAGATCGCGGCCGGGTCCGACGAACTGCCCGAAGCCGCGGCATCCGTCCCGCTGGGTGCCGGACGGATGACGGTGCAGTTCATGCCCGACGACCCGCCCGGCGAGGACGCCGTCGAGCGTCTGCGCGCCCACGCGAAGGCCACCCTCGAGCCGGTGATCGGTCGCTTCCGCTCCCTCGACAAGCCCGATCACGTGGTGGGGTCGTCGAAGGCGATCCGCTCGCTGGCGAAGCTCGCCGGCTACCCCGCCCCCGGCTGGACAGGAAGCGAACGGATGCTGCTCCCCCGCGCCTCGCTGGCGTCGTGGATCCCGCGGCTCGCCCGCATCCCCGCAGCCGCGCGGCAGGAGCTTCCCGGCATCACCGCCGACCGCACGTTCCAGATCGTCGCGGCCGCGGTCGTGCTCGACACCGCGATGGCGATGCTGAAGATCGATGAGCTCGAGATCTCGCCCTGGGCCCTGCGCGAGGGCGTGCTGCTGCGCTACATCGAGTCGCTGTCGTGGAGCACGGCCCCTGCCGGCGGCCCCCACTAGACCGCACCGCGAGCGTGCACCAGACTTCTCGCATGCCGGCGCCCGCGCCCATCCGTACGCCCGATCAGCGACTCCGCGTCTTCGTCAGTTCGACCTTGAAGGAACTCGAAGCGGAACGTCGTGCGGCGCGCGCTGCGATCGAGCGTCTGCACCTCGCACCAGTGATGTTCGAGCTGGGCGCGCGCCCGCATCCGCCACGTTCGCTGTACCGCTCGTACCTGCAGCAGTCTGACATCTTCATCGGCATCTACGGTGAGCGCTATGGCTGGGTGGCGCCCGACGAGGAGATCTCGGGGCTCGAAGACGAATACCGGCTCTCGGGACACCTGCCCCTGTTGATCTACATCCGCGAGCCGAGCCCCGAGCGCGAACCGCGGCTGGCGACGCTGCTGAGAGACATCCGAAACGACGACCGGACGTCGTACAAGAGCTTCTCGTCCGCCGCTGAGCTGGAAGAACTCGTCGTCGCCGACCTCGCCACGCTCCTCGCCGACCGTTTCGTGGCGACCGGCACCGGCACCGGCGACTCGAACGACGACCGAGCCGGCCTCGCGGCCTCCCGCATCCCGGCCCCCTACACCGCTCTCGTCGGACGGGTCGACGAGGTGAGCGCCATCCACCGCCTGCTCGACGACCCGTCGATCCGGCTGGTCACCCTGGTCGGCCCGGGCGGTATCGGAAAGTCCCGGCTCGCCATCGAGGTGGCCGGTCGACGCGCGGCCGAGGGGCGGGATGTGGGATTCGCGTCCCTGGAGTCGCTGACCAACACCTCCGCCGTTCTCTCCGCCGTCGCACGCGGGATCGGTGTCCGCGATACCGGGGAGGTCGCGCTCGAGGAAGCGGTTCTCGCGGCCGTCGTCGATCGCGACTACCTGCTCGTCGTGGACAACATGGAGCATCTCCTCGGGGCCACCGATGTCCTGCTGCGCCTCCTCACCCGCGCGCCGCGGCTGACGATTCTGGTGACCAGTCGTACACCGCTCCGGCTGCGCGCCGAGCGGACGTTCGAGGTACGCCCGCTGTCGATCCCCGACGCGTCGACGTCGATGCCGGACCGCGCCGGCGGCGCGGGCGACGACGACGCCGTGCGCCTCTTCGTCGAGCGCGCCGCGGCTGTCCGGCCCGGGTTCCGCCTCACACCGGAGAACTACGCAGACATCCTCGCGATCTGTCGCGCCGTGGACGGTGTGCCCCTGGCCATCGAGCTGGCCGCGGCGCGTGTCCGCGCCTACACCCCGCGAGAGCTCCTCAGCCGTCTCGACTCGGCACTGTCGGTGCTGGTGGGCGGCGCGCGAGATCTGCCGGCCCGGCAGCGCGCCATCCGCAGCACCATCGAGTGGAGCGTTCGTCTGCTCGAGCAGCCGGCGCAGGATGCACTCACGCTCCTCTCGGTCTTCTCGGGGGCGTTCTCGAGAGCAGCCGCGGAGGCGGTGCTCGGAGCACCGGACGCCGAGGAATCGCTGGACGCCCTGCTGGATGCGAGCCTGGTGCAGGTCCGCGAGAATCACGGCGTTCGCGTATTCACCCTTCTCGTCCTCGTGCGGGCGTACGCCGTCGACACCGGTGATCCCGCAGCTCTCTCGGCGGCCCGCGAGAGGTGGCTCGACCACTACCGCACCTTTGCGACAGCGTCGGAGACGGGAGCGCGAGGCGCGAATGAGCTCGATTGGCTGCGAGCTCTCGACGCCGAGAGCGAGAACATCGCCGCGGTGATGCGGTGGCTCCTCGATCATCGGCGCCTCGACGACGCGGCGGCCATGGCCTGGTCGCTCTACCTGCCGCTGTGGCTCAACGGGCTCCTGGGAGTGGTCCAGGGATGGATGTCGGAGTTACTGGCGACCGCTGCGAGCGAGAGCCGCCCTCTCACACCCCGGACGGAGGCCATCGCCCTGTACTACGCCAACGCGATCTCGTTCTGGCGGAACCCCGATACCGACGTGGCGCCGGGGCTGGAGCGCAGCGCTCGGCTGTTCGACGAGATCGGCGAGACCTCGGGCGCGTCCCTTGCCCGCGTCTCTCTCGGGCTCGCCCTCCTCGCTCGTCCGTCGGGCCCGGATGTCGACGGCGCCGGCGCCGCACTGGCCGCAGCCATCGACGGGTACAGGCGGGCCGATGATGCGTGGGGCCTCGCCATGGCGCTGGTCACGAGAGGTCGACTCGATCTGGCGATGGGGAACATCCCGGCCGCGCGCGTGAACTTCGACGAGGCACCGGCGATAGCGGCGCGCCAGCGCGAGAGCCTGGCCCTGGTGATCTCGCGGCATCACCGCGGATGGGGACGGCTCCTGGAGGGAGAGGTCGACGCGGCGGAGTCGGACTTCCTCGAGGGGCTGAAAGTCTCCACGGAGATGAACCACGACGAAGGCGTCGCCTATGGACTGGAGGGACTTCTCGGGGTCGCGGCCGCGCGAGGACAGGCTCGGCGCGCGGGACGTCTCATGGGTGCGGCGCAGACGCTTCGCCGCCGCACCGGCATCGTCAACCTCGCGGGGTTCGCGCTCTTCGACCCCGCCGTCGCGGCGCTGCGGGCCGGGGGCGGCGGTGACGAGTTCGACACGGGAGTGGTCGAGGGCGAGCGTATGCGCGTGTCCGAGGTGCTCGATGCCGGGTGATGATCGGGTGCTGCCCGTCACCCGGATCGTCGCCGTCGTCATCCTCCCCTTCCTCGTCGTCGCCGCCGTCCTCCTCTACGCCCTCCCGGCCCGCACCGGCGAGCTCTTCGCCTGGCAGATCGATCCGCCGATGTCGGCGTATCTCCTTGCGAGCGCATACGTCGGCGGCATCTGGTTCTTCGCGGGCGTCGCGGTGGAGCGCCGCTGGCATCGGGTGCGCCACGGATTCCCCGCGGTGGCGGTGTTCGCCGGCACCCTCCTCGCCGCCACGCTGCTGCATCTGGACCGGTTCTCCGACAACGTCTCGTTCTTCGCCTGGCTCGTGCTGTATGCCACGACACCCTTCGTCATCGCCGCCCTGGCGATACTGCAGTGGCGACGGGACTCCGGCCGGCCCGACCACCCGGATGTGCTCATCCCCCGCCCCGCGAGGTTCGCCCTGGCCGCCGTCGGTGCCGCCGCCTTCATTTTCGGGGCGGCGCTGTTCATCGCGCCCGACGTCGCGGTGGCCGGGTGGGCGTGGGACCTCACGCCGCTGACCGCGCGGGTCACCGGGGCGGTGATGAGTCTCACCGGCGTGGTGAATGCCGCGCTCCTCTGGGACTCGCGGTGGAGTGCCTTTCGCATCCTCTTCCACGCCCAGCTGGTGAGCCTTACCGCCATCGCCGTGTCGCTCGCCGTCCGGTCAGGCGACTTGGCGTTCGAGCGCCCCGTCACCGTGGTCTTCCTTGCGCTCGTCGCTGGCGCGCTCATCGGTTACGGCGCCCTCACCGCGTGGTGCGAAGCGCGGCTGCGGCGTAACCGGGGGCAGACAGCCGCTCCCTGACGTCGTGGAACCGACGTGTCAGGAGCCGCAGTTGGCCAGGTCGGTCTCGGCCAGCGGATCCCCCTCGGGGATCACGTACGTCACCCACAGCACGACGGGGATGTCGCCCTCGTTGACGCCCTGGTGCACGTACTCGGCGCCCTCGATGATCGCCTCGCCGGCCTCGTAGACGCGCACGCCGTCGGGGTGTGTGGGGGCGTAGTGGGTGAGCGCGCCCTCCTTCACCACCGCGATCAGCTGGCCGGCGTGACAGTGCTCGCCCGTGCCGGCGCCCGGCTGCAGCGTGATTTCGCGGAACGTCACCTCCACACCTTCCGTGCCGGGTGCGACGGCGACCTCCACCGGTTCGTCGATCTCCCCGGCGGCGACGTCGACCGCCGAAACGGCGGGGACGACGGATGCCTCGGGGGTCGCCTCCACCGACAGGGTCGGCGCGTCGACCGTGACCGAGGTGGTGGTCGCTTCGGCGGCGCAACCTCCCAGCAGGAGGGTCAGGGCGGCGACGGTCGTCGCGAGAACGGCGTGGCGGAGGGAGGCGTGTCGGGTCACGTTTCGAACGTAGCGCCCCGCGCGCTCGCATCGTAGGGTGGGCCGGACGAAGGCGGACGGCGTGGGCGTGGGGCCCGGCGGCAACGGAAAGGATCGGGTCATGACTGACGCTGCGATGGTCAACGTGCGGCGCGGCCGCTTCGGGCGGAAAACGGGTCTCCTGGCGACGCTCGTCGGCGTGACGGGCCTGATCTTCGCCTCCGTGCTGCCCGCAGGCTCTGCCACGGCCGCCACCGCGACCGACACCGTCGACTGCGACTTCAGTTCGGGCACGTGCCTGGTCACCGGCGCGCCCGGCGAGGAACAGGTCGTCGCCGTCCCGAAGGGAACGAGCCGCATGACCGTCGTCCTCGTGGGCGGACGAGGTGCGGCAAGCTCCGACGGCATCCCCGGCGGACAGGGCGGCATGACGGTCGTGACCTTTCCCGTCAGCGAGGGCGACCTGCTGGGGATCGAGCTCGGCGGCGGCGGTAGCGGAGCGACTCCCGGCGTCGGCTTCAGCGACGGCGGACGCGGCGGCGGCGGGGACGCGGTGGTCGACGGCACGCCGACGGGCGGCGCGGGCGGGGGATCATCGGCGCTGTACGACGCCGGGTCATCCGTCCTCATCGCCGTCGCGGGCGGCGGAGGCGGTGGCGGCGGCTCGAGCGTCGGCTTGGCCGACGCGGGCGGCGCCGGCGGCGCAGGGGGTAGCCCAGCGAAGGACGGGTACACCGCCGCCGCCAGCGATGGCCCCGACGGCGCCCCCGGTGGCGGCGCGGGAGAGTCCGACACCAACGACGGCAAGGAGCGCAGCGCCCTCGGGCCGCTCCCGACGTCGGGCGGCGGAGGCGGCGGCTACTCCGCCGACGAACGCGGCGGAGGCGGCTCGGGAAGCGTCGGAGTCCCCGACGGCGACGAAGAGTATCCCGCGGCCGGTGGGGGCGCGGGTGGCACCTCGTACGCGAGCTCGGTGGCGACGACAGCCGCCTTCACCTCGTCAGGGCCGTGGAACGACAGCGGGAACGGCGTGGCGATCGTCATCCCGAACGGCGAAGCGACGGTCTTCGGATGCCACGGCTCGACCCAGGACCTCGACATCCCCGAGGGCGCGACGGGCGCCTTCGCGATCGCCGGCGGCGCAAGCGGCGAATCGACGGAGGACGAGGGTCAGGGCGGGAGCGGGGGCGTGGTGACCGGGCGATTCGACGCCTCCGCCGGCACCCAGCTGCAGATCGTGACCGGATGCGGCGGCGAGAACGGCGGGTACGGCTGGGCCTCAGGCGGTCGGGGCGGCGAGCGCGGTGCACTGTCCGACGATGGCGGAACCGGTGGCGGGTCGACAGCTGTTCTCATCACGGGCGAGGGCGAGCCCCGCGTCGGCGCCGGCGGTGGCGGCGGCGCGGGAGGCCCGATCTTCGACGCCATCTGCACGTGCCCGGGGGGCGCGGGCGGCAACGCCATCGACACCCTCGTGCCGGGCGGTATCGGGGACGCCGGCGCCGGCGGCGACGGTGGCGGCGATCTCGGTGGCAAGGGCGGGCCCGGCGGCTTCGCCGACGGGGCCGGCGGTGACAGCGGCGAGAACCACAGGGACGGCGCGGCGGGCGGTGGCGGCGGTGGTGGCATCCTGAACGGCGGAAGCTTCGGCCGCGCCGGCGGGTTCTCCTCGGCCGGAGGTGGCGGCGGCGCGGGCTCGTCGAACGTCGACAGCGCGACGACCCTCGTGTCGGCGGGGAACCTCGATCCCCGGTACGACACCGACGGGCTCGCGATCGTCATCCCCGTCTTCGGGATCGCCGATGACCTCGAGGAGTCCCCGACTCCGGTCCAGCCGGGCAGTCCGGGAGACGGCTCTGCGTCATCCGGGGACTCGGACGGCACAGCCCGGCTCGCCGACAGTGGCGGCGGAGGTGCCGCGCTCCTCGGCATCGGCGCTGCCGCGACGCTGGTCGCTGCGGGCATCGGCCTTCGGGTGCGACGGCGCGCCGCCGTGTCATCCTGATCTGATTCGGAGTCGCGCTCGTCCTGGCTGACCGCAGCGCGCCCCGACCGCCCGCGCGAGCCACCGCGATCGCATCGAGCCACCGCGACGGGCACGGCGGCTCGACGCAGATGCGGTGGTTCGGCGAGGTCAGGAGGTGCACGCCGAGAAACCATCCCCACGCCCAAACCCACCGATGCGCGTGGGGTTTCGGCGGAATCGTGGTGTCTCGGCGAGGCGCGCGGTGGCGCCCCCGCTCGCGCGGGCACGTGGCGCGGGCGGTGCGCGCTAGAGCGCCAGGCGCTCCCGCACGACCGCGGCGAGCTGTTCGGCGTGCCGTCGCGCGGTCACCTCGTCGGCGGCCTCGACCATCACGCGCACGAGCTGTTCCGTGCCGCTCGGGCGCAGGAGCACGCGGCCCGAGTCGCCGAGTTCGGCGGCCACCGCGGCCACGGCCGCCTGCACGCCCTCGTCGTCCGCGGCGCGCGATCGGTCGACATCCTTCACGTTCACGAGGATCTGCGGGTAGACCGTCATGATCGACGCGAGCTCGGCGAGGGACTTCCCGGTCCGGGCCATCTCCGACACCAGCTGCAGGCCGGTGAGGAGACCGTCGCCGGTCGTGGCGAAACGGCTCATGATGACGTGGCCCGACTGCTCTCCGCCGAGCGAGTAGCCACCCTCGTTCATCGCCTCGAGCACGTACCGGTCGCCGACGGCGGTCTGCAGCACACGGATGCCGTGGTCGGCCATCGCGCGATGCAGGCCGAGGTTGCTCATCACGGTCGCGACGAGCGTGTCACGCGCGAGCGCGCCGCGCTGCTTCATCGCCACCGCGAGGATCGCCATGATCTGATCGCCGTCGATGACGTTGCCCTCGGCGTCGACGGCGAGGCAGCGGTCGGCGTCGCCGTCGTGCGCGATGCCGAGGTCGGCCCCGGCGTCGCGGACAGCCGCAGCGAGCTGTGACAGGTGCGTCGAGCCCACGCCGTCGTTGATGTTGAGTCCGTCGGGGTCGGCGCCGATGACGGTGACGCGGGCACCGGCGTCGCGGAACGTCTCGGGCGAGACCCCCGAAGCCGCGCCGTGCGCGCAGTCGAGCACGACGTGGATGCCGTTTAGGCGGTGCTCGAGCGAGCCCAGCAGGTGCACCACGTAGCGGTCCTCGGCGTCGGCGAACCGGCGGATGCGGCCGACGCCGGCGCCGGTGGGCTGGAGCTTGTCCCACTCCATCGCCGACTCGATGCGCTGCTCGACGATGTCGGGCAGCTTCACACCGCCGCGGGCGAAGATCTTGATGCCGTTGTCGGGCGCGGGGTTGTGCGACGCCGAGACCATCACACCGAAGTCGGCGTCGATGTCGGCGATGAGGAACGCCGCGGCGGGCGTGGGCAGCACACCGGCATCGAAGACGTCGACTCCGGATGACGCGAGCCCGGCCTGAACGGCCGCGGAGAGGAACTCTCCCGAGACGCGCGGGTCGCGGGCGACCACGGCGGAAAGGCGCTTGCCGGCGGCGCGACGCGCCTCGGCAGTGCGGCCCTGGCCCAGGACGACCGCGGTCGCCTGGGCCAGGGTGAGTGCGAGATCGGCGGTGAGGGGGCCGTTGGCCAGCCCCCGCACCCCGTCCGTGCCAAAGAGCGGCATACGGCGGGAGGTTTCCGCGATCAGCGCTTGGAGTACTGCGGAGCCTTGCGGGCCTTCTTCAGACCCGCCTTCTTGCGCTCGATGACGCGGGCGTCGCGCGAGAGGAAGCCGGCCTTCTTCAGGGTGGGGCGGTTGTTCTCGGCGTCGATCTCGTTGAGCGCACGAGCGATGCCGAGGCGCAGCGCGCCGGCCTGACCCGAGGGGCCACCACCCGAGATGCGGACGATGACGTCGTACGCACCGGTGAGGTTCAGCACCGTGAAGGGGTCGGTGATCAGCTGCTGGTGGAGCTTGTTCGGGAAGTAGTCCTCGAACGTGCGGCCGTTGACCGTGATGGTGCCCGAGCCCGGGATGAGGCGCACGCGGGCGATGGCCTGCTTGCGGCGGCCCACGGCCGAGCCGGGGACCGAGAGCACGGGGCGCTCGACGGCTGCGGCGTCGGTGTCGACCGGGGTCTCGGTCGAGAAGTTGGAGTCGGTGTCGATGGAGTCGGAGATCTTCGCCACGAGTCTGTCCTTAATGTGTGCGGCGCTTACTGGGCGACCTGGTCGAAGGTGTACGTCTTGGGCTGCTGCGCGGCGTGCGGGTGCTCGGCACCGGTGTACACCTTGAGCTTGGACAGCTGGGCACGTCCGAGGCTGTTCTTGGGGAGCATGCCGCGAACGGCCTTCTCCACCGCGCGGACCGGGTTCTTCTCGAGAAGCTCGGTGTAGGTGACGGCCTTCAGACCGCCCGGGTAACCCGAGTGACGGTAGGCCATCTTCTGCTCGCGCTTGTTGCCCGTGAGGGCGACCTTGTCGGCGTTGACGATGATGACGAAGTCACCGGAGTCGAGGTGGTTGGCGAAGCTCGCCTTGTGCTTGCCACGCAGGAGCGCGGCGGCGTGCGAGGCGAGGCGGCCGAGAACGACGTCGGTGGCGTCGATGACCAGCCAGTCGCGCTGGATCTCGCCAGCCTTGGGAGTGAAAGTACGCGTCACAGTAGTGCTGCTTTCTTGATCGAACGGAGTGGTTCGTGAATCCCGCTCCGGTGGTCGTTATCCCGGCGGATGCCGGGGGAAACAGGCCGGTGGAGGGCTCACGTTCGCGGTGCGCTGCCAGCAGACTTCGCACCAAAGGGTTAGCTTACGTCATCCGGATGCCACCGCCAAACCCGCCTTCCCCGCCCCACCCGCGAGGGTGCACTCCCCACCCGCGAGGGTGCACCCCAACACCCGCGAGGGTGCACTCGTCAGTTCTCGCTGCGCGCGAGGTGAACATCGTCGTCATCGGCCGGCTCCGCGGCATCCGATTTCTGTACCCCGTTCTCGGAGACCTCGCCGGCCGCGACGGGACGGCCGGTGAGACGCGACGAGACGCGCCGGAGCCACGACGGCTCGCGGACGACGCCTCCCGAAGAGGATTCTTCGACCTCGAGGCCGTAGTACTCGCCGATCTGATCGACGAAGTGCGCGCGCGCTGCGCGCTCGTAGGCTCGCCGCTCGCGACTGAAGGCGACGACGGTCGACCAGCACATCATGAGCATTACGACGCTGAAGGGCAGCGCGATGATGATCGCCGCGGTCTGGAGGGCCTGCAGGCCTCCCGTCACGAGCAGCGCGCCCGCGAGGACGGCGGTGGTGAGGGTGAAGAACACCCGCACCCAGCGCTTCGGGTTGATGTCGCCGCCGGTGGCGATCATGCCCATGACGAGGGCTCCGGAGTCGGCCGAGGTGACGAAGAAGATCGTGATCAGCAGCAGCACACCCGCGGTGAGCACCGGGGTGCCGGGGAGGAACTGCAGCAGCTGGAACAGCGCGGTGTTGACATCGACCGAGCCGTCGGCCGCGGTGAGCGACCCGGGCTGGGTGAGTTCGAGGTAGATCGCCGATCCGCCGAGGACGGCGAACCACAGCAGCGTCACGAGCGTCGGCACGATGATGACGCCCATCACGAACTGACGCACGGTGCGGCCCCGCGAGATGCGGGCGATGAAGATGCCGACGAACGGCGCCCAGGCGATCCACCACCCCCAGTAGAAGGAGGTCCAGCTGGCCTGCCACGACTCGCCCGCCTCGCCCTGGAAGGCGGTGACGTTAAACGACAGCCCCACGAAGTTCTGGATGTAGTTGCCGATCGACTGCACCCACTCGCGCAGCAGGAACTCGGTCTGCCCGAAGACGAGCAGATAGAGAACGAGGATGCCGGCGAGGATGAGGTTGAACGACGACAGCCATTTCATGCCCCGGGTGACGCCCGAGAGCACCGAGATGAGCACGAGTACCGAGATGACGCCGATGATGGCGAGCTGGATCGGCTCACTCGGCTCGACCAGGCCGGCGAAGTCGAGGCCGGCGGAGATCTGCAGCACACCGAGTCCGAGCGAGGTGGCGACCCCGAAGAGGGTGCCGACGAGGGCGATGGCGTCGATCGCGTTCCCCCAGCCGCCGCGCACCCGGTCGCCGAGAAGCGGCTCGAGGGCCCATCGGATGGAGATCGGGCGCTTGCGGCGGTGGATCGCGTAGGCGAGGCTCAGCCCGACGATCACATAGATCGACCAGGCCTGCACGCCCCAGTGGAGGTAGGTCTGGCTGAGGGCGGCCTGCGCGAGCTGCTCAGGGGTGCCGGTGACGCCTGGTCGGGGCGAGACGAAGTGGCTCAGGGGTTCGCTCACCCCGTAGAACACCAGCCCGATTCCCATCCCGGCGGCGAAGAGAAGCGAGAACCAGGCGCCGAGGGAGAACTCCGGCTCGTCGTCGTCGCGACCGAGGCGGATGTCGCCGAACCGGCTGAATCCGAGAAAGAGCGCGAACGCGACGAAGAAGGCCGCGATCAGCACGTAGTACCAGTTGAAGGCGTTGACGATGCTCGTCTGGATGGCGCCGAACGAGGCCTCCGCAAGATCGGGGGCGAGAAGCGCGAAGGCACTGAAGGCCAGGGCGATCGTCGCAGCGGGCCAGAAGACCCATCGTTCGATGGTCGAGCGCCGGGCGGGGTCGGCCGTCATGGCCTTTCGGGTGTCAGCCATCCGTCCAGGCTAGCCAGGGCGACACGCCAGCCGCCAGTTGAGCGGGTGCACGGAGGGTGGGCCGACCCGCCTTACCCGGCGACCACCAGGTGCTCGCCGTCGGCGGGCAGCTCTGCCGATCCGTCGACGACGAACGCCATGGGCACACCCTGCCCCGTCCACGCCGACGCACGGTCCATGAGCTGAGCGTGCACGTGCGGCTCGCTGGTGTTTCCGGAATTGCCGCACCGGGCGATCACGTCACCCGCGCGCACCCGGTCGCCCACCTTCAGGGCGACCGATCCGCGCTGCAGATGCGCGACGACCGCGCACACGCCACCTTCGCCGCGGATGACGACGTGGTTGCCGAGGATGAAGCGCGCACCGCCGAGTTCTCGCAGCATCCCCTCGACCATCATGTAGACGAAGGCGAGCAGGCTCGATCGAGACCGGTGGTCGCGCATGCCGTCGACGCGCCGCACCACGGTGCCGTCGATCATCGCGAACACCGGCGCACCGAAAGCGGGGTAGTCCGCAGGCGGGCGCATGCCAGGTCCCTCTCCGAAGGCGGGGCGTGCACCGTCGGTCGGCTCGCTCACCAGGTCGATCGCGTACGCCTGCCCCCACGCGCGAACGCCATGGCTCGGCACTTTGGTGGCGGGGCTGTTGACCGCCAGCCAACGTCCGCGGACGGGCGGGGCCACCGTCATCCGCTCCCGTTCGGGAAGCAGACGCGGCGCCAGCACCGAGAGGAGGACGCACAGCACCGCGACGACCACCGCCGGGAGCGCGAGCACCGCCAGCGCCGCGACGACGGCACGCACCGCCGGCGCCTCGACGTCACGGAAGAGCGCGGCCGAGAGAGCGAGGAGAACGAGCACTGCGGCGGCCGGATAGTAGAGGACGCCCCGAACGCGATACAGGGCGAGGATGACGCGGGTCATCGCTCCGCCCCCGCGATGACGGCGAGGAGAGGCACGACACGCGTGGCCGGCACCTCGTAGCTCCCGCGGCCGCTCTGACGCACCCAGCCGGTCGCGACGAGCTGGCGGAGGTGGTGGTGGAGCTGGCCGGTGGTCCCGAGATCGTCGAGGGTGGCGAGGTCGGCCGTGGTGTGACGGCCGGCGAGGATCTGCCGCAGCAGTTCGAGGCGGACCGGATGCCCCAGCGCGGCGAGCGTGGCGGCGTGGGCGGACCACTCCGCAGCGAGGAGCCCCTCGGCGCCGAAACCCTGCTGCCAGACCACGTCGCCGCCGCCGTCGGGCAGGCGGACCGAACCGACGAGCATCACCGCACCGTCGGTGGTGCTCGGGTGGTCGGCGAGGCGGGCCTGAAGTCCATGGAGGGCCCAGAAGGTCTCGGGGTCGAGGCCGGGGGCGTGGGCCTGGGCGTCGGCGGGCGCGGCGGCCGGAGCGGCGTGGGCGCCGGGCGCCGCGGGGGCGGCTTCGGCTGCGGCTTCTAGGGCGGTGAGGCGAGCGGCGAGCGCAGCGACCTCCTGGCGCAGATCATCGAGCGCGGTCGCATCCATTCTTCAATACTACGTACTTACGTACGTATTCATCATCGTCCGTCGGAGACGAACGGCAGTGACGCGTCGATGATCCGCTGGAGGAGGGAGACCGCCGTCGACCGACGGGCGACGCCGGCGGGTCCGGTCGCGGCGGTGAGCGCGTCGGCGTAGGCCCCGACGGCGAGGTCGGCATCGGCCGACCGCGCCGAGGAGGAACTGTCGCCGATGGGGGTCGCGACGAGGTCGGCGCACCGGCGGATCGCGTCGGCGAGCGCGCCACGCGCCTCGAGTCCGACCGCGGCGTCCTGCTCGCGGTCGAGCGCGGAGAGGACGTCGGCGAGGTCACGGCTGTAGAACGCGATGCGCTCGAGCGCGCGCATCCGCTGCAGATTCTCGCGCTGCTCGGCGCGGTGCCGGCGCCCCCGCGGGTTGCCGCGCAGGCTCTCGTCGGCCTCGCGCACCTCCTCATGGACGTCGGCGATGACGGCGTCGAGGCCGGCGTCGGGCTCGGACACCTCGGCCGCGTCGATGTTCCCCTCGGCCACACGGTCTGCGAGCACGCGCAGGAGCTGGGCGATCTCGTCGCGCAGCTCCGACAGTCGTCCGCTCGCGGTGTCGAGGTAGACCGGCGGCACGATCAAGACGTTGATGACCACCCCGACGAGCACCCCGAAACCCACCGTCAGCAGATACGACACCGAGAAGTCGTCGGCCTGCGAACCGCTCAGCAGCAGCACGAACAGCGCCGCGATCGCCACCCACTCCCGGCCGACACCCAGCGCACGGATGCCGCCGATGATCACCCCGATCGCGATGACGAGGGCGAGCGTCAGCACGGCGGGAAGCCCTGCGAACAGGGCCACGATGCCGAGGAGACCGAGGCCGATGCCGACGGCGAGTCCGAGCAGTGCCTGCGCACCTGACCGCGCAGACGCTGCGACCGTCGGATACATGCTCACCAGTACGCCCAGCGGCGCGTAGTAGGAGTACTGGTCCTCGGTCGGCAGCAGGGGCGCGAGCACCCACGCCAGCGCACAGCCGATCGCCGTCTTGGCGGCCATGAGGAGCCGCGGGGGTGCGGTCATCTCCCGCCACCAGTGCGTGGAGACCTCCGAGACGCGTTGTGCCATGGGGTGCCTCATTCCGGGGGGCGAGGGGGCATCACTGCTCGCGACTGTAGGCGAGCGCCGGGCCTCACTCAACGGCCTCCCCGACCCGGCGGGGGCGGGTACTCTGCCCCGCCCCCACCGAGCTCAGCCCGGGGCAGCGCGGCTATGCGTCTCGCTCGACGGCGAGCCAGAGCTCGGCGCGGCCGGAGTCGCCGTCTTCCGACCGCTCATGCACCGCGAGGATCTCGGGTGCTGCGACCGTCCGATACGGATGCGAGGGGAACCAGTCGCCGTAGGCGTCGGCCCACACCTCCTGGAGCGCATCGAAGAAGCCGGTCTCGGCCGCCACCTCGAACACCACCCACGTATGTGCGGGCACCTCGAGCGTGTCGAACGACTCCGGGATGTCGCCTGCCGGCCGCCGGGTCGCGACCCCGTAGACGTAGTGGAACTCGCTGCCGTCCGCGCGATCCGGCGCGAAGTCGGTGGACACCGAGAAGGGTCCCGCCGGGTCATCCATGTCGCTGATCGCGGCCAGCTGATCGGCGATCGTCGGCGGCAACGAGCGGTGGAACGCGATCATGTCGGGGTTCGGCCCGCGGTACACCAGCGGAATCCTGGCGCTGGGCCCGGCGATGCGGAACGGTTCGAGGTCGATGATGCGGTGGCGCATGGGGAAGCTCCCTTCGATGGTGAGACGCAGCCGCAGACGAGGCTGAGCCGTGAGGATGGCGCCGGGACGGCGGGCCTGCTCAGGCGTGAGCCCGTGCACGGCGACGAACGCGCGGCGGAACGCATCGGCCGAGCCGTACCCGAAACGTACGGCGACGTCGATGAGGGGCTTGCCCTCGAGCACGTCGGCGGCGGCGACGCTCATCCGTCGCCGCCGGACGTATTCCGACAGCGGCATCCCGGCGAGCACCGAGAACACGCGGCGGAAGTGGTACTCCGACGTGACGGCCGCCCTGGCGAGCGCGGCGACGTCGATCTGCGCATCGAGGTTCTCCTCGATGAGGTCGATCGCGTCGTTCCACCGTTCGAGCATCGCGTTCCTTCCGTCCTGACCGATTCATCGTAGGAACGCGGCGCCGGCACGTGAGCGATGATCCGTGCCCGGAACGGTCGGCTGGTCGACGGAGGATCAGCGGATGCGGCCGGTCGGCCCGTACACGATGATCGCCGTGATCGGGATGAGGAGGAAGAACAGCCACGACCACGCCCATCCTCCGGCGACGCCGGCGAGGATGAACAGGATGAGCGCCAGGAACGGCGAGAGCGCCACGACCGTGACACCCGCGCGTCCGCCCAGCGGCGTGCTCCACCGAGAGCGCTCGGCCGGCTCGTCTCCCGTCATGGGGCAACCCTGCTCCGCCGATGGGCGCGTGGGCGGGACTTCGGTCCCGCAGCGCGCTGCGAGTGCACCCTCGCGGGGAGGGAGTGCACCCTCGCGTGCGGGGTGGGCGCGCGGGGCGGGGCGCTAGGCGCGCGGGCCGGCGACCAGCCGGTCGCCGGACCACGCCACCGGCAGCGGGTCGATCACTCCCCCGACGAACCGCCCCTCGGCGTCGGCGTTGCGGAACGCGAACAGCAGCCATTGCCCGTCCGAGCGCCGCCGCAGGAGCCGTCCCACGTACAGCCGCTCGTCGGTCACCGGGTAGGCCGCGTCGACGTCGAACGGCCCGAGCACGCTGTCGGCGTTGATCGCCCACGTTCCTCCGCCTCCGGGCTCCCCCGCCCGCGACGGCATCGCGTGCTCACTTCCGCACGAGAAGATCAGCACCGGGCGGCCGTCGATGACCTCGACCTGCGTGACCTCGAGCTGCCCGAACCCGTGCTCGCTCGGCGCGCTCAGCGCCGGGCGCAGCTCCCACGAGCGCAGGTCGCGCGACCAGGCGTGCCCGATCACCCCGCGCCCGAACGCAGGCCCCTCGGGCGCACGCGCCGTGACGTACATGTGCCACCCGTTCCCGTCGGGATCGGGGAACACCCACGGGTCGCGGAACGCTTCGTCGTGCCAGTCGCCCGAGTCGAGCGTCTCGTACCAGGGCGCCTCGGCCGACGCCACCGGCCCGGGCGCCCTGGTCCAGGTCAGGAGGTCGGGCGAGGTCGCGTATCCGATCCGCTGCACGTTCTTGCCGCCGGCATCCAGCGACGCCCCCGTATAGAAGAGGTACCAGGTGCCGTCCGGGTGCCGCACCACCGAGCCGGTCCACGTCGCCAGGTCGTCGAACGCCGGCGCGTCGGAGTGCACGAGCGCGTCGGCCACCTGGGTCCACGACTGCAGGTCGGTCGAGACCGCGTGCCCGATCGCCGCCCGGTAGTGCCGCGCGTCGGGGTCGCCGAGCGCACGTGAGGCGTAGAGGAAGAACAGGTGGTACTGCTCTCCGTCGTCGGCGAACCAGAAATCCCACACCCAGGAACCGGGCAGATCGAACACAGCAGACCTTTCAGAGACATCGAGAGAGACGTCGAGAGAGACGTCGGGCGAACCGGTGACAGCGCCCCGCATCATCCCTTCACCCCGCTCGCGGCGATCGACGAGACGAACGCCCGCTGGAACACCAGGAAGACGATCAGCACGGGCAGGGTGATGAGCGAGGTGTAGGCCATGACCTCACCCCAGGCGGTGTTGAGCTGGAAGAAGTACTGCATGCCGACCATCACCGGCCGCAGCTCCTCGCGCTGCACGACCATGAGGGGCCAGAGGTACTGGTTCCACGCCGGCAGGAAGGTGAGGATCGCCACCGTGGCGAATGCCGGGCCCGAGAGGGGCACGATGATCCGCCGGTAGATGGTGAACCAGCCGGCTCCGTCGATGCGCGCCGCCTCGTCGAGCGACTTGGGGATCGTGGAGAAGTACTGCGTGAACAGGAAGATCGAGAAGGCGTTGGCGATGAAGGGCACGATCTGCACCTCGTAGGTGTTGAGCCATCCGAAGTCGTACTTCAGCACCCCGCCTTCGATCACGAGCGTCGGCAGCTGCGCGACCCAGTAGACCATCGGCACCGCGATCGTCTCGAAGGGCACGATGAGGGTGGCGATGATGATCGCGAGCACGACGAACCGGCCTCGCCACGCCAGGCGCGACAGCGCGAAACCGGCCATCGAGTTGACGATCAGCCCGAGACCCACCGTCAAGACGGTGACAAGCACCGAGTTGAACAGGAACTGCGCGACGGGCACCCGGTCGAACACCCCGAAGTAGTTGTCGAGGCTGATGTCGCCGACCGGCAGGAAGGCCATGGGCGAGTCGATGTCCTGCAGGATCTGGGCGTCGGGCTTCAGGCTCGAGACGAACATGAACACCAGCGGGAAGAGGAAGATCACCGCGAACACCGACATGGCGGCATAGAGGAAGATCTTCCCGGTGCGCCGGCGCCGCTTCTCGCTGGCGTCGGTGGCGATCCGAGCGGATGCCGCGGCGCGGCCCTCGGGCCCGGTGCGCGGGCGGCTGCGGGTGTCGGTCATGTCAATCCTTCTCCCTCGTCAGGCGCCGCTGGATGAGGGCGATGATGAGAACCGCGACGAAGAAGATCAGCGAGATGGCGGCGGCGTAGCCGATCTCCTGCTGCTCGTATCCCTTGCGCACGGCGTAGTAGACGATCGTGGACGTGCTGTTCACCGGCCCGCCCTGGGTCATCACGTCGATCTGCACGAAGAGTCCGAGCGCGGCGATGGTGATGGTGACGAGGACGAACACCATCGTGGGGCGAAGGCCCGGCCAGGTGACGCTGACGAACTGGCGCCAGGGGCCGGCGCCGTCCATCTTGGCCGCCTCGTAGAGCTCTTCGGGGATGGTCTGCAGCCCCGCGAGCCAGATGATCATGTGGAACCCGACGGCCTGCCAGATCGACAGCACGATGATCGCGCCGAGCGCGGTCTGCGGATTGTTCAGCCAGTCCATGCCCGACCACGCCCCGAAGGTGATCGTGTCGATCATCGAGTTGATGAGGCCGTTCGGCTGGTAGAGGAAGCGCCACAGGATCGAGACCACGACGATCGAGGTCACGACCGGGATGAAGAAGATCACTCGGAAGGCGGTGACCCCTCGCATCCGTCTGTTGACCAGGACCGCCAGCAGGAGGCCGAGGCCTGCCTGCACCGGCACCACGACGAGGGCGAAGAGGAAGGTGTTCCAGACCGACTGCACGAAGACGCCGTCGGCGGTGAAGGCGCGGACGAAGTTGTCGAGCCCGACGAAGCGCGGCGGGTTCGGTGAGATGAGACGGGCGTTGGTGAACGAGAGGGTGAAGGCGAGGATGACGGGGATGATGAGGAACAGCACCAGCAGGATGCCGGCGGGTGCCATCATCGCCAGGCCCGCCCAGGTCTCTCGACCCTTCGTGGTGCGGAAGCGGCGGGTCGCGCGCTGAGGTGTCTCGGCCGCGACCGTCGGAGGCGTGACAGTCATGAGAAGTCTTTCCCGAATCGTGCGGGCGGGAAGCGGCGGCTCCCCGCCCGCACGGTCAGTGATCAGAAGCCGTAGCCGTCGTTGGATTCGATGTTGGCGTCGATCTCCTGCACGGCCCGGTCGAGGGTCTCCTGCACGTCGGCGCCGTTCATGATGTCTTTCGCCGCGGTCTCGAACGTGGTGGAGATCACCGCGTAGGCCGGGGTCTCGGGGCGGAGCACCGCGAACCGCTGCGACAGCTCGACGAAGGGACGCAGCACGCCGTCGGGGCCGAAGTACTCGGACGCCTCGGCGGCGCCCTCGGTCGCGGGGATCACGATCTGCTTGTCGGCGAACTCGGTGATGTACTCGTCCTGGAAGCTGAACTCCAGGTACTCGCGGGCACCCTCGACCTCCTCGCAGGTGGACGAGATCGCCCACTGCCACGAGCCGCCGCCGATGACCGGGCCGTTGCCGAGGTCGGGCGGGGGCAGGATGACGAGGTCATCGCCGATCGCTTCGACCGAGGCCAGGGCGTTCCAGACGCCGGTGTAGCTGAGCGCGACCTCGTCGTCGACGAACTCCTGGTTGCCGATCGTGCCGCTGTTGCTGGCGAGACCATCCGCGAAGAGGCCCTGGAACCACTCGCCCCAGGCGACGGCTTCCGGTCCGTTGAGCGCTCCGTCGGCGCTCAGCATCGTGTCGCGGTCGATGAGGTCGCCGCCGAAGCTCTGCAGCAGCGGCGAGTACGCGTACGGCCACCACTCGCCGGTGTCTTCTGCGCCGATGTCGATGGGCGTCTCGTAGCCGGCATCCTTCAGAGTCTGGAGGGCGGCGTTGAACTCGTCCGCCGTCCAGGGCTCGTCGACCGTCGGGATGCGGATGCCGTTCTCGGTCAGCACCGACTCGCGGGCGAAGATCGACAGCGCGGCATCCCAGTACCCGGCGGAGTAGATCTCGTCGTTCCACACGCCCACCGCGGTCGGCAGGAGCGAGTCGGTGATCTCGGTGGAGATCCCGAGCGGCTGGATGTACTCCGCCCAGGCCCAGTTGGGCATGATAGGGCCGTCGAGATCGAGGAGGCAGGGAAGATCTCCGGATGCCGCGGCGGCGACGATCGCGTCGTTGTAGGCGCCCTGCGGGAAGGACTCTTCGACGACCTCGTACTGGTCCTGCGACGCGTTGAAGTCGGAGATGATCCGTTCGTAGACCTCGAGCTCGGCGGGGTTGCCGGCGGAGTGGGTCCACATCGTGATCTGGGTGCGACCGTCTTCGGTGGTGGTGCTGCCCTGGCCGGCCTGCCCGCAGCCGGTGAGGGCGAGGGCTCCAATGGCGCCGGCCGCAACAAAAGCCGGGACTGTTCTGCGCATCTGTGATTTCCTGTTCTGGTGGTCGACCGCTACGTCGACCACCGATCGGGGACCGCTTCGGCGGTCGTTCGGTATCTCAAGTGGTCCGCCGTCGGCTCTGTTTGGCGACGTGCGCCGGCGGCGGGCCCACGGACTCCCGTCGGATGACGGGACATTCCATGCGGTGCGTGGCGTCGGTGTTCCCATCCGCGCGGACGCCGAGCGCGACCTCCATCGCCCAGCGACCCATTTCGTAGTGGGGCAGGGCGACGGTGGTGAGGGGTGGGTCTTGTTCCGCGGCGACCAGCAGCTGGTCGTCGTAGCCCACGACCGAGAGGTCGTCGGGGATGCGGAGACCGCGGCGGTGCGCGGCGTTGTAGACGCCGACGGCCATGCGGTCGTTGAAGGAGAAGATGCCGGTCGGCCGTTGGTCGGCAGGCAGGTCGAGGAGACGTTCGGCGGCGAGCCGAGCCCCGTGCGCCGTCGACTCGCCACCGCGGATGTGCAGGGCCGGGTCGATGGGGATGCCTGCGTCGGTCAGCGCCTGGTGGTACCCCTCGAGGCGGAGGAACGAGGCGATCGGGCCGTCGGAGGTGTCGAGGAACGCGATCCGGCGATGACCGGCCTCGATGAGCACGCGGGTCGCGGCGTAGCCGCCCTCCCGGTCGGCGGGGACGACGCTCGGGAAGCCGCCGTTCACGGGACGGCAGTCCAGGAACACCGATCCGGCCGGCAGCGACTCGGGCACCTCGACCACGCGGTGCCACATGCAGGCGTAGATCATCGCGTCGACCTGCTGGGCGCGCAGCGCCGAGATCGCGTCGCGCTCGACCCCCTCGTCGCCGCCGGTGTCGACGAAGATCACGAGGTGGCCGTTCTCGCGGGCGGCGTCCTGCGCACCCGCGAGCATGCGGCCGGCGAAGGGCGTCGTGGCGATCTGGTCGGAGATGAGGCCGACCGTGCGGGTCTGGCGCGTGCGGAGGCTGCGCGCCACCGAGCTCGGCGCGTAGCCGACGGCGACCGCGGCCTCTCGCACGCGCTGGCGGGTGGTCTCGGAGATGCGGGACTCGACGTCGTTCATCACCAGCGACACCGTCGTCACCGACACGCCCGCGGCTGCGGCGACATCGGAGATGCGGGGCCGGCTCATGTCACTCCATCGTGTGAGGCTTCGGTCGAGGTGATAAATCGATTTATCAGATTATGCACCGCGCTCGCGCGCGTCGTCAACCCTTTTCCGCGAGGGTGCACTCCCTGCCCGCGAGGGTGCGCTCCCTGCCGGCGAGGGTGCACTCCTGCGCGGGGAATGAGTGCACCCTCGGGAGGAACGAGTGCACCCTCGCGGGGAAGGAGTGCACCCTCGCGTTCTCTGTGGGCGGGCGGGTGGTATATCGGAATCCCGGATGCCGCGGGCCGCCGAACCCCTATGCCCGAAACGTCGCGCCCCGAAACCCGAAGGTTCCCTCTCTTGCGCGACCGGCAGGCATACAGTCACCTCAAGAGGTCCCCGCCTCTTGCGTGCGACGCGCCCCCAGGCCTTCGTGTCGCCGCAGCCCGTCCGCCCCGTCGGGCACCCGCCGATGAATCCGAGAGGGATCCATGTCGACGCTCGCCACGCACACCGTCAGGTGGATCGATGGCGCCGCGACGCCCTCCGGCAGGCCCGGTCGTCGCAGCCTTCCCCCGCTGCCGACCGTTTAGGCGCAGGCGCCGGGACTGCGACGCCCCCCGCCCTCGGTCCCGGCGCCTGCTCTTCTCGTCACTGTCGCGCCGCGCCCCGCCCCGCCGCGCCGCGCGCGTCACGACGGTCGCAGAACCGCACGAGCGTCGCAGAATGCGGGCGATTCGCTGCGACACTCGTGACATCCTGCAACGCCGGCGACCTCACCTCGCGATGGCGATCGCTCATGCCGTGCCGTTGCGCGCCCGCGACCCGTCACAAAACGTCGCCGACCGGCCGCGCAGGCAGCATCCTGTGACGGGTCGTGGTGCCGGTGGGAACCTCGACCGGTACCACGGGAGGACCCGGCGCGGCACGGTTCATGCTGAGGGCGGATGTGGCGGGGCAACCCCATCCGTAGCGTGAAGCGCATGATCAGTGCAGAAGGCCTCACGAAAAGGTACGGCGCCAAGACCGCCGTCGACACCATAGATTTCACCGTGAACTCCGGCCAGGTGACGGGGTTCCTCGGCCCGAACGGCGCGGGCAAGTCCACCACGATGCGCATGATCGTCGGGCTCGATCGCCCGACCGCGGGATCCGTGTCGGTCAACGGCCGTGCGTACGCGGCCCACCGTGCCCCGCTCCGCGAAGTCGGCGCGCTCCTCGACGCCAAAGCCGTGCACACCGGCCGTACGGCCGAGAACCACCTCCTCGCCATGGCCGCCACCCACCGGATCGGCAAGAAGCGCGTCCGCGAGGTGATCGAGCTGACGGGCCTGGAGTCGGTCGCACGCCGACGCGTCGGAGGCTTCTCCCTCGGCATGGGTCAGCGTCTCGGCATCGCGGCGGCCCTTCTCGGAGACCCCGCGACGATCATCCTCGACGAACCGGTCAACGGCCTCGACCCCGAGGGCGTCCTGTGGGTGCGGCAGCTCGTGAAGCACCTCGCCGCCGAAGGACGCACGGTGTTCCTCTCGTCTCACCTGATGAGCGAGATGGCGCTGACCGCCGACCACCTCATCGTGCTCGGCAAGGGCCGGATCATCGCCGACGCCCCGGTCGCCGACATCATCGCCGGCGGCACAGGCCCGCGGCTGCGGGTCCGCTCGCCGCAGGCGAGCATGCTCGCCGAGCTCGTCGCCGCTCCCGACGTCACGATCACCCGTTCGGAGTCGGATCTGCTCGAGATCACCGGGGTGGATGCGCCGGCCGTCGGCGATCTCGCCGCCAAGCACGGCGTCGCCATCCACGAACTGACCCCACTCAACGCCTCATTGGAAGAGGCGTACATGGACCTCACCGCGGACGCGGTGGAATACCGAACGGAGGCGGTCCGATGACCACCGCGACCATGTCGCCCACACCCGCCGACACCCTCGCCGACGCGCGCCTGACCTTCCCCGGCACGGTCCGCTCGGAGTGGATCAAACTTCGCACCGTGCGGTCGACCATCTGGTCGTACGCACTCCTCGTCGCGATCTCGGTCGGACTCGCCGCCCTCGTCGCATTCGCAATCACGAACATCCCGGAGGGTGTCGCCGGCGAAGCGCCCGGCGCGCAGCCGATCCAGACCGTCGTGCAGGCCTCCGTCGCCGGCGTCACCTTCGGCCAGCTCATCGCGGGCATCCTCGGCGTCCTGGTGATCAGCGGCGAGTACACCACCGGCATGGTCCGCTCGACGTTCCTGGCGGTGCCGGGGCGCATCTCGGCTCTCGCGGCGAAGGGAATCGTGCTCTTCTCGGCGACGTTCATCGTCGGCCTGATCGCGAACGTCGCCGCGTACCTCGTCGCGTCGCTGATGCTGTCGCAGGAAGACATCGTCGCGCCGATCACCGACCCGGGCGTTTTCTGGCCGCTCCTGGGCGCCGCCCTCTACCTCGCGATGGTCTCGCTGTTCGCCCTCGCGGTCGGTGCGCTCGTCCGCAGCAGCGCAGGCGGGATCGCCGTTGTGGTCGGCGTCCTGCTGATCCTCCCCACCATCCTCGGCCTCGTCCCCGCGGAGTGGGCGCGTGACGCCGTTCCGTACCTTCTCTCCAGCGCCGGCGCCGGCATCTACAGCTCCGCCACCCTGACACCCGAGGGTGACGCGCTGGGAATGTGGGTGAACCTGCTGGTCACAGCCCTGTGGGTGGCGGTCCCCGCCGCCGCAGCGGCCGTCATGCTGCGCACCCGCGACGCGTAACGTCGACGGTATGACCGCTGCTCGGCTCTCCCCCGATCGCCCGGTGACGGCGGTCGGGGGAGAGCTGCGCCTGCCGCGGCCGCCGGGAGTGATCCGGCGGTTCTGGGCGAGGCATCCGTTGCTCGTCGACATCCTGGTCGCCGCCGCGTACTTCCTCCCGGTCCTCTCGGCACTCACGCTGGCCGCCCCCATCGACCCGATGCCGCTGTGGGTGAGCATCACGGGCATCCTCCTGGTCTCGGTGACGGCGGTCATCATGGTGGTGTTCCGCCGACGCAGGCCCTGGGTGCTGGTCGGTGCCGGCTGGGTGACGACCCTCGTGGTCTACCCCCTCGAGGCTGTCAACGTGCTCGCGATCGCGATCGGCCTGTATGCGCTCGCCGTGTATCGATCGACCCGGTCCGCATGGATCGGGTTCGCCGGCTCGGCGGCGGTCGGTACGGCGGCGGCGGCGGTCGTCTCCTTCGTCGAACCGAGCCCGTTCATCGCACCGTCCACGCTCTTCCTCCTCGCGCTGGCCCAGGCGGTGGCCACCCCGCTCATCGGAACCCTGATCGGCATCAACGTCGGCAACCGTCGCCGCTACGTCGGGGCCCTCATCGCCCGCGTGGAAGATCTGGCCCGTGAACGTGACCGGCAGGCGCAGCTCGCGACCGCGCTCGAGCGGTCGCGGATCGCCCGCGAGATGCACGACATCGTCTCGCACAGCCTGACTGTGATGGTCACCCTCGCCGACGGCAGCGCCGCGACGTCCGCCCGCGACCCCGGGCGCGCGGCCGAGGGGATGCGACTGGTGGCAGACACCGGACGCGATGCGCTCGTGGAGATGCGGCGGATGCTGGGGGTGCTCGCCGACCCCGACACGACAGCCGCCGACGCGAGGGCGCCGCAGCCGGGAACCGCGGCCCTCCCTGAGCTGCTCGAGAGCTTCCGCGCCGCGGGGCTGCCGGTCACACTGACGACGGCGGGGGCGGGTGTCACGGATCCGAACCTGCAACTGACCGTCTACCGGATCGTGCAGGAGGCCCTGACCAATGCGTTGCGCCACGCCCCGTCCGCCCGACGGGTGGATGTGACGATCGAGCGGGTCGATGGGGACCTGAGGGTCGAGGTGGTCGATGACGGGGTGGGGTCTCAGCGCTCGTCCGCCGACGCACGCCAGAGCGGCGCTGACGGTCACGGCCTGATCGGTATGCGGGAACGGGTGGCGCTGTACGGCGGCACCTTCGACGCGGGGCCCCGCGGGATCAACGGGTGGCGGGTCCGCGCCGTGTTGCCGGCGCCGGAGCGGCCCGACGGAGAGCGAGAGTGAGCGAAACGAGGAGCAGCACGATGTCCGACATCGCGGGCAGTCGAATCCGGATGGCGATCGCCGACGATCAGGCGCTCGTGCGCGCGGGCCTGCGCATGGTGCTCGAGGCGGAGCCCGACATCGACGTCGTCGGCGAGGCCTCCGATGGGCATGAGGCGATCGAGCTGACCCGCGCGCGTCAGGTGGACGTCGTTCTGATGGATGTGCGGATGCCGCGGGTCGACGGCATCGCCGCGACCGCGTCGATCGTGGCCGGCCCGCACCCTCCGCGGGTGCTGATCCTCACCACCTTCGACCTCGACGAGCACGCTTTCGCCGCGATCCGCGCCGGGGCGAGCGGGTTCATGCTGAAAGACGCCCGCCCGGCAGACCTCCTCGCCGCGATCCGCGCGGTGCACGCCGGGGATGCCGCGCTCGCGCCTCGCATCACTCGCCGCATGCTCGAGCTGTTCGGCCGGGACGTGCCGGCGCAGCCGACGGAGGTGTCGGGCGAAGCGGCATCGTTGACGCCTCGCGAGCTCGAGGTGCTGACCGCCATCGGCGAAGGCCTCAGCAACGCCGAGATCGCGGAGCGGCAGTTCGTCGCCGAGTCGACGGTCAAGACCCACGTCGGTCGGCTGCTGACGAAGCTGAACGCCCGCGATCGCGTGCACCTCGTCATCTACGCGTACGAGCACGGACTGCTGCGTCCGCAGGGTCGCCCGCGCGCCGACTGAGACGCGTCGCGCGACCCACGTGCCCGCGACCCGTCACAAAACGTCGCTCGCGCGCCGCACAGGCAGCATCCTTTGACGGGTCGCGGGCGCTGACCGCACATCAGGACAGGTCAGCTTCGCGGCCCGGCCTCGACCCGTCAACAAAAGTTGCTCACGCCGCGCGCGGATCGCATCTCTTGACCGGTCGCGGGCGCTGGCCGCGACCGGACCGCTGGGTCGACGGGTCGCGGGGGCGAAGCGCCCGCGTCAAGCCTTGACGAGCCGCGCGATGGCGTCGGACGCCTCTTTGAGCTTCAGCGCCGCCTCGTCGCCCCCGCGCGCCGCCGCGTCGACGACGCAGTGCTTGAGGTGATCGTCGAGCAGCCCCAGCGCGACGTTCTCGAGCGCCGAGCTCAACGCCGAGATCTGGGTCAGGATGTCGATGCAGTACTGCTCCTCCTCGACCATCCGCTGGATTCCCCGCACCTGCCCCTCCACCCGCCGCAGGCGGTTGAGGTAGCGCTGCTTGTCGCTGATGTATCCGTGGGGGCCGGCGTGCGTGTCATCCGTCCCGTGATCGTGCGCGACCGTCGTGTCCGTCATGATGTGATCCTCTCGGAACGATTCTCTTCAGAAGCAGGGATGCCGCCACGCAGCGCAGCCGCGCTGGCCTCGGGCCGCAGGTCGAGTCGGCGCAGCAGCTGGGCGTTGAGCGCGACGACGATCGTCGACAACGACATCAGGATCGCACCGACAGACATCGGAAGCACGAACCCGATCGGCGCGAGCACGCCCGCGGCGAGCGGCACCGAGATGAGGTTGTAGCCGGCGGCCCACCACAGGTTCTGCTTCATCTTGCGGTAGCTGGCGCGCGAGAGCTGGATGACCGAGAGCACCGAGCGCGGGTCGTCACTGGCGAGGATGACGCCGGCCGACGCGATCGCGACATCCGTGCCCGCACCGATGGCGATTCCGACATCGGCCTGCGCGAGCGCGGGCGCGTCGTTCACGCCGTCGCCGACCATCGCGACCTTCCGGCCCTCGCGCTGCAGCTCCTGCACCTTGGCGCTCTTGTCTTCGGGTCGGACGCCCGCGAACACCCGATCGATACCGAGCTCGTCGGCGACCGAGCGGGCGACGGCCTCGGCGTCGCCGGTGATCATGACGACCTGCACGTCCAGCCGGTGCAGCGCATCGACGGTCTCGCGCGACTCGTTGCGCACGGCGTCGGCGAGGCGGAGCGCGCCGATCACGGTCCCGTCGGCGACGACGTGCAGGATGATCGCGCCGTCGGCGCGCCACCGGTCGGCGACGTCGAGCTCGGCGGCCTTCTCCTCGGCGAGGAGGTTCGGCCCGCCGACCCGCACGCGGGTGCCCTCGACGGTGGCGGTGACGCCGACCGCGGGCGAGGAGTCGAAGTCGGATGCCGCGGGCACCGCGATCCCGCGATCGGAGGCGGCCTGCACGATGGCCTTCGCGAGCGGGTGCTCCGAGTCGGCCTCGGCCGCCGCGGCGAGCGCAAGCACACGGGTCTCGTCGTGACCGGCCGCGGGTTCGATCGCGGTGACGGCCGGGCGGCCCTCGGTGAGGGTGCCGGTCTTGTCGAACAGGACCGTGTCGACGGTGCGCATCTGCTCGAGGGCGAGGCGGTCCTTCACCAGCACGCCGCCGCGCGCGGCCCGCTCGGTCGCGATCGAGACGACGAGCGGAATCGCGAGGCCCAGCGCGTGGGGGCAGGCGATCACGAGCACGGTGATCGTGAGGATGACGCCCTCGTCGACGTTGCCGACGAGCGTCCAGACCAGCATCGTCAACGCGGCCGCGCCGAGCGCGAACCAGAACAGCAGGGCGGCGGCCCGGTCGGCGATGCGCTGCGCGCGTGACGAGGAGTTCTGCGCGTCGGTCACGAGCCGCTGAATGCCCGCGAGAGCGGTGTCGTCGCCGACGGCGGTGATCTCGACGCGGATGCCGGAGTCGGTCGCGACCGTGCCCGCGACGACCGCGGCGCCGGCCTCGCGGCGCACGGGCTTCGACTCGCCGGTGATCATCGACTCGTCGATGCTCGCCGAGCCCGCGACGACGCGACCGTCGGCGGGGACGCGTCCGCCGGGGCGCACGACGACGACATCGCCGACACGCAGATCGCTCGGCGCGACGGTGACGGTCTGGTCGCCCTCGACGCGCTCCGCCTCATCGGGGAGCAGCGCGGCGAGCGAGTCGAGCGCGGAGGTCGTCTGCGCGAGCGAGCGCATCTCGATCCAGTGGCCGAGCAGCATGATCACGATGAGGAGCGCGAGCTCCCACCAGAAGTCGAGGTCGTGATCGAGGATGCCGAGACTCGACCCCCAGGATGCGACGAACGCGACCGTGATCGCCAGGGCGATGAGGAGCATCATCCCGGGCGTGCGCGAGCGCAGCTCGCTGACCGCGCCGGTGAGGAAGGGGCGGCCGCCCCACACGTACATGACCGTGCCGAGGACGGGCGAGACCCAGGGGACCCAGGGCTGATCGGGCAGGGAGTAGCCCAGGAGCATGGCGAACATGCCCGAGAAGGCGATGACGGGCGCGGCCAGGATCAGGTTCCACCAGAACAGGCGCCGGAACTGCCCGACGTGGTCGCCGTGCCCCGCGTGCCCGCCGTGCCCCGCGTGCCCCTCCTCAGCGCGAGGGTGCACTCCCTCCCCGCGAGGGTGCACTCCCTCCGCGTGAGGGTGCACTCCCTCCGCGTGAGGGTGCACTCCCTCCGCGTGAGGGTGCACTCGTTCCGCGCCGGGGCGCACTCCGTCGCCCACAGCGTGTGCACCCTCGCGCGCAGCGTGTGCACCCTCGCGAGGAACATGCGCACCGTCGCGCGCAGTGTGTGCACTCTCGCGCGCAGCGCGTGCACCCTCGCGGGTCGGAGGGGTGATGGCGTGGTGCGCGTGGTGGTCGTGGTCGGCCATGATGGACTCCTTCCTGGTACCCCCTGGGGGTATCAGAGAGAACTCCGCGACACCGCGGCGTATTCCGCCGATCCGCGGAAGGCCGACCGAAATCCCCGCAGCCGAAGGCTGTTGCTCACCACGAACACGCTCGAGAACGCCATCGCCGCCCCCGCGAGCATCGGGTTGAGAAGCCCGAGCGCCGCGAGCGGGATCGCCGCGACGTTGTACGCGAACGCCCAGAAGAGATTGCCCTTGATCACCCCGAGGGTCCGCCGCGACAGGCGGATCGCATCCGCCGCCGCCCGCAGATCGCCCGAGACGAGGGTGAGGTCGGAGGCCTCGATCGCGACATCCGTTCCCGTCCCCATCGCCAGGCCCAGGTCGGCCTGCGCGAGCGCGGCGGCGTCGTTCACGCCGTCACCGACCATCGCGACGACCCGCCCCTCCCCCTGCAGGCGCTTCACGACCTCGACCTTCTCGGCGGGCAGCACCTCGGCGATGACCTCGTCGATGCCGACCTCGGCCGCCACGCGCCGTGCCACCGTGTCGTTGTCGCCCGTGAGCAGCACCGGCGTGAGCCCGAGCCTCCGGAAGGCCGCGACCGCCTCGGCGCTCGTCGGCTTCACCTGATCCGAAACGGTGAGGATGCCGCGGGCGGCACCGTCCCACCCGACGATCACCGCGGTCGCACCCTCGCCCTCCGCCAGGCGCTTGGCCTCAGTCAGGTCGGCGGGCAGCTCCACGGCCCACTCGGCGAGGAGCGCATCTCGTCCGACGAAGACGAGGCGCCCCTCGACGACCCCCTGCACGCCGCGTCCCTCGAGGTTCTGGAACGACTCGACCGCGGGAAGCTCACCGCCGCGCTCGCGCGCTCCGACTCCGATCGCCCGGGCGATCGGATGCTCCGACGCCTCCTCGACAGCCCCCGCGAGGCGCAGCAGCTCGTCCTCCGAGACGCCCGCCGTGGCGACGACGCCGGTCAGCGTCATCCGTCCGCTCGTCACCGTGCCGGTCTTGTCGAGCACGATGGTGTCGACGCGGCGGGTCTGCTCGAGCACCTCGGGGCCCTTGATCAGGATGCCCAGCTGCGCGCCGCGACCGGTTCCGACGAGCAGCGCCGTGGGGGTGGCGAGCCCGAGCGCGCAGGGGCAGGCGATGATCAGCACGGCGACGGCCGCGGTGAACGCCGCCTCGGCGCCGAAGCCGGCGCCGAGCCACGCGCCCAGCACGCCGACCGCGATCGCGATGACGACGGGCACGAAGACGCCCGAGATCCGGTCGGCCAGGCGCTGCACCTCGGCTTTGCCCGACTGGGCCTCTTCGACGAGCCGCGCCATCTGGGCCAGCTGCGTGTCGGCGCCGATGCGGGTGGCGCGCACGACGAGCCGCCCGCCGGCGTTGACGGTCGCACCGACGACCGTGTCGCCGAGCGTCACCTCGACGGGCACCGACTCGCCGGTGAGCATCGAGGCATCCACGGCGCTCCGCCCCTCGACGATCACGCCGTCGGTGGCGATCTTCTCCCCCGGGCGCACGACGAACTCGTCGCCGACGCGCAGGTCGCCGATCGGCACCCGCACCTCCCCCGCCGGGCGCCCGTCAGCAGAGCGGCGCACCGCGACATCCTTCGCCCCCATGTCGAGCAGGGCACGCATCGCGTCGCCCGCCCGGCGCTTCGCGCGCTTTTCGAAGTAGCGACCGGCGAGCACGAACATCGTCACGCCCGCGGCGACCTCGAGGTAGATGTTGGCCGACCCGTCGCTCGGCGCGATGGCGAGGGTGAAGGGGTGGATCATGCCCGGCTCGCCGGCCGTGCCGAAGAACAGGGCCCAGAGCGACCAGAGGAACGCCGCAGAGACGCCGACCGAGATGAGGGTGTCCATCGTCGCCGCGCCGTGGCGGAGGTTCAGCCCCGCCGCACGATGGAACGGCCACGCCGCCCACACCACCACGGGCGCGGCGAGCGCGAGCGCCGCCCACTGCCAGTAGGTGAACTGCAGCGCGGGGATCATCGAGAGCAGGATGACGGGAACCCCGAGGATGACGCTGCCGATCACTCTCTGTCGCAGCGACCGGAGCTCGGGGTCGTCACGTCCCTCGGTCGACGCGGCCGAAGGGTCGGGCTCGGGCGGAGCGGGAAGCGCCGCGGTGTAGCCGGTCTTCTCGACCTCGGCGATGAGCGTGGCGGGGTCGGTGCCCGCGGGCACCTCGACGTGCGCCTTCTCGGTGGCGTAGTTCACGCTCGCCGTCACTCCGTCGAGCTTGTTCAGCTTGCGCTCGATGCGGTTGGCGCACGACGCGCACGTCATGCCGCCGATCTCGAGCTCGACGCGGTCGGTCGGGCCAGGCTGCACGGTGGTCACGATGCCTCCACTCGGAAGGTGGCGGTGTGCACCTCTCCGTCGATCTTGACGTCGAGGTACAGCAGGTACGCGCCGGCGCTCGGCACGTCGGCGGCGAACGACACGGTGCCCGGCTCGTGGCCGTCGGCGTGCTCGGGGTGCACGTGCAGGTAGGCGAAATCGCCTTCGCGGAGCGCCACGAGGTGGCCGTCGGCGCCGAGATAGGGCTCGAGCTCGACGGGCCGGCCGTCGCGAGACACCGTGAACCCGAGGGGGGATTCGCCGCCCGCGTCGAGATCGCCGGTCATCGTCACCTCGAAGGGCCCCGCCGACGCCGTCGTTCCCGAGACCGGAGCGGATGCCTCGACGGCACCCTCCACCAGCACGGAACGGGTCAGGGTGAGGCCTTCGCCGAGCTCGCTCGGCACGATGTCGGCGTAGACGCGGTAGCCGCCCGCGGCATCCCAGGTCCAGGGGATCGTCCACCGGCCGTCCGCGCCCAGCGTCGGGTGCTCGTGCCGGAACGCGGCGCCGTCGGTGCGGACGACGATGAGATGGAGGTCCTTTTCGTGGGCGACGTCGTACTCGGTGACGGGGTCACCGCCCGGCCCGGTGATCTCGAACGACAGGATGCCGGCTTCGCCGACCTCGCTCGGAGCATCGACTTCAGACAGGGTGTATCCCCGGTCGCTCGCGGTGACGCCGGTGACCGCACCCGCGCTCTCCGTGAGGTCAGCGCTCCCCGACTCTTCGTGCGCCGACCCACCGTCATCGTGACCACCCGCCGCGCCTGACGGGGAGGGTGGTGACGAATGCGGTGTCTCGGCGTGCGCGCCGGCGGGGTCCGTCGGTCCCGACGCCGCCGACGACGGCGCGTCGGGCGCGACGAGCGAGGCCACGCCGAAGGACGCGCCGAACACCAGCGCGAGCCCTCCGGCGTAGAGGCCGAGTCGGACCGGGGCGTTCATGTCAGGCGCGAGCCGCCTGGTAGCCGGCCTCTTCCACGGCGGCGATGACCGCGGCGTCGTCGACGGGCGTCTCCGCCGAGACGACGAGCTTTCCGGTCTGGGCCGACACGTCGACGACGGTCAGACCCGCGATCTCGCTGACCTCTTCGCGGACCGACATCTCGCAGTGACCGCAGGTCATCCCGGTGACGGTGTACTCGGTGGTGGTGCTCATCGACTTCTCCTCAATACGTCCAGGGGGTATCCCTCGAGGATCGACTATACCCCCTTGCCGTATCGATGGGTCAGGTGAGCATGTAAGGGGACTCGAGCTGATCGCGGATGAAACCGACCGCGTCGTCGAAGATGCGCCGCGCGACAACACTGCCCGCCACCCCGAGCACACCGTGGAACGTGCCCGGATAGTGGCGAAGCTCGGTGGGCACCCCCTCGCCGATCAAACGGCGGGCGAAGGCGATCCCCTCATCCCGCAGGGGGTCGAGATCGCGGGTGGAGATCAGCGTCGGCGGAAACCACGAGACATCGGGAAGGTGCGCGGGTGCCGCTTCCGCCGGCCGCGAGTATCGGATGTCGCCGAGGTAGATGTCCCAGCTCCACTCCGCAAGCCCTCGGTTCCAGATCGGTGTGGCGGTGAACCTCCGGGCGGACGCCGTGCTGAGGTGATCGTCGAGCACTGGTTCGAGGAGCGCCAGGAAGTCCGGGGGATGTTCCTCACCGACGCGCGCCACGACACCGGCGGCGAGCGCGGCTCCCGCGCTCTCGCCGTAGATTCCGAGCGGCCCCGGGCCGAGCCCGAACCGGCGAGGGTCCTCGACCAGTGCCCGGTACGCCGCGGCGCAGTCATCCAGCCCCGCAGGATAGGGATGCTCCGGGGCCAACCGGTAGTCGACGGAGCAGACGACGGCGCCCGTCCGCTCGCTCAGCTGCGCGCACACCGCGTCGTACAGCGTCGCGCTCCCCATGAAGAAGCCTCCGCCGTGGATGTGCAGAATCGTGCCCGCCGACGCGCCGGTCGGCGGGCGGTGCACGCGGAGCTCGCGCTCGGCTCCTCCATCCCCCGAGATCAGGTGCACCTCCGGCTCCCGCGCCGGGCGTTCCGTCATCGACGACGCCATTAGTTCTCGCATTGCTGCGACATCGCCCGGGCGGTAGTCGGGCACCTCATCCAGCCGGTCGGCGAGTTCCCGTAGCATCCGATCGCGACCGTCGACGACCTCGTGGTCGGTCATCTCGCTCCTCAGCGCTCCTGGTCGATCTCTCGCGCCTCGAGCGGGAGACCCGCCATGAGGTGAATGAGATCCCGTGTGCCGACCGTGTCAGCGTCGTCGTCGAAGGAGACCCGACCGAGGTTCAGCACCACGACGCGATCGGCTATGAGCTTCACCGACTCGACGTCGTGCGTGATGATCAGCACGGCCGCCCCCGCATCGGCGAGCGACCGGGCCAGCTTCAACACCAGCGAACGCTGGCGCACACCCAGCGCGGCGGTCGGTTCGTCGAGGATGACGACCTTGACGCCGTCGACATCGGTGCGGGCGATCGCGACGCACTGCCGCTGCCCTCCCGAGAGTGCCGACACCGGCGCGAGATAGTCCTCCAGCGAGATGCCGAGCGACCCGAGCCGGGTCCGGGCCTCGGCGATCGCCGCCGACCGGTCGAAGATCCCCAGGCTCCCCCAGCCCCACTTCACGGGCTCGCGCCCGAGGGTGAGATTGTAGGCGGCGCCCAGGTTCGGCGCGACAGCGAGGTCTTGGTAGACCGTCTCCATGCCGAGGTCGCGACGTTCGAGGGCGCCACGGTCGACGATCGATCCCACGTCCTTCAGCTCGATGTCGCCGGCGTCGGGACGCACGAGCCCCGAGATCATCTTGATGACGGTGCTCTTTCCGGCGCCGTTGTCGCCCAGCAGACAGGTCACCTGGCCGGCCCGCAGCGCGAACCCCACCTCAGAGACCGCCGTCACCGCGCCGTACGCCTTGCGGAGCCCGGTGGCGGACAACGCCACGTCACCGGCGGGCACGTGCGCCACCAGCTCGGCGGGGTCGACGAGACCTTCGCGATCTCCCGCCTGCCGGTCTTCGGCCGCCTTGCGCGATCGACGCCGTCGGTACTCGTTGAACTGATCCGCGCCGAGGGCGAGAAGCAGGACGGCCCCGCCGATGACGGTCTGCCAGTAGTCCGAGATGCCGACGAAGATCAGTCCGGCGTTGAGGATGCCGATGGTCACCACGCCGAAGAACACCCCGAGCGGGCGACCGGTGCCGCCCGAGAAGCCGACGCCACCCAGGATGACGGCGGTGATCACCGCGATCTCGAAACCACTGCCGAGGTTGGGGCTCGCGCTGCCGAGCCGCCCGTAGGTGAGCAGAGCCACCAGACCGATCGAGCCGCCCATGTAGACGTAGAGCAGCACGAGGTGTCGCGGCACGTCGACGCCGAGCGCTCCGGCCGCGCGCGCATCGCCGCCGATGGCGTAGCTGCGAACCCCGCCGACCGTCTTGGTCAGCGCGAGTGCGCCGAGGATGAAGACGATGAGTGCGACGATCACGATGATCGGGACGCCCAGAACCCGCAATCGTCCGAGGAGCGCGATGTCTGCAGGAAGCTCGAAGATCGGCCGTGACTGCGTGATGACGAATGCCAGCCCGGTATAGACACCGAGCAGGGCGAGGGTGACGATGATGGGCGAGATCTTCAGGATGCGGACGAGCAACCCGTTCGCGAGTCCGAGGAGCAGCCCGATGGCGATCGTCGCGACGACGCCGAGCCAGAAGCTCTCCGTCTCGCGCATGACCCACGCGCCACCGACGGCGACGAGGGCCATCATCCCCCCGATCGACAGGTCGATCTGCCCGGCGATGATGAGCCTCGCCATCGCGATGGCGGCGATGAGGGTGCCCGAGATGTTGACCAGGATGGTGGTGATGTTGGCCGCGCTGATGAATGTCGGATTCACGGTGGCGAAGAGCACCACGAGTGCGGCGGCGAGCACGATGAGACCGGCGCGCCCGGTGGCGCCGCCGACGTGAGTCGTGCGGCGCCACCGGACCCGGGGGCTCTTCGCGGCGGAGAGCGCGGAGGTCATTGCGGGTTCGTCTCGTTCCAGTAGTTCTGCCGGGTCTCGTAGCTGATACCGCCGAGGGGCTGCAGGTACGTGTCGAGTCGCTCGTCGAAGGCCGCCGCGGGGTCGGCGACATCGGCGTTGTACTGCTCGATCGCCTCGGGGCTGTCGAGCTGCACGGCGTTGATGATCGTCAGCGACGGGATCGTCTTCCCCTCGAGCCAGTCGGCGCCCCACACACCGGCGGCGTACCCGACGACCGAGAAGTTGAACGCGTAGGTGGCCTTGTACGGGCCCCCGGCCGCGATCATCTCCAGCGCCTGCGGCTCCCCGTCCGAGCCGAAGAACGCCATGGCGTTGACGTCGAAGCCTCCCGCCTCGACGGCCGACATCGCACTGAGCACGACCGGGTCGGGACCGATCACCACGTCGATGTCGGGGTTGGCCTGGAGCACGGTGCTCATCGATGTGAAGCCGGAGTCGGGGTCGCCGGTGTCCCACAGCACATCGGCGACGACCTCGACGCCGTCCTGTTCGGCGAGCACATCGCGGATCGCGTCGAAGCGCGGCTTGATGTTCGGGAGCGAGTCGAGGTTGAAGATCACGACGTTGGCCTCGCCGCCGAGGTCGGTGTCGACGTACTCGGTGACCGCGGCCGCGATCTGCTCACCGATCTGCTCCTGGTTGGCGACCATCGGCATGGTGGACGGGCCGCTCGAGAGGGTGAACACGGCTGCACCGGTGTCCATGATGTCCCGCACGACCGGTCGCTGCGCCGCGACATCGACATCCCACACGAACATCGCACCGACGCCCTGGTTCTGCAGGGAGCGGAGCTGATCGACGTTGCGGGCGGGGTCGTTGTCGGCCACGGTCTCGGTGAAGTCCAGCCTTGCCTCGTCGGCTGCCTCTCCCATGGCGCGCGATGTGGCGGCGAACACCTCGACGTTCACCACGTTCATCGCCGCGGCGAGCCCTCCGTCGAGCGGCGGCGCCTCACCGGTCTCGTCGCTGGGGACGAACGGCTCGGACGGCCGCTCCGAGACGCCCTCGCCCACGCCGCTGTCGGCGGCGCCGTTACCGTCGCCGGCGCCGGGGGCGGCATCGACGGAGCATCCCGCGGCGAAGAACATCGCGCCGATCAGGAGCGCCGGAACGAGGGTGCGCCGGGCCACACGGCCGTCGGCGTTTCTGCTGCGCATCATCGCGCACCTCCATCGGTGAAAGGGATCGTCCGGCGCGGGTGTCGCCGGGCAGTGGTGCCAGCATGACAACCAGCGTGCGCCGGCCGCATCCGCCGCCCGTCGGGCATCTCTCGCAATTCTCCCGACGCCCTGCACGGCTCCTGCGACCGACGACGCGGCATGCTTGACCATATGACCTCCGACGATGACGTCGCCCCGCCGCACGAATCCACCGGGCCCGCGCCGACGCCGGCCTGGAGTCGCTACGCCATGGATGAGGAGATCGGGGCCGGTGCGGTCCTGCTCGCCGACGCGACCCTCAACGACATCGACGCCTTCCGCGAGACGTGGCATCGCATCTCCGTCCAGTCATCCCCGGCGCTGCCCACAGATGTGACGGAATCCGCCGTCGAGCTCCCCGGCCCGGGCGGCACGATCTCGGCGTCGGTGTTCGCGCCGGCGGAAGCGAGCGAAGCGCTGCCCGGCATCCTGCTCATCCACAGCGGGGCGTTCGTCGGCGGGTCCACCGCCTCCGTCCGCGGGCAGGCGATCGACCTCTGCCGCGAGGTGGGGGCGGTGGTGGTCGCGGTCGAGTACCGCCTTGCTCCCGAACATCCCTATCCGGCTGCGGTCGAGGATTGCGACGCCGCCTGGCAATGGTTGTCGACCCCCGCAGGTGGGGTGAACGTCGACCCTTCGCGCCTGGCGATCCACGGGACGAGCGCGGGCGGCGCTCTGGCGATCGCGGTCGCGCTGAGAACCCGCGACCGCGGCGGAATCGCCCCGCGCATGCTGTTCCTGAACTCGCCCGAATTGGATGACCGCCGTTCCAGCGCCAGCATGGCGAAGTTCGTCGACACGCCGGGGTTCACCGCGCGCGACGCAGAGATCAGCTGGCGCCTCTATCTCGGCGACATCACCCCGGGGTCGGACGCCGTTCCTGCAGACGCCGCGCCGGCGCGAGCGGAGAACCTGCGAGGCCTCCCGCCCACCTACCTGGCGCTGATGGAATTCGACCCGCTCCGCGATGAGGGCCTGGCATTCGCCGGCAAACTGCTCGCCGGCGACGTCCCGCTGGAGCTTCACCTCTTCCCCGGCACGTTCCACGGGTCATCCGCTCTCGCGCACGCGGAGGTGTCGCGTCGGGAGCTGGACGAAGAGGTGGCCGTGCTCCGCCGCGCACTGAGTGGAGGCTCGCGGTCGTGACCGGACCACGACCGTGAGCCTGCGGCGGGAGGACAATGGACACGGAGGCGGACGATGAAGGCCCTCTTGATGAAGTTGTCCGCGATGGATTCCGACGCCGAGGCGGCGCTGCGGGTCATCGCCTACTTCGACGCGCTCACTCTCCGCAGCGCGACACCCGAGATGATCGTGCGCGGTACGGCGGCCCTGGCCGAGACGGCGGCGGGCCTGTGCACCGAAGACGGGGTCGAGCACCGCTTCGCGCCTGACGGCCGCCGACTGTCGACGTCATCCGACGGACGCCCCCGTCGTGAGCAGCGTGCGGGTTCGACGACGGTGTGGCTCGAGCGCGAGGCGGAGCCCGCGGCGATGGACGACCTCATCCTCGAGCGCTTCGCGCTGGCGGTTCGCGCCGTCGGCTCCGACCGGGGCGAGCGGAACGACACCGTCGATTCCGCCCTGGTCGAGACCGCGCTCTCGCACCGCGAGCCCCTCGAAGAGCGCAGCCTCGCCCTGCGGCGGCTGGGCTTGTCCTCCTCCGCCCACGCGTGCGTCGTGGCGATCGCGGCGGCCGGTTCCTTCGAGAACGCCGGCGAGGTGGGCTCGGGAATCCTGGGGATGCTGCGGCGCAGCCATAGCGCTCGGGGCGCGATGCTCGGGGGCATGTCCGCGGCGATCGTGCCGCTTGCCGCGACCGACCCGCAGACCGCCAGGGAGGACTTCATCACCTCACTGCGTTCGGCGCTGTCGGCCGCGCCCGCGCCTGTGCGCGTGGGAGTCGGCGGAGCAGTCGGCGCATTCGACGCGCACCGCAGCTGGGCACAGGCCCGCCTCGCCCTGCGCTTCAGCTCGCCGAATCGGCTGGATGCCGCGGTGATCGACGCCGAGCAGCTCGGAGCGCTCTCGGCCCTTTCGACGGTGGATGCGGCAGCCTGGCAGCGCGACCCGCGCGTCTGCGCGCTGCAGGATTTCTCCACCACCGAGAACGGGCGGATCGACCTGGCCGTGCTCGAGATGTACCTCGCTCACGGGTCGCTCCGCCTCGCGGGCTCGGCCCTCCACATGCACCACAGCAGCGTGGCCTCGCGTCTCGCCCGCGTCGAGGAGCGGCTCGGGCTGGATCTCACCAATCCTCAGGACGTGTTCGACGCGCGCCTCGGCCTGGTCGCGCTCACCCTGCTCGAGACGGCCGGCGACCAGGCCGAGACGGGTGCGACGGTCACGACCGACCTCGCCTGACGCCCCGCCGGGGCACCCGCGACCGCCTCCCGGCCATCCCCTCCGTCGTTCTCGCGCTGCGCGAGAGCGCCACCGCGCAGGCCTCAGATCTCCTGCAGCAGCGCCTGCATCTCGGCGATCTCGGCGGTCTGGCTCTCGACGATCGACTCGGCGAGCGCCCGCATCTCGGCATCTTCGCCGTCCTCGAGCAGGTCTTCCGACATCTCGATGGCACCCTCGTGGTGCACGATCATCTGCTCGAGGAAGAGACGCGCGGCGTCCTCGCCCTCCGCTGCTTCGAGAGCCTGCATGTCACCCTCGGACATCATCCCCGAGCGCCCCATGCCGTCCCTGCCCATGTCATCCATGCCGCCCATGCCGATGCCCTCGGCGTCGAGCCACTCCTCCATCTGCTCGATCTCAGGGCCCTGCGCCGCCTTGATGCGCTGGGCCAGCGACGTGACGCGCTCGTCGATGTCGTCCTTCGCCAGGAGCATGTCGCTCATCTCCACCGCCTGCTCGTGGTGGGGGATCATCATCATCGCGAACCGCGCATCGGCGCTCATGGGCGCGACCTCTTCGCTGGACGAGGCACCGCCGTAGCTTCCCCCGTCACCGCCGGTCGATACCGTGACACACCCGGTCAGTGCGAAAGTCAACGCGACCGCGGCGGCCACACCCGCGGCGGATCGCCTGTTCGACGGCTCCATGTCATCCTCCTCGAACCGCTAGGGCACCACGATGCTGAAATCCGGGTCCCCGCGCTCGAGCACCCCGAGCAGCTGCACGAGCAGCGCCACATCACCGGTGACGCCCAGCCCTGCCCGTCGCGCACCCGCGACATCCCCCGCCGCCAACGGCGCGAGCGCCGCGCGCGGCACCGAGACCGTCACCGCGCACTCCCCCCGGCCGTCGCGCACCGCGGTGAAGACGCCGTTGCAGAGCGTTGCGCGGTACACCTCGCCGTGGTCGGGGAAGACCCACCCGATCGCAAGATCCATCTCCCACGCAGAGGGCCCGTCGACCTGCACGGCGAGCGCGTCGAGGAACTGCCGCGGCGCGAGCGCCGTAAGCACATCGGCCGAGAGCGACACCGGTGTCCCCCGGCTCCCCACCCGCAGCTCGTCCGCACCCATGAGGTAGGCGTTGCGCCACGTGCCGTTCTCGCTGCCGAATCCGAGCTGCTCGAGAACCTCGGCGAGAAGGGCACGGGCATCGGGATGACCCGGGTCGGCGAACACGGCATGATCGAGCAGCTGCGCGGCCCACCTCAGGTCGCCCTCCGCGGCGGCGCTGCGCGCCCGGTCCACGACCGCGTCGACCCCGCCCATCGCGTCGACGTAGCGCCCGGCCTCGGCCCCGGGCGGATGCCGCCAGAGCCGCGCCGGATTGCCGTCGTACCAGCCCATGTAGCGCTGGTAGATCGCTTTGACGTTGTGGCTCACCGAGCCGTAGTACCCGCGCGCATGCCAGGCGCGCTCGAGCACCGGCGGGAGGCGGAACTGCTCGGCGATCTCGATCCCTGTGAGCCCGCGGTTCAGCAGGCGGAGGGTCTGGTCGTGCAGGTAGGCGTACAGGTCGCGCTGCTCGCCGAGATACTGCAGCGCGCGCTCGCGCCCCCACGTCGGCCAGTGGTGCGAGGCGAACACCACCTCGAGGTCGTCGCCGAAGAGCGCGATCGCCTCGGTGAGGTACCCGGCCCACGCGCGCGCGTCGCGCACGAGCGCCCCGCGGATGGTCAGCACGTTGTGCAGGGTGTGCGTGGCGTTCTCGGCGATGCAGAGCGCCCGGGCGTCGGGGAAGAAGATGTGCATCTCGGCGGGCGCTTCCGAACCCGGCGCGAGCTGGAACACCATCCGCACCCCGTCGATCGTGCGTTCCTCTCCGGTCCGCGAGAGAAGGTCGGTGGGCGGGATGAGCGTCACCGTACCGGTCGAGGTCGTCTGCCCGAGCCCCGCGCCCACGCTCCCCCGCGGTCCCTTCTCGAGCACCGCACCGTACATGTACGCCGCGCGGCGCGTCATCGCCGTGCCGGCGGAGAGGTTCTCCGAGATCGCGTGCTCGAGGAACCCGTCGGGTGCGAGCACCGGCACCTCGCCCGCATCGACGTCTGCCTGCGTGGTGACGCCCTTCACCCCGCCGAAGTGGTCGACGTGACTGTGCGTGTAGATCACCGCGACGACCGGCCGGTCGCCGCGCACCGAGCGGTACAGCCCGAGAGCGGCCGCGGCGGTCTCGGTCGAGATGAGCGGGTCGATGACGATCACCCCGCGCTCGCCCTCGACGAAGGTGATGTTCGACAGGTCGAGCCCGCGCACCTGGAAGATCCCGTCGACGACCTCGAAGAGCCCCTGACGGGCGACGAGCTGCGATTGCCGCCAGAGACTCGGATGCACCGTGGCCGGCGCTTCGCCATCGAGAAACGCGTACGCGTCGGCATCCCACACCACGGCGCCCGCGGCGCCCCGCACCTCGCCGGGAACGAGCGCCGCAAGGAACCCGCGATCGGCGTCGGCGGCGTCCTGCCCGTCGGCGGGGGTCGCGTCTGGCTCGATCACGGCCCGGCCGTCGGATCCGGTGGGCGCGGGGGCGTCGACGTCGACGGCATGGCCGGCGCGGCGGCAGGTGGCGCCGTCGTCGCGCCCGGCACCGCCACCCCGACGTCATCCGGCGCTTCCGCGGCATCCCGTGCCCGCCGCTCCACGTGCCACGGTCGCTGCCGGTGCACCTCGAGCAGCTGGGCCCCGAGCCCGAACAGCACCATGGCCAGCCACACCAGGATGTTCAGCCACGGGATGTGCAGGCCGATGATCAGGAGCACCCCGCCGGCGAGCGCCGACACGACCGGCGGCACCCGGTCACGGAAGATCAGGCGCCCGAGGTAGTGCGCGCTGTAGATGAAGGTCGCCAGCACCATCAGCGTCCACACCAGCAGCCCGGCGAGCGCGAGGGGGAAGCCCACCACCGTCACGGCGAGCACGAGCAGTGCCGGCGGTACGGCGATGGCGCCGATGAATCCGACCAGCAGCGCCTTCCACGGTGAGGGGATGAGGTGATCGGTCACACGGTCGAGCCACCGCGGAATGAGCAGCCCGGCCGCAAGGGTGATGAGGCTCAGCGACACCAGCGCGAAGAGGGCGCCGAGCAGCCAGCCGACGAACACCGCCCAGGGCGAGACCTCCATGCGGGGCGTCTCGGGCGGTTCGATCCGCTCGACCGATCCCGCGACCGCGCCGTCGGCGATCTGCGCCTCGTCCCCGCTGACGTAGGTGAGATCGCCGCCGATCGATCCGTCGACCCGCAGCCGCTCGGTGCTGAGGTACACGTCTCGACCGATGTCGCCGGAGACGATCGTTGCCCCCGTGGCTCCGACGACGTCGGCGTCGATCAGCGCGCCCTCGTCGACGCGCAGCGATTGGGCGAACACCGTGGCGCTTCGCGCCACCTCGCCGCTGATCGTGACCGCCTGCCCGGCGAGCCGGACGTTGCCGTCGACCGTGCCGTTGATCGTGATGGTCTGCGCGGCAGCGATGATGTCACCGGTGACGTCGCCGCTGACGGTGACGCTCTGGCCGGCGGCGTAGACGTCACCGTCGACGGTGCCCGAGACATCCACGGCGACGCCGGAGTAGAACTGGGGCCCCTCCCCGTCGCTCGAGGGCGCGACGACGGCGGCACCGCCGGTGCCGAGGAGCAGGATGACGGTCGTCACCGTCACCGCGAGGAACGGCCGCGCGACGCGTCGCCACGTCGTTCGCGCGCGGGGAACAGTCTGCGTATCGGTCATACGCCCACGGTCGTCGCGCTCGCACGCCGGAGGCGGGTCGAACGTCCCGCCGCGCCGCCCGCGGCCGGACCGCTGCGCCCCACGGGGCCGGCGCATCGCTGACATATTCTGCGCGCCCGCGCAACCTCCTCCCCCGTGTCCGACGCCCCACGCAGAATGAAGCAATGGCTTCATCTCTGGCCCCCGATCCCACGACCGATGAAGGTCGTTCCACACCCTCTTCCTACGGCGTCCTGTGGTCGCGCGTCGAAGACGGCTTCTACGTCGCCAACCGCGACGGCGTCTTCCTCGGCTACCTCGACCGCGAGGCCGATGGCACCTATCGCGTCTTCAACGGCCGCTCCCGCCAGGTCGGTGAGGCACCCGACCGTCGCGCGGCGATGGCCGTGCTCCTCACCCATCACGACGAGGAGGCGATGGCATGAGCCTCACCACCGGCGACGAGCTCGTGTCGGTCGTCTACGTCAGCAAGGCCCGGGCGGATGTCGGCGACGACACGCTCCGCGACATCCTCACCGAGAGCCGTGAGAACAACGCCCAGTCGGGCGTGACCGGCGTGCTGCTGTACCGCGACGGCCAGTTCGTGCAGGTGCTCGAGGGCCCGCGCGACTCCGTGCAGAGCCTGGTGGCGACGATCACGGCCGATCCGCGTCACGGCGACATCCGCATCGTGCTCGACGAGCCGATCGACGAGCGCCAGTTCGGCGACTGGACGATGGAGTTCCGCCCCGTCGCGACACCGCAGACCGCGTTGCCCGAGGGGTTCCACGACACGTTCGATGATCTGGATGCCGCGGAGAGCCCCGACCGCGCTGCCCGCGCCGTTCACGACATCGGCCTGTGGGTCAAGGCGCGCACCCTCCGGGGTTAACCCGGAGTTTCACCCCACAATCACCCTCATTTGACCCGGAACTGATCCATTCAGGCGCACATAAAGTAGCGTCAGCAGCGAGAGTTCGGACGCAAACGCCGACTCTCACTCCGAACCGCAGGTCACCCGAACACCTGCGGTCGAAAACCTCGCTCGGTCCGGTGGCCGGCACCCGTCGCACCCCAGAATGCGACGTCGATCACCGACCCCTCGAATCGCAGGTGCCGTGACCCGTCCCACAGCGGGTCACGGCACCTGTTCTGTCGATCATCACCGGCGCCGTTGCGCATCCGCCCGCGCCACGCCGCGTTCCGTGCACGGATGCGCACCCTCTTCCGCGCGTCGCGTGGTGCGTTCTCCGCACACTTGTGCACATACGTGCAATTGACGCGGAATGGACTTTCTGGCTTTCGACGGGTGGATAGGGTTCTCGACGGCTCTGGAAACGGTTCCAGGGATCCGACAAGGGAGTTCAGGATTCAATGAGGCAACGACTTCTGCGGCGCAACAGCTTCTGGCTGGTGTTCTCGCTCGTTCTCATGCTCGTCTCTGCTGTGGGGGCGTCGCTGGTGCAGACCGCCGGCGGCAGCGTCGAGGTCAAAGACATGCAGTGGGAGGCGGCCTCGGGCCGCGAGATGAACGCGCTGCTGTTCAAACCGGTGGCGGCGTCGGCCGACGACCCGCGCCCCGCGATCGTCGTCAGCCACGGCTGGTGGAACAACCGCGAGATGCAGACGGCGAACTACGTCGAGCTCGCACGTCGCGGGTACGTCGTCGTCTCGATCGACATGTACGGCCACGGCGACTCCGACCCGCTGCCGGCGGGTGAAGAAGCGGTCGGCGGCACCGGCATGTACGACACGGTGAAGCTCCTCGCCGACCTGCCCTACGTCGACACCGAGCGCATCGGTGTCTCGGGGCACTCCAACGGCGCCCGTGCCGCGAACTTCTCCGTCGCCCTCGACAACGAGGCCGACACCCCGCTCATCGCCTCGGTGCTGCTGGTCGACAACGACGCGGTCTACACCGATGAGGAGGGCGCGTACACGAACGTCTACGGCTCCCGCGACACCGGCATCGTGCAGGCGCAGTACGACGAGTTCTTCTTCCGCAGCTACGACGCCGAGGGCAACGCGCTGACCCCGCCGCGGGAGTTCCTCTCCACCCCGAACGCCCAGTCGTTCCTGTCGTTCGGCGCCGACCCGGCCGACGCCGAGCAGCGCGAGGGCTTCGAGGTGTACACCGAGAACGTCGACGGCGACGAGGCGATGCGCGTCATCTACTCGCTGCCGCAGACGCACCCGTGGTCGACGATCTCGAGCGCCGCGGTCGGCCACCTGGTCGACTTCTTCGAGGAGTCGCTGGGGGCTCCGAACCCGATCCCGGCGAGCAACCAGATCTGGCAGATCAAGGAGATCTTCACCACGATCGGGCTGATCGGCTTCGGTGTCTTCCTCGTCGCCTTCACGCGCGCCATGCTCGCCGTGCCCGCGTTCGCGCGGCTCCGCGTGACCGAGCCCGTGCCCGCTGCCGCGCCGACCCGCAAGGGCCTCGCGTGGTTCTGGGGCGGACTCGCTCTCTCGGTCGGTGTCTCGGCGATCAGCTACGTGCTGCTGAGTCAGGCGCCCTGGGCGGGCGGCATCGCGTTCGGCGTCACCAACCTCATCGCCCCCGGTGTGCCGTGGTTCATCGGGATCTGGGCGGCGATCAACGGCCTCGCGGCCATCGTCATCATGGTGGTGTCGTACCTGGTGTTCGGGCGCGAGAGCGGCCAAGACCTGCGCGCATCGGGCGTGCTCCCCGGATGGGGCCGGTTCTTCCAGGGCATCGGCCTGGCGCTCGTCACGGTCGTGGCCGCGTTCCTCATCGTCTTCGTCTTGGACTACTTCTTCACCACCGACTTCCGCCTGTGGGTGGTCGCGGTGAAGGTGTTCACGCCCGAGAAGATCTGGTTCGCGCTGCTCGTGCTGCCGCTGTTCCTGGTGTACTTCTTCGCCAACTCCGTCGCGATCAACGGCTTCAACCGCTTCACGCTGGCGGGCAAGGAGTGGCTGAACACCCTCGTGCTGGCGGTGTTCAACGCCCTGGGGCCGATCATCCTCGTCGTCCTGCAGTACACGACGTTCTTCATCACCGGCGAGACGATCCCCGGCTTCGGGGGCATCTTCAGCATCTGGCTGTTCCCCGTCATCCTGATCCTCGCGGTGGCGGCGGTGATCAGCCGGAAGATCTACCGAGCGACGAACAACCCGTACATCGGCGGCTTCGTGAACGCAGCGGTCGTGACCCTCATCTCGGTCTCGAACTCGCTCGTCTTCGTCTGACGCGCACCCCGTCGACGCGCAACGGCCCGGGCTCCACGTGCAGACGTGGGGCCCGGGCCGTTCGCTCTGTCAACGCCCGAAGACCGGAGCCATCGCCTCCCACGCCTCCGCGCGCACGTACACCGGCACCTCGTCGATCTCGACCGTCCGCCGCAGCACGACCCCGCCCGATACCCGCTCCCCGCGGAAGGCGTCGACCCACTCCCCCGGCGGCAGCGCCACCTCGTGCTCGGCCTCGCCCTCCGCCACCACGGGCGACACGAACAGGTCCGCCCCCAGGAACCACTGGAACGGATGCGACCACGCGCCCTCGAACGACGGGTGATCGAAGTACACCGGGCGCATCAGCGGCACGGAGGTGCGCACCGTCTCGCGCGCTGACGCGGCGAGGTAGGGCACCAGCCGTTCGCGCAGCTGCGCGAACCCGCGGAAGACCGCCAGCACCCGCTCGTCGCCGGTCTCGGCGGCGACGTTCCACGGGGTGCGGTCGCGGAGCGGCGTGCGGTGGTGGTTGAACTCGGAGTGGTACTGCATGATCGGCACGAACGTCGACGCGGCCGTCGCCCGGAGGTACAGCTCCGCCGTCGGCAGCGGCCCCGAGAACCCCGCGATGTCCCAGCCCCAATAGAGGATGCCGCTGGCGGCGGCCGACAGCCCCGCGAACATCGACCAGCGGAACGCCTCCCACGTGGAGTTTTCGTCGCCCGCCCACACCGCACCGTGCGCGCCCGTCCCGGTGAACCCGGCGCGGCTGAACGTCACCGGCGCCTTCCCGGCCGAGCGGAGCAGGTCGCCGTACGCCTTGGCGTAAGCGACGGCGAAGGTGTTGTTCGCCTCGTCGCCGCGCCGGCCGTCGAGGTAGACCAGCTCACTCCCCCACGCATGCTCGCCGCCGTCGGTCTTGAAACCGTCGATGCCGACCTCCTCGACGAGGTAACGCCGCTTCTCGGTCCACCACCGCGCCGCCCGCTCGTCGGTGAGGTCGGGCATGGTCGAGAGCGGAAACCACCAGCCGCGGTTGCGATAGGGCCGGAGGCCCCCGCGCGCATCCGGCTCGCGGATCAGCACGTTCTCACGCACCGCCGCCTCGCGGTCGGCCTTCGCCTGCCCGGTCGGGTGCGGACGCGCCTTCAGCAGCGGAATCTGCCAGAGGAGCACCCGGATGTCGCGCTCGTGCAGGTCATCCACCATCCCCTTCGGGTCGGGCCACGCCCCGTCGGCGGGGAAGGTGAAGTCGGCGAGCCGGTGCGGTGCGCCATCCTCCGTCACCGCGTACTGCGCATCACGGAAGGCCGTGAACGTGCTCTCATCGCTCCACGCCTCGATGACGACCGAGCCGACCGGCACGTCGTGCTCGCGGTGCAGGTCCATCTGGCGCAGCACTTCAGCCTGAGTGTTCCACTCGTTGCCGCTCGCCCACAGGCGGAACACCCAGTCGGGCAGTTCCTCGGGGCGCCCGGTCTCGCCGACGAAGGCGTCGAGTACCTCGCGCGGCGACCCGTCGTAGAAGACCACCTCGACGCCCGGCGCCTCCGGCCCGACCTCGGCTTCCACCACGATCTGGTCGGCCACCGAGTGACCGATGTCGAACCAGGTGCGCCGGGTCGTCCGCACGTGGAAGCCCCAGCCGTCACCGCCCACGACGTGCGCGAAGGGCATCGGCAGGTACGTCTTCCGCGCCGCGCCCTGGCTCTTGTACTGCTCGAACACGACGCAGTCGAGCACGCTGCCGCGCTGGTCGAGGGTGTCGAAGCGCTCCCCGAACCCGGTGACGTGCTCACCCTCCGCGAGCGGCAGCGCGAACCTCACGCGCGTGGTCACCTGTCCGTCGGTGAGCACCGAGACACTGCCCGGGATGACGCGGCGCGTCCCCACCGCGGTGACGACGTCGTCTGGCGCGGGCTGCCAGGCGGCGACGCCCGTCGAGAACGCGCGGGTGCGCTGCATCCGTCCCGCGTCGGTCGTCCCGATAAAGAGGTACGCCAGTGTGGTCCCCGCTTCCGGCGCGGTCGTCTCGAGCACCCACCCGCCGCCGCTTCCCGCCAGGCGCTCCTGCGCCGCGGCGAGGTGCCCGTCGGGTTCGGCCGCGCCCTCGGTGCGGGTCGGCTCGATGCGCGTGAGCGGCTCGCTCCGCGTCGTCACCGCCCCGCCCGGAGCCGTGACCGTGATCTCGGCGACCACCTCGCCCACGTCGGCCGACGCCCGCACGCCCAGTCGCAGCGGCTCGCCGGCGACGGGGTGGACGGGCCAGCGCTGATCGGTCGTCACGAGGTAGGGGTGACCCGATCCGGCCGGTCGGTGCGTGATCATGCGTAGTGCTCCTCAGAGGCGCTCGGGCGGCCGAGGTCGACCGCAAGACGGATGTACATGGCGTGGCTCCACAGCAGCGGACGCGCCGAGGGCCCCCAGCGCGTCACCCACTCGTCGAGCCGGTCGGGGGCGAGCAGATGGTCTTCGACCTGCTCGGGCATCGCACCGTCGGCGTCGACGGTCGCTCCGGCCCAGTCGAGCAGCTGCGCCGCGCGCTCACGGTCCCCCGCGCGCAGCTGCGCGAGCCCGAGGAAGCACGACAGCAGCGGCCATTGCCCACCGCCGAAGTAGGTGTCGTCGACGAAGCGGTGCACGCCGCCGCCGACGGCGAGGTCGGCGTCGATCGCCGAGATGGTCGCGAGCCCCAGAGCGGATGCCGCGGGCACGACGTCCATCACCCCGACAAGGGCGGCGAGGCTGGCGTCGACCGCGGTCGACCCCACCCATTTCACGAGGTGCGGGGCCCGTCCATCGCGCGCGGCGCTGACGCCCCGCTCGGTGATCGCCGCATCGATCTCGTCGGCGAGGGTCTCGGCAACCCGGCGGTGCTCGGCGCCGAGCGCCGGCAGCGCCGCGGCCGCGCGGGCGCCGGCCACGAGGCATCCGAGAGTCGAGATGTGCACGTGCTCGGAGTGCTCTTCCCACCAGTCGAAGCAGGGGCGCTGCCACGAGGCGGCGAGGTAGTCGAGGGTGAGGCCGATCGCCTCGGCCCAGCGGCCGGGGTCGGCGTCGTGACGGGCGACGTGCGCGCCGACGGCCCAGATCCAGGTGCCGTAGCCGTCGAGCTGGAAGTCCCACCAGTCGTCCTCGCCGTCGCGCCCGTCGAAGGTGAAGCGGGTGGGGAGCATTTCGCTGTCGGCGAGCGGGCGCCCCGCCTGGGCCGCCGCGACGATCCGCCCGATCTGTGCCGACCGCGAGACGATGACGCCCGCGCACCAGTCGAAGAACCGCTCGGCCGACGCCACCCGGCCGGCGCTCGACATCGCGTCGGCGATGAACGCCCCGTCGCGGAACCAGCTGTAGCCGGCGTACGCCGAGAACGTCGGGCTCGCAGGGTAGGCGCCGGTCGGGTCTTGGAGGCGCTCGATCAGGTCGATGCTGCCGGCGACGAGGGCCTGCCGGTCGATCTGCGCGGTGTGGGAGAAGGCTCCGGAAGGAGGAACGGTCATGGTGTGTCCTGGAGGGTCGAAGCGAGGAAGGGCAGGCGAGAACGCCCAGGCGCAGCGGGTGACCCGGCGGCGGGGAGTGAAGACCCCGCCGCCGGGTCATCCCGATGTCAGCCGCCGATGACCGCGTTGATGCGCTCCTCAGCCGAGGCGAGCGCGTCTTCGACGCTCTTCCGCCCGGCCTGGGCTTCGACGAGCTCTTCGGTCATGATGTCCTGCATCTCCTGCTGGCCTTCGCCGACCACCGGCTGCAGTGCGACCTCGTCGAGCGAGTCGAACACGGCCTGCCGGTTCTCGGGGTCACCGCGGGTGAGGTAGCTTTCGAGCTCGGCCTCATCCGAGATGGCGGGAAGCTCCCATCCGGCGTCGAGGCGGATCTGCACCATCACGTCGCTCGAGGTGAGGAACTCGGCGAACGCCTGCGCGGCCTCCTGGTTCTCGGAGTCGGCCGAGACCGCGACGCCGTTGGAGAACAGGGCGCTCGCCTGCTGGGTGTTGCCGGGTTCGACCGCGATGTCCCACCCGAAGGGCACGTCGGCGAAGGCGCCGAACATCCAGATGCCGGTGTGCAGCATCGCGAGGTTGCCGCTGGTGAACAGCTCGGTGTCGAAGTCGGGCGTTCCCTGGCCCTGTTCGATCGTCGGCATGACGGTGCCGCTCTTCTCGACGAGCCACTCGGCGGCTTCGATCCCCTCGGGGGTGTTGAAGGCGACCGCGGTGCCGTCGTCGTTGAGGAACTGCCCGCCGTTCTGGGCGAGCACCTTGTAGAACTCGAAGAAGCTCACAGGCTGGTGGTCGCCCCACACTCCGGCATCCTGATCGGTCAAGGCTTCGGCGGCGGCGAGCTCTTCCGACCAGGTCCAGTCGGCCGAGGGGTAGTCCAGGCCTGCGGCGTCGAAGAGGTCCTTGTTGTAGAAGAGCACGACGGTGGAGAACGAGCTCGGCAGCGCGTACTGCGCGCCATCGGCCTGGTAGGCCTCGAGCACGCTCTGGCGGTAGACCGACGGGTCTTCGACGTCGAGCTCGGCCAGCACGCCGTTGGCCTGGTACTCGGCGAATCCGCCGTACTCGATGTCGAACACGTCTGAGACGGTGCCGGCAGCGACATCCGTCTGCAACGCCGTGGCGTAGTCGGCGTAGGGCAGGGTGGTGACCTCGACGGTGATGCCGGGGTTCTCTTCCTCGAAGGCGTCGACGATGGTCTGAAGGTTCTCTTCGTTGCCGCCGTTCGAAATGAAGTTGGTGTAGCTGATGGTGACGTTCTCGCTGCCGCCCTCGCTGCCGCCCGTGCTGCCGGCGGCGCAGCCGGTGAGCACGAGTCCTGCGGCGACGATGCCGACACCGGCTTTTGCGGTGACTCTCATGGTGGGTATCTCCTTTGATGCGGTGGGACGGGTCCCTGTGGTGAAAATCGGGGGGGGGTGAAGAACGGGGAGTGAAGCGGGTCGGGGCTACTTCAGCCCCGTGTTCGCGACCCCCTGGATGATGTATTTCTGGGCGAAGAGGTAGAGCGCGAGCATCGGCAGGATGCTGACGACCGAGCCGGCCATGACGATGTCCCACTGCGTCGTGTACTGGCCCTGCAGGCCGGCGAGCGCGACGGGGAGCGTCTGCACCTCGGGTGAGCGCAGCACCACGAGCGGCCAGAGGAAGCTGTTCCAGCTGCCCATGAACGCGAAGACCGCGAGGGTCGCGAGGGCCGGACGGATGTTGGGAAGGATGACGCCCCAGAAGATGCGGAAGTGTCCCGCGCCGTCGAGCGAGGCGGCTTCGTCGAGCTGGATCGGCACCTGGTTCATCGCCTGGCGGAGGAGGAAGACCCCGAACGCGGCGGCGAGGGTCGGGAGGACGGCACCGAAGTAGGTGTCGACGAGCCCCCAGGTGCGCAGCTGCGCGAAGAGTGGCACGACGAGCACCTGCAGCGGGATCATCATGGTCGCCAGGTAGATGCCGAACACCACCCCGCGCCCGGGGAACGGCAGCCGGCTGAAGACGTAGGCCGCGGTGGCGCTGGTGAACAGTTGCGCGAGCGTGGTGATGACCGCGAGCAGCAGGCTGTTGCCGACGACGCGGGCGAACGGCACGTCGGTGAAGAGCCGCAGGTAGGCGTCGAGGCTGGGGTTCGCGGGGAAGAACGACGGCGTGCCGCTCAGGCCCGTGCCCGGGGAGAGCGAGGTGATGAGCGTCCAGTAGAAGGGGAAGAACATCGCCAGCGCCCCGAGGGCGATCACCACGTGGAGGATGATCGAGCGTGCGCTCCAGCGCGTGCGGGGGCCGGTGCGCGGGCGCCGCCGGGTGAGGGTCGTCTCAGCCATAGTCCACCCACCGGCGCTGTCCGCGGATCTGGATGACGGTGACGGCGAGGATGACGATGAACAGCATCCATGAGAGAGCGGATGCTTCGCCCGCACGTCCGTACCGGAAGGTGAGGTCGTAGATCTGCTGCACCACCACCTGGGTCGCCCCTCCCGGGCCGCCGCCGGTCATCGCGTACACCTGGTCGAAGACCTGGAAGCCGTTGATGAGCGAGATGACGAGCACGAAGAACGTCGCCGGGGAGAGCAGGGGAAGGGTGACCGAGAAGAAGCGCCGCCAGGGTCCGGCTCCGTCGACGCGGGCGGCGTCGAGCAGCTCGGGGTCGATGGCCTGGAGCCCGGCGAGGAGGATCACCATGACGAACCCGATGTCCTTCCACGCCGACGCCAGGATGATCGACGGCATCGCCCACGCCGGGTCGGTCCACCAGCCGGGGCCGTCGATGCCGAAGAACCCGAGCACGGTGTTGACCACGCCGTTGGAGGGGTTGAGCAGCCACCGCCAGACGAGGGCGACGACGATCCAGCTCGTGATGACGGGGAGGAAGTAGATGCCCCGGAAGAGGGTGCGGCCGCGGAGCGCGGTGTTGAGCGCGAGGGCGATGAGGAGGCCCCCGACGTACACCAGCGGCAGGTAGCCGAGGATGTAGTACAGGGTGTGCCAGAAGATGGCGGCCGTCTCGGGGTTGGTGAGCAGCCGCACGTAGTTGTCGAAGCCGACCCACTCCGCGGGGCGGAGGAGGTTCCACTCGGTGAGGCTGATGCCGGCGGCGGCGACCATCGGCACGAGCACGAAGAGGGTGAGCGGCACCGCACTCGGCAAGAGAAACACCAGCACGGTGAGCGCGTAGCGCAGCCGCCGCGAGCCGCGACGGCGCGACACGGCCGGGCCGAGGGCGGGGGGTCCGTCGACCGGCGGGGTGGCCGTGGCTTGGCTGAGCAGTCCGGTCATCACCGGCTCCCCTGGCCGACCAGGCGCGCACGGATGAGGCGGCCCTGGTCGCCGACGTCACTGCCGGTGTCGAAGGGGGTGGCGAGCACGAGCGCTGCGGCACCCTGCGCCCAGCTGTCGTCGAGCCAGGTCTCGACGTTCACCGGGATGGTGCGGCGGTGCCGCTGCAGGTGCGAGCGGAACGCGGGCTCGAATCCGGCCGACCAGTGCGACCAGGCGACGGTTCCCTCGCCGAGCACCACGATGGCCGCGGGATCGATGACGTGGACGATGCCGGCGAGGGTGCGCCCGAGGAGGCGCCCGGCGTCGCGGTAGAGCGCGATCGCCGCGTCGTCGCCCACCTCGGCGGCGGCGAGAAGGTCGTCGATGCCGGCGCCCTGGTCGATGATGCCGGCCTCGCGGGCGCGCCGGACGAGGGCGGCTTCGCCAATCACGGCTTCGAGACAGCCGAGGTTGCCGCAGCTGCAGAGGGGGCCGTCGTCGGCGACGGGGATGTGTCCGATCTCGCCCGCACCGCCCGACGCGGCGCGGAGCACCGTGCCCTCGACGACGATGCCGGCGCCGATGCCGGCGCCGATCGTGACGACGAGGAAGTTCTCGTGCGAGCGGCCGATGCCGTAGAGGCGCTCGGCGACGGCGAGGGCGTTGACGTCGTTCTCGATGACGACGGGGAGGCCGATCGCTCCGCGGAGCGCTTCGCCGAGGTGGATGCTGTTCCACCCGAGCACGCCGCACTCGACGACGCCGTTTCCCGGTTCGTCGACGGTGCCCGGCACAGCGACCCCGACGCCGAGGAGGGTGACCTCGTCACCGGCGTCGATGAAGGCCTGGATGCGGTCGGCGAGGTCGAGCACGAAGGTGCTGGCCGTCGCGTCGAACGGCACTTCGGCTGACCGGATGACGCGCCCGGCGATGCCGACCTCGACGAGGGCGACGTGGGTGGCGCCGACCTTCACCCCGATCGCGTGGCCCGCCGATGCGGCGAGACCGAGCAGTCGCGCGGGGCGACCGCCACTGGAGGGTGCCTGCTCGAGCTCGGCCACGAGTCCTTCGCCGATGAGCTGCTTCACGAGCTGCGTGATGAGCGCGGGCGAGAGATTCAGCGTGCGGGCCAGGTCGGCGCGGGAGGCCGCGCCGTGCGCCCCGAGCTGGGCGAGGATCGCCGACCGATTGACGTCGGTGCGGTGAAGAGACGATGTCATCGTTGACCTCAGATCTTTCTGAACGACTTCATTTAAAACTAAACAAAGTCAGAAAGCAAGACCTTAACGGCAGTTGGCGGATCGCACCGAGACGTCCGGTCGCGGAGGTCGCGCAGCGAGACGGCGCGCGCCAGCGGCTGCGGCTGCGGGCCGGGCTTGGCTGGCTCTGCTCAGTTCAGCTCAGGTCAGGCGCTCGGCGCTCTCCGTGGTCGCGTCGACTGCCACACCGAGAAGTTCGGCGGCGTAACCCTGGGCATCCTTGGCCTGCATCACGCCGAGCGACATCATGCTGGCCACACCGAAGGCGAGCGCGACCACGGTCCGGGCGCGCGTTGTGGCATCCTCGTCGCTCGTTCCGCTCGCGAGCGCATCCGCAACGACGACGACGACTCGCTCGTAGAGCGGCGCGAGCGAGATCCCCGCGTCAGGATGAGAGAGGGCGTAGGCGCTGATGTAATCGAGGACCACGTCGTCCTGCGTATCCGCCGACAGCCACGTCTCACCGAACAGTTCGCGCAGAACGATCTCCCGCTTGCGCGACTGCGGCACCTCTCCGACCAGTCGCTCGAGGCTGCTGGCATAGCGTTCGCTGTAGAGCTCGACGAGCGCTCGGAGCTGATCGTTCTTGTTTCCGAGATAGTGCCGGACATGTCCACGCGAGTAGCCCGAGCGGTCAGCCACCTGCTGCGTGGTCAAGCCGGCGACGCCGACCTCCCGGATGCACTCTTCGATCGCACGCAGGATCTCCGCGCGCCGAGTGTGGGCAAGGCTCGGTCTGCTCACGAGAATCCCTTCGGTTCGGTACGACTTCGATGTTACGGGTTGGTGACAATCATTCATTGTCTACTTGACTAACTACGTTGACGTCCCCTTCAATGTGGCTACCCGAGCGGAACCCCCCGCATCCCCTGAGTCGGACCCTCGCCTGTCCGAGAAACGAGCACCGATGTCGCACCGTCGCCTCCTCCCCGCGTCCGTTTCCGCCGTAGCCTTGGCTGTCGTCCTCGCCGGCTGCTCAGGCGGCGGAACCTCTCCCTCTGCCGAGGAAAGTGAGATCCCCCGCCTCGACGCCACCGACGCGGGCACCGCCGGTCTTCCCGAGATCGTGTGGAACCTGCCCTACGGCGAGCCGACGAGTATCGATCCGGCTTTCTCGAGCTCCGAATCGAACTCCGCGGTGATCGCGAACATGTGCGAGAGTCTGCTGCTCCAGAACCCCGACTTCACCGCCTCGCCCGGACTCGCCGAGGTGACGGCGGTCGACGACATCACCTACGAGGTGGTGATCGACGAGCGCGCAGCGTTCTGGGATGGAAGTCCGGTGACGGCGGAGGATGTGAAGTTCAGCATCGAGCGGACGAAGAACCCCGACACCGGCTCCACGTGGGCCGCGGTGCTCGCCAACGTCAGCGGCGTCGAAGTCACGGGCGACCGGACGGCGACCATTCGCCTCAGCGTGCCCGACGCGCTGTTCGCCGCGCATCTCGCGACCCCCGCCGCCGCCGTCGTGCAACGCGCCTTCGTCGAGTCCACGCCCGGCCATGGCACCGCAGACGGCGGACTCATGTGCTCCGGACCATTCGAGCTCGGCGAGTGGGCGCTCGGCGAAGACATCACCCTCACCAAGAGCGACGATTACTGGAACCCCGAACGCGCGGCGCTCAGCGACAGCCTGCGCTTCACGTTCAACACCGACGCAGCATCCGCGACCACGGCGATGCAGCGCGGCGAGATCACGGGGTCGTACAACTTCGCCGTATCGGGCCTGGACACCCTGGCAGACAGCGACGGCAGTGTCACCTTCGGCACGTCCCTCGGGCTGTATGGGCTCATGACCGTCAACGTCGACAACGGTCCCCTTGCCGACATCCGGGTGCGTGAAGCACTGCAGCTCGCCATCGACTACGCCGGCATCCGCGACGGGGTGTTCCAAGACGCCGCCGAGATCAACAAGACCTTCACGCCCCGCGCCGCGTGGGGATACAGCGAGCCGATCTTCGAGTCGGCCTGGGACGCCATCGCCGCGGGAACCACCGACCTCGATGCGGCCCGCGACCTGCTCGCCGAAGCACCGGCACAGGAACGACCCGTCGTCCTCAGCTACTACGCCGACCTGCCCGAGGACGCACAGGTCGCCTCATCTGTTCAGGCAGCCGCCGCCGAGATCGGGCTCGAGGTCGAACTCAACCCGCAGACAGCGAGTGAGAACATCGCGATGTACTTCGATGCGGCGGCCCGCGAGGGCACGGATCTGATGGTGTGGGCAGGCTACCTGGATGTTCCCGAGCCCGCCGCGTATTACCAGTACTACACGAGCGACGGGGTGTTCAACGTGGCTGGATTCTCCGACGCGGAGTTCGATTCGGTGGTCTCCGAATCGCGCACGACCCTCGACGATGACGCACGGGCAGAACTCATCACCACCGCCCAGGCGATCTATGCCGACAACCGGATCAATTTCCCGATCGTGTCGCAGAACACCCGTACCTTCCTGGCCGAGGGGGTCACTGGCGCCGTGACGTCGCAAGCCTTCCTCTACTCCCCGTGGGCTGTGAACATCGGAACCGCCGAGTGATGACAGTCCCGACGAGGCTTCTTCAGTCGGTTGCGGATCGACGCGCGACGCGCGAGGAGCGCGTCCGCATGCGGGACGGTGTGAGGTTGGCCACAGACGTCTACCTCCCTGCTGCAGGCCTCGGTCCGGTGCCGACGGTGTTGATACGGCTGCCCTACGACAAGACCGGGCGATACACCTTCATTCCGCAGATCGCCGAACATTTCGCCGCCCATGGTTTCGCCTGCGTCACACAGGACGTGCGGGGGAAGTACCGGTCCGAAGGAGAGCGTGAACCGTTCATTCGGGAGGCGGATGACGGATGCGACACCGTTGACTGGATCATCTCGCAGGACTGGTCCAACGGCGCGGTCGGCACGTGGGGCGACAGCTATTACGGATTCACGCAGTGGGCGCTGGCGAGCAGGCACCATCCGGCGCACCGGGCGATGGTTCCGCGGGTGACCGGCCACCGGTTCGGCGATATGCGACCGGGAGGAGGGATGCCGACCTTCACCCTCCTCGACTGGGTGATCGATGCCTGGGCGGTACGAGAACTGATCCTCACCGGCGGCGCGCGGCACGACACGCTACCCGCGCGGTCGGCGGCGCACCCGAGTCTGCCCGACGGCCAGCGCCTCTTCGAGCGTTTCGTCACCGTGGCCGAGGATCCTGAGGCGTTCGTGGCGGGCCTCTTCCCCGACGGGAATCCGGCCGAGCGTCTCACCATCCCGGCGCTTCATACCGGGGGCTGGTTCGACAACCTCCAGTTCTGGCAGCTCGACGATTGGCACGCCGCGCAGCGGAGCCCCGCATCGGAGCATCAGTTCCTCCGGATGTGGACGAGCGATCACGAGGACTACCGGTGGCGCGAAGCCGACGAGCCGCTGGTCGCGGACTTCGGCGAGGACGCCGACGCGCTGGCCGAGCATGTGCCGCGGCTGCTCTCCGAAGCGATCCCCTTCCTGCGCCACTATCTCGGCGATCGCCACGACCGGTGGCCGGCGGCGACGGTACGGTACGAACATGCCCGCGTCGGCGTGCGCGACGCTGCTGAATGGCCACCCCGACGCTCCGAGCAGAAGACGTTCCACCTTGCTGCCGGTGCGCTCACCGACTCGCCGGCGACGGGAGAGCTGTCGTGGGCCCACGAGCCGGCAGACCCCGTGCCGTTTCCGATCCGATCCGAATGGGATCAGAACCGGACGGGTCTGCCCGACGAAGCGAGCCTCCACGCGCGAGAGGATGTGGCCATCTTCGATTCACCGCCGCTGGATGCGCCCCTCGACCTGGTCGGCGGCATCGACGTGTCGGCGCGTATCTCGGCGGGTACCGAGCGGACGCACGTCATCGCGCGTCTGCTGGACGTGCATCCCGGAGGGCGGGCGACGATGATCCTCGCTAACGCGACGGACTGCGTCGCCGACGGCCGGCAGCCGTTTCATGTGCGTTTGGGTGACACTGCCTACCGCCTCCCCGCGGGGCACCGACTGCGGCTGGCGCTGTCGAGCTCTCTCGCGGGCCAGTACCCGGTGCACCCCGGCACCGATGAGAGCGCATGGGATGCGACGACCCACCGTCCGAGCCGCCAGACCCTGCATCTCGAGCACGCCACGCTCACAGCACGGGTGGACAGGGGATGACACCGCTCGCCGTCATCCGGTTCGTCGGCGGCCGCCTGCTCGGCGCGGCGCTGACGATCTGGGTGACGACGGTCATCGTCTTCGGTGCCCTCTACGTCGTGCCGGGTGATCCGTTGTCGATCCTGTTACGAGGACGGCGAACCACCCCTGAGCTGGTCGCGCAGCTGCGCGAGACGTACGGCCTCGACGAGCCCCTCCCGGTGCGTTACGCGACCTGGCTTTCCGGGGTGGTGCGCGGTGATTTCGGCGAGTCACTGCAGTTCCAGGCGAGCGTCGCCGACGTGGTCGCCAGTCGCATTCCGACCACGCTGTGGCTCGTGGGGTACTCCGCAGTGATCATCCTGGTGTTCGGAGTCGTCCTCGGCAGCTGGGCGGCGGTCTCACGGCGCCCTCTGGTCGACCAGATCGTCCTCATCGGCTCCTCGGTGCTCTCGGCGATCCCCGCGTTCGTCGCGGCGCTGATCCTCCTCCTCGTCTTCGCTGGAGCGCTCGGATGGTTCCCTGCGTTCGGATCGGGGGGCGACAACGTCACCGATCGGCTCTACCATCTGACTTTGCCGGCCATCGCGCTGTCGCTCACCTACGTCGGGCTGATCGCACGCATCACCCGCGCCTCGCTCTTGCGCGAGATCCGCTCCGACCACGTCGTCGTGGCGCGCACGCGCGGACTTCCCCGCGGTTACGTGTTCCGCCATCACGTCATGCGCAACGCTCTCAATCCGATCCTCTCGTACGCGGGCGTGCTGGTTGCGGGGCTCCTCGTCACCAGCCAGTTGGTGGAGTTCGCGTTCGACCTCAATGGCATCGGCAGCCTCCTGGTGGAGTCGGTGCGCAACATCGATTTCGCCGTGGTGCAGGCTTTGACGCTTCTCATCGTGATCGCGTTCATCGTCACGAACCTCTTCGTCGACCTGCTCGCGCCGGTGATCGACCCCGAGCTCAGAAGGGGTGCCGCATGACTCTCGGAGTGTTCGACCCGGCCACCGCGACCGGCGCCCGCCCGCGCCGACGCATCAGTCTCGGGCTCTGGCTGAGTTCCAGCGTGATCGCCGCCACCGTCGCCGCGGCAATCCTGGCACCGGTGATCGCCCCCTTCGACCCGCTGGCCGTGAACCTCGGACTCATCAACGCTCCGCCGGGCACCGATGGGCATCTGCTCGGCACCGACGCGAGCGGTCGCGACATCCTCAGCCGGCTTCTCTTCGGTGCCCGCACTTCTCTCCTCGGCCCCCTCATCGTCGTGATCGTCGCGACGGTTCTGGGGGTGGCGATCGGCGCACTCGCTGCGTGGAGAGGGGGCTGGCTCGACGCCGCGCTTTCACGAGTCACGGACTTCCTCTTGGCTTTCCCCGGCCTTCTCGCGGCGGTCTTCGCCGTGGCGCTCTTCGGGCCGGGACTGGTCGCCCCGGCCATCGGCATCGCGATCGCCTATACCCCGGTGATCGCGCGGTTGACCCGAACAGTCGTGCTTCAGGAACGCAGCAAGCTGTACGTACGGGCCGATCTGGCCCTCGGATTCTCCTCGACGAGAACCCTCGCCTTCGGTGTGGCGCCCAATGCCCTGCCGGTGGTGGCGTCGCAGAGCATTCTGAGTTTCGGCTACGCCCTCGTCGACCTGGCCGCACTGTCGTTCCTGGGGCTCGGGGTGCAGCCGCCGACGCCGGACTGGGGCGTCATGCTCAACGAGAGCCGCAGTTCCATCCTGCAGGGAGCCTGGTGGGTGCTGGTGTTCCCGGCCGCCGCCATCGTGCTCGTCGTGGTCGCCTTCAACGTCGCCGGGGAGAATCTCGTCCGCCGCCGTGGGGGTGGATCGTGACGGCGTCGGCGGTCGAGATCCGTGGCCTGCGGGTGAGCATCCCCCGCGCCGGGCATGCACGTCCGGTCCTCGACGGCATCGATCTCGATCTCCCTCGCGGTCGGGTACTCGGCATCATCGGGGAGTCGGGCAGCGGAAAATCGGTCCTCTCCCGTGCAATCCTGAGTGACCTTCCCGATGGCGCCGAGGTCGAGGGATCGGTGCGGGTGTTCGGCACCGACGTGCTGTCCGCCTCGCCGGCGGTGGTGCAGGTTCTTCGCCGCCAGCATGTCGCCATGGTGTTCCAGGACCCGCGCGCGTCGGTCAACCCGGTTCATCGGATCTCCGACTTCCTCACCGAACAGGTCGTGCGCAGCGGCATCCTGCCCCGTGAGGCCGCACGCAATCGTGCGGTCGGCCTCTTGGAACGGATGCGGATCCGCGACCCGCTACGTGTGATGAACCAGTTCCCGAGCGAGCTGTCGGGCGGCATGCTGCAGCGGGTGGTGATTGCGGCCGCGCTGATGACTGACCCCGAGCTGCTGGTCTGTGACGAAGCGACGACGGCCCTGGATGTCACGACTCAGGCGGAGATCGTCGGAATCCTGCGCGATCTCACCCGTGACGATGGACTGACCCTCATCTTCGTGACGCATGATCTCGAGCTCGCCGGTGATCTGTGCGACGAGCTCTTCGTGCTGTATTCCGGGCATTCCATGGAGGTCGGTCCGACGCTGCCCGTGCTGCGCGAACCGCGGCATCCCTACACGGCGGCGCTGCTGCGCTCCACGCCCCGCCTGTCGGACGACTCGGGCGTCCGTCTCCCCTCCATCCCCGGCAGCGTGCTCCCTCTTTCGCGTGTCGCGGAGGGGTGCGTGTTCGCTGAGCGCTGCGCCTTCGCTGTCGCGGAGTGCCGGAGCGAACCCATCCCGATGGTCGCCACGAAGAACGGCGAGGCGCGGTGCATTCGGGTGACAGGCGAGGAGGCCCCGTGAACGCCGTCGAGGTCGTCGGGTTACGCAAGACGTACGGACGCGAAGGCGCCGCGATCGCAGTGGACGACGTCTCGTTCACCATCGACGAACGCGGAGCTCTCGCCCTCATCGGCGAGTCAGGCTCGGGCAAGACGACGATCGCGCGGATGCTGCTGGGTCTCGAGCGGCCGACGGCGGGACGCATCCTTCTGGAAGGCTCCGAAGTCGAGCCGTGGCGTCGCGCAGGCCGCGAACGGCGGGCACGGGCACGCCAGGTGCAGATCGTGTTCCAAGACCCCTACCTCTCCCTCAACCCCCGTGTGACGATCAGAGAAGCCATTGCCGCCGTGCTGCGTCTGCATGGAAGCTCACGCGCGGAGGCGGAGAGTCGCACGATCGGCCTCTTGGATGATGTCGGTCTGGGCGCGCGCGAGGGCGCGGCCCTCCCTGGCGCGTTGTCAGGCGGTCAGCGTCAGCGTGCCTGCATCGCGCGGGCGTTGGCGGTGGATCCCCGCCTGTTGATCCTCGACGAGGCGGTATCGGCACTGGATGTCTCTGTGCAGGCGCAGATCCTGAATCTGCTGAACGATCTTCGCGCGGAGCGCACCATCGCCTACCTGTTCATCACCCATAATCTCGCCGTGGTGCCGTACGTGACGGACACCGCGGTGGTGCTTCACCGCGGCCGCATCGTCGAGCAGGGACGCACCCGAGAAGTACTCGATGAACCCCACGACGATTACACACGGCAGCTGATCGCCGCGGTGCCCGGTGAACGACGAGAGGACCCAGAATGAGCCGAGTCGGTTTCGTGACTGCCGATGCCTACTTCGGCCACGAGTCTTTCGTCGACTTCGGACCCGACGTCGAGCCCGGCGCACAGCTCGAGACCCCCGAGCCGAGAAAACGCCTGCTGCGCCTTCTGACCAAGACCGGGGCGGTCGACGCGTGCGAGCCCATCGCCACCATGGCGCTGACGCGCGCGGACCTCGAGCGGGTGCACACCCGCGAATACCTGGACGCGTTCGAGCGCCTGTCTGCGGGGCCGGGTGGCGAACTCGGGGACTACGCCGGTTTCGGGCACGGGTCGTATGAGATCGCCGTGCTCAGCGCGGGTGGGGTGACAGCCGCCGCCACTGCCGTATGGCGAAACGACGTGGAGCGCGCGTTCGCGCTCGTGCGCCCACCGGGGCATCACGCCGAACCCGATCGAGCGCGGGGGTATTGCCTGCTTGCGAACATCCCGATCGCGGTCCAGCATCTGCGCGCTCATCACGAACTGGGTCGAGTGGCGATCATCGACTGGGACGTTCACCACGGCAATGGTGCGCAGCGGATCTACTACTCCGATCCCGAGACGCTGACCGTCTCGGTTCACCAGGAGGAGCTGTATCCCGTTGACTCCGGATTCATCACCGAGGTGGGCGAAGGCCCGGCGACGGGGACCAACGTCAACATCCCCTTGCCGGCGGGATGCGGCATGGGAGCGTACCGCGATGCCTTCTCGCGGTTGGTGGAACCGACCGTCCGCCACTTCCGCCCTGATCTGCTGATCGTCGCGTGCGGTTATGACCCCGGACTTCTCGATCCCAGTTCGCAGATGGCTGTACCTGCGCGGGGCTTCGGCGAATTCACGCGGCGGATGATGATGCTTGCCGATGAGCTCTGCGGCGGCAGATTGGTCGTTGCCCAGGAGGGCGGCTACTCGCCACTTCATTCACCCTTCTGCGGGACGGCGGTCGTTCACGCACTTCTCGGGTGGGAGCATCTGCCGGTCGACCCGAACCCCGCCGACGATGACGCGCCCGAGCAGCGCCTGCATCCCTGGCAGGCGGAGGCGGTGACCGCTGCAATGGAGGCCGCGCGGAAATCAGGGGCGCTGCCGCGGTGACCGTCGAGCGAGCGTAGGAACCGGAGCGCTGCGATCGTCGAGCGGGCGAATCGAGACGAGTCGAAACGCCCCCCATGTCGATTCCCGCCCGCCCCACTCGACGCATCTGTGAAAGCAATCCGAAGGAGAGAAGATGCGCGAGTTGGTCTGGACGGGGTTCATCACGGTCGACGGGGTGGTCGACTCCCCCGGTGGCGTCGAAGAGGGGCATCCGGGCGGAGGCTGGGTCTTCCGAACGAATCTGGTGCCGGAGACGTTCGACCTGAAGGTCGCCGAGCTCGAAGAGACGTCGGCGCTCATGTTCGGCAAGCGCAGCTTCGAGTCGTTCCGCGACTTCTGGCCGACCTCTGCCGACCACGCCGATTACAACCCGCTGCCGAAGTACGTGGTGTCGTCGACGCTGAGCGAGAGCGCGCTGCATCCGCAGTGGGGCGAGCAGACGATCCTGCGCACCACAGCTGATGTGGCCGAACTGAAGAAGACCGACGGGGGTGCCATCTTCATCCACGGCAGTGCCGAGTTGGCACGGCGCCTCGCCGACGAAGGACTCATCGACCGGTACAACCTGTTGGTCTTCCCCGCACTGGTCGGGGGCGGCAAGGGCGTCTTCGCCGAGCAGCCGCACCCCGAGCGGCGGCTTGTGCTCCGGGAGTCGGAGGCGTACTCGAACGGCGTGCTCAAGCTGATCTACGAGGTGGTCCGCTGACCTGAGGCGAGTCCACCACTCCGGTCGTTGACTGAGCGAAGCGAGACGAAACGCGGGCTCACCAGAGCAGCAGCGCCAACCCCGAAGCGTTGTAGAGCACGTGCGCGGCAATCGCCGCCCACAGCCGTCCGGTCACCACGGTCAACACCCCGCACCCGACGCCGACCACGAGCGACCCGATGATGAGCCCGACCGGCACGAGCGACCCGGCGGCCACGACGTGCAGCAGCACGAACGCCGCGGTCGATGTCGTGACGGCGACGATCGACGCACCGATCCGCCCGGCGTCTGACAGTGCGTCGAACAGCGCGCGGACCAGCAGCCCTCGGAAGTAAAGCTCCTCGATGATGGGCGAGATGAGCACCGCGGCCGACGCGGCGATCGCCAACGCGATGGTCGCGTCCCCCGTCAGCGCTCCACCGAGCGGCCCGCCGAACCCGCCGAGGGTCGGCGCGACGAGCTCGACGACCGCGCGGGCGACGATGCCGACGAACAGTCCATATAAGAGGTCGGTCCAGATCCAGTGACGGATGCCGGTGGCCCGCGCGAATCCGATCAGAGACGTGAACGCGGCTGCGGCTGCGACGGCGATGATGAGCGGCGCGTTCGCAGCGAAGATCGATGCGACGGCGGCGATCCATCCGGGCATGCCCGCCCACATCGGTCCGGTCGCGTCGACGACGAAGAGAAGGAGAGCCGCCGCCGCGAACCCGCCGGCGGCGATGAGAAGCGCCCGCCACGGCTGGTGATACGACCGGGTGAAGAGATATGGCTGCCCCGGGGTGACGCCCGGGACGGAAGACATAGAGAAAATGCTATCCGCAATGCTCGCCGATTCACGACGCAACGACAGCGACCCCGGGCACTGGCCCGGGGTCGCTGTCTGAATCGGTGTACTGAGGCCGTATGCCTTACTCGGCGTTGGCGGCCGCGCGGCGGCGAGCCACCGCTGCGGTGATCGCGATGCCACCGAGTCCGACGGCGCCGGCGCCGAGCCAGATGGCCGCGGCCGGAACCGCGTTGCCACCGGTCGCGGGCAGCGAGCCGCCGGTTCCAGTTCCACCACCGGCGCCAGGGGTGCCGGGGGTTCCGGGGGTTCCACCGGTCGCGGCGGCCACCGTGATGGTGATCTGGGCCGAGTTCTGCTCAGAGTCAAAAACGGTCACCACGTACTCGCCAGCGGTCTGGGGAGCGGTGAAGGTGGCGGTCGCGACACCGTCGACAGCCGTCTTCTCAACGACGCTCGTCGGGAACTCCGCAGCGAACGCGATCGACGAGAGTGTGTTCGGCTCGACGCCAGGGCCTTCAGTCCCGAAGATGACCGGGCCGTCGACCAGGCCGGTCGCCGTGAGAAGAGTCGACTGACCGGGAGTCGGGGTTGCGTCCTGCGCGGTCAGATCGACTTCGCTGGCGTAGTCGGCGTTAGCCGCAGCCGCGGTACCGAGAACCAGAAGACCGGCGACGCCGGCTGCTGCGAGGAATTTCTTGAACATGGTGATGGTCCTCCCACAAGGGCCGTTTGTGAATGAAAAGGTCAGCGGTTGGTTGCTGCGCGGCGACGGGCCACGGCAGCGGTCACGGCGATGCCGCCAAGTCCCACCGCACCGGCGCCGAGCCAGATGGCCGCGGCCGGAACCGCGTCGCCACCGGTGGCCGGGAGCGCGCCTGAGCCTCCGGTCCCACCGGAGGTGGCGGCCGCGACGGTCAGCGTGATGGTGTCGGTGTCGCCGTCAGCGTCTTCGACGGAGATGACGTACGTCCCACCTGCCGTCGGGGCGGTGAAGGTGGCCTGCGCACGACGGTTCTCGTCCACCGGCTTGATAGCGGTGTCGCTGCCAGTCGTCGCCGCGAAGGCAACCGAGGTCAGCGTGTTCTCGCCGACACCCGGGCCGGTGGTCGAGAACGTGGCCTGCCCGTCGACGTTGTTCGCCGTGATGACGGTGGCCTGACCCGGGGTCAGGGTGACGTCCCCGGCGGTGACGTCGACCGCCGATGCGTAGTCGTCCGCCTGAGCCGCCGAAGCTGCCCCGAGAACGAGGAGACCGGCAATTCCGGTCGCCACAAAAGTCTTCTTGATCATGCGCTGGTACCCCCCACAAGGTCCGCTGCGAAGCTGTCGATGTTCAAATTGAAAGCGACATGAATGACAGCTGAGTGTGAGCTGTGTCGCCGGTGCTGTCCCATCGTACGCACACGGCAAGGGGTTACCACAACCTGGAAAGTTACTGGGAAGTAACATTTTGCGACCGCTTGTCCCCCGTTCGGGGGACAATGTGCGGCGTGTCGCCGAAATCGGCAGCACGCGTTACGCCAAGACCGTGCCCATCAGTGCGAGGACAACGAAGCTCGCGTTGTACACCGCGTGAATGAGAACGGCCCCCCAGATGCGGCCGGTGAGCAGCACGACGGCGGAGCAGGTGAATCCGAGCAGTGTCGTCGCGATGACAGCGTCGATCGAGACGTCTCCGGTCATCGAGTGAGCCAGAACGAAGAGTCCTGTCGACACCATGCCCGCAATGATCCCCGCAGCAAGATGGCCGAGGGGCCTCCGCAGAATGGTGAAAACGGTCACGAGCACGAGGCCACGGAAGAAGAATTCCTCGACGGCCGGGGCGATGACGACGGCTCCGAGGATAGCCTCCACCCACCACCCGTCTGCGGTGGCGCCGTCGATCGTCGTAATAGACGGGAGGGATGACTCGCCCGAGACCGACTGGGCGACTGATCCCTGAACGATCCGCAGGGCGACCGCGAGCCCGAGTCCCCACAGCAGATCGAGCGGTCGGAAGCGGAGGAGGCCGACGGGACGGGACCGCCGAAAGACGAGGATGGTGGGCACCAGCATCCCGATCCACACGAGCCCCGTCGCTGCGATCGGAGCCCAGGGCGACGCCCAGACCGTCTCGACCAACGCACCGACGAGAACCCCCACACCGAGACCGATGAGACCCGCCGCGAACGCCCACTCCCGCCAGCGACGAACGGTTCGTCCGCCCACCCGCCAGTCCGTTCGAGATTTGCGCGAGGACGACCGCCGGGGACGGATGTCGCCAGCCGATGACTCACTCGATGAACCGTGCCGCTCGCGGCGCGAGGGCGTGGCGTCGACGTCGCTAGAGTGATCGAGCACTCGCTCACGTTACCCCGCGGGGGAAAGGTAACTCGGTGTTCGAGATCCTCACGGTGTGCACCGGCAACATCTGCCGGTCGCCCCTGGCCGCCGTCCTTCTGAAGACCCGGCTGGCGCCGCTCGACGTCGTCGTCGGCTCTGCGGGCACCCGCGGCATGACCGATTCGCCGATGACGCCCGAGACGGTCGAGCTTGCGCACGCACTCGGAGTGTCGCCTGATGAGACGGCGCTGCACCGCGCACGGTTCCTCGGCGAGAACCACCTCAGCTCCCCCGATGTCATCTTCGCCATGACTCGCGACCACCGCCGCGAAGTTGTCGAGCTCGCCCCGTCGCGGATGCGGTCGACCTTCACGATCCGCGAGTTCGCCCGCCTCGCAGACTCGCTGACCGACCACCAGCTGCAGTCAGCCGCGGAGGCCGGCGGCCCAGACCCGTCATTGCGCGTCCGCGCAGTAGCGGCGGCGGTCGCATCGCAGCGAGGCCTCGTCCTCCCACCCGCCGACCCCGCCGACGACGACGTCGTCGACCCCTACGGTCGGTCGTGGAACACCTACCAGCTGTCGGCCGCCCAACTCGACCCCGCCGTGAACTCCACGGTCCGAGCCCTAAAACTCGCGTTCCAGTAGCCGGTCGTCGAGTAGCCGGCAAAGCTTGCGTATCGAGACCACCACTCGGGTGGTCGAGTACCGGCGCAGCTCCCGTACCGAGACCCCGTGACACTCCCCCGAAACACCCCCATGGCAGTATGGTCCGCAAGTTCGGGACACGAGAGGCACCATGGAGCTCATCGACTACATCCGCATTCTGCGGAAAAATTGGCTGATCATCGTGGTCGCGACGCTCTTGGGCATCGGTGTCGCGGCGACCTACTCGCTGACGCGGACCCCTCAGTACGAGACTCAGAGCACCGTCTTCGTGTCGAGCCAGACCGGCTCCACGATTCAGGAGCTTCAGCAGGGTAATACGTTCACACAAGCACGCGTGACGACGTACACCAACCTGGTCGACACGCCCATTGTGATGAACCCCGTCATCGCCGAGCTGGACCTCGGCATCACCGCGGCACAGTTGGGCAGCAAGGTCGAGGCGTCTTCGGCGCTCAACACCACGCTCATCACAATCACGGTGACTGACCCCGACCCGATTGCGGCTGCCGACATCGCGAATGCGCTCGCGTCAAGCCTCACGTCTGCGGTGGAGCAGATCGAGACGCCGAATGGCTCCGAGACAAGCCCTGTTCGCCTCACTCGCGTGAAGGATGCCCTCCCGCCGCTCTCCCCCTCCAGCCCCAACGTCCCCCTGAACCTCGCGCTTGGCGGGCTCGTCGGCCTCGCTCTCGGTGTCGGCGCCGCGGTTCTCCGCTCGGTGCTCGATACCCGCATCCGCTCGCCGCGCGATGTCGAGCAGGTCACTGACCGCCCGATGATCGGCGCGATCCCCTTCGATCCGAAGGTCAAGGAGCGGCCGCTCATCGTGCACGCCGACCCGCTCAGCCCACGCGCCGAATCGTTCCGCGCGCTTCGAACCAACCTGCAGTTCCTCGACATGGACGGCCGCGCCAGCTTCGTTGTCACCTCGAGCGTGCCCAGCGAGGGCAAGTCGACGACGACCATCAACCTCGCGATCGCTCTGGCGGATGCCGGCAAGCGCGTCGCGCTTATCGACACCGACCTGCGCAAGCCCAAGGTCGCCGAGTACCTCGGCATCGAGGGCGGCGCGGGCCTGACAGACGTGCTCATCAACCGCGCTCGGGTCGGCGACGTCATGCTGCCGTGGGGTCAGCGGAGCCTCTACGTTCTCCCCGCGGGCAAGGTGCCGCCGAACCCCAGCGAGCTGCTCGGTTCGGCGCAGATGCACACCCTGCTCGAGGTGCTGGAGCGCGACTTCGACGTCGTCCTTTGTGACGCCCCGCCGCTCCTTCCTGTGACCGACGCCGCCATTCTCGCCAAGGCGACGAGCGGTGCGATCGTCATCGTCGCGTCGGGCCAGACCAACCGCCACCAGCTCGACGGCGCCATGGACGCGCTGCAGACCGTCGGCGCCAAAGTCGCGGGTCTCGTTATGACGATGGTGCCCACCCGCGGACCCGACGCGTACTACGCCTATGGCGCCGGATACGGGTACGGATACGGCTACTTCCAGGAGCAGCCGGCAAAGGGCCGGCGCGCGAAAGCTGAGAAGGGCGCAGGGCGTCGCCGTGGCGCGCCGCTTGCTGCCGCGCCGGTTCCGGCTCCCGCACCCACAACGCCTCAGAGAGGTGAGCGTCCGGCGGGCGCCGAGGCGACGGTCCGCAGGCCTGCGGATGTCGGGCGAGCGCCGCAGCGCTGACCTCCGTGTCTCGACGCTCGGTGAACCTCACCGGTGCCCGCTGGGTCGCGGTCGCCGGCGTTGCCGCACTCACGATCATCGTCGTGGCGCTTGCTGCGCTCGCGCTGCAGCGCTCCCGAGGAGAAACCGCCACACAGCCGAACCCGGTGCCATCGTTCACGCTAGGGGTGACGACACCCACGCCGACACCGACTTCGGAGGCACCGAGCCCGGCATCGGCGACCAGTCGCGCCGACGAACGATTCCTCGCCACCGGAGGCGCCGTGTGGTGGCGCGGTGTAGCGGGCGAGTGCGGCGTGACCGAGCCGCTGATCGAGAGATCGGATGATGGGGGCGTGACCTGGGCCGATGTAACTCCGCGTTACCTCGGCATTGGCCAGATTTTAGGGTTGAGTGCGTTCACCGCCGCTGACGCAGAGATGGTCGCCGCCGTTGGCCCTGCCTGCGAGGTTCAGGCCCTCCGCACCTACACGGAGGGCCAGTTCTGGGAGCCCTACCCTGAGGTGCTCGCTGTCTCGCGCTACGTCGACCCCGCAGACCCGAGCGTCGTGATCTTCTCCGGCGAACCGGTCCCCGCTCCCTGCCCGGCGCCGACCGGCCTACGCGCGAGCGGCGACACTGCCGCACTCATCTGCGATGGCGTGGCCAGGGTACGCACCGGCGCAGAATGGGCAGCCCTCGCGCCCAGCGGCGTCGCAGCGCTGACGCTTGTCGGGTCCGACGTTCTCCTCGCCCACTCGGACGCCGCGTGCGAGGGCACCGCTGTCAGTCGAGTCGCCGAGAGCGACCCCGCGGGTGCTCAACTTGTTGGCTGCGCGGCCGGCACCGATCCCACTGCACTCGCAGCTCTCACCACGATAAACGGGGACGTGGCGGTGTGGTCGGGAGAGACCATTCTGGTACTCGAGAGCGTGATGTGACTCGTAGCGACCCGGTAACCAGAGCGATACATTGTCTTTGCTATCGTTCATGCGGGGAAAGCATTGACCTGGGGGGAAAGGGACTGAGTGACGTCACACGTTGAGACCATCTCGACAACGACATCGCTTGACATGACAGCCACAGCCCTTCAGCCACAGGTTCCGGGTTCCCGGGAGCGGCGACCCGCGACAGTTCGCTCACCGCGTTCCACGACAGATTGGCGCAAGAGATACTCGCGTCGGCTTTGGATCAGTGACCTCCTTGCGCTGGTGTGGTCAGTGTACGGAACCCAGTTGCTCTGGTTCGGCTTCGGCAATGCGCAGGTGGCAATGCGTGAAGACGGCCGCATCACCGAGTTCTCGTACTGGGTGTTCTCGGGGCTCCTGGTCGTAGTGTGGATGCTCGCGCTAAATCTCATCGACTCGCGCAGCCACCGCATCATCGGACACGGGATGACCGAGTACGTTCGCGTTGCGGATGCAAGCCTTCGCCTGTTCGGCGCGATCGCCATCGTCGCCTTCCTCACGCGCATCGACGTGGCACGCGGGTACCTCCTCATCTCGCTCCCGCTCGGGATCGCCATGCTGCTCGTCACCCGGTGGCTCTGGCGGCAATGGCTCAATGCTCAGCGGCAGAACGGCTCATTCAGCGCGCGTGTTCTGCTCGTTGGATCGGAGGAGTCTGTCGCCCAGGTGGCCCGCGAACTAGGGCGGACCCCCACCGCCGGTTACGTGGTCGTAGGGGCGTGCGTGCCCAAAGGCCAGGTAGCGAGTACCATTCCCGGTACCGCCATCCCGGTGATGGCGAACGTCGATGCCGTCGACCGGGCGATCGCTGCCACCGGCGCAGACACTGTCGCCATCACGAGCACCGACGAGCTGCCGCCGGCCAAGGTCAAGGAAATCTCTTGGGGTCTCGAGGCGGGTAGGCAGCACCTCGTGCTCGCCCCGAGCATCTTGGATGTCGCTGGCCCGCGCATTCACATGCGCCCCGTCGCTGGGCTTCCCCTCGTCCACGTGGAGACGCCGCGATTCAGCTCGGGCCAGCGAATCATCAAGCGGATGATGGACCTGGTGATCTCGGTGATCGGTGTAATCATCATCAGCCCCCTGCTCATCGCGCTGGCACTGACCGTTCGCTTGACCAGCGCGGGCCCCGTTCTCTTCCGTCAGAAGCGCATCGGGTATCACGGCAAAGAGTTCACGATGCTCAAGTTCCGCTCCATGGTGGTAAACGCCGAAGAACTGCTCGAGAACCTGCATAGTGAGACTCGGGACGCGGGCAACGAGGTCATGTTCAAGATGAGGAACGATCCGCGCGTGACCCCGATTGGGCGGGTCATGCGGAGGTACAGCATCGACGAGCTTCCGCAGCTGTTCAACGTAGTCGGGGGTTCGATGTCGCTCGTCGGCCCCCGCCCGCCGCTCCCGCGGGAGGTCGCTCAGTACTCGACCCACGTCCATCGTCGGTTCCTTGTTAAGCCAGGTATCACCGGACTATGGCAGGTGAGCGGCAGGTCCAGGCTTTCCTGGGAGGACACCGTGCGGCTCGATCTGTCATACGTCGAGAACTGGTCACTCCTGGGCGACCTCGCAATCATCGCGAAGACTGCTCGAGCAGCCCTGACGCCCGGCGACACAGCGTACTAGCGGACTCGGCAAGCTAACGACTGCGTAAGACCCGTTGATAGGCGTCGCGGAGCTGATTTCCCAGCACGACCCAGTCGCGGTTCGAAAGGTTCGGTGGCAGGACGGGCAGACCGCGACGCGCACCACGTAGTGCGTCGAGAAGTTGTTTGCCGTCTAGGTCACCGTCGAATAGGTACACCCATCCAGGACCGACTTCCTGGCTAATGTCTTCGTTCACAGGGTTGCGTGGCACGAGGACAGGTCGCGCATGGCTCAGGGCCAGAAAGAGGGCTCCGGAGTTGTGCATGTGCCGGTAGGGAAGAACAACGAGCTCCGCTGCGGCGATCTCGTTGTCGAGATCCGTGTCCGTTACATACTCCAAGCGAGCGGTTATTCGCTGGTCATCGACCATAGCTTGACGAACACCGGCTCCTCTATCACCGGTTGCACTTCCGACTATACGTAACTCCGTTTGAGGGGGCGCGGCGTCACGAAATGCGTCTATGAGGGCCTGCACCCCCTTGTACGGCCGAACGATACCAAAGTAGAGAATGCGGCCCGCCACTGCATCGGAAGCATTCCTGCGGCTCACCCGCGGCAGATAGTGCGGGTGGGGAATAGTCACCGACTGAGCGTCTGCGGGCAATGGCGTGTGGTTGTTGAGGCGAATGAACATCTCTGTTCTTCGATCGATGAGCCTTAGAAGCCGCGCCTCCCAGGCTCCGCCGGCTTCGTGAGGATCAAGATTGTGTAGTGTCCTCACTATTGGAATCTTTCTCGCCCTCAGCGAGGCGAGCAGAACAAATGTCTTCAACCATCCCTTGCGCAGCAACCGCTCCGGCCAATGGATGTGGAAGACATCGAAGTCGCCTTGCACGGCCCGCTTCCAGGTGAAGGTCTCGATCCGTACATCTGGAGCAGCTCCCTCAACGATGTGATCGATGAACCGGGTCTTGTGAGGCTCTGGTGCAGCGACCGAATGCATGGCGCGAATCACAGATCTCATCACCGCACCGTCAGCACTTCCTCGAGGAAATCGAGGCTCTTCCCTGAGGTAAACCGCCGGAGCCAGGGCGTGATGTCCAGCTCCTGTAGATGCGAGCATTCCTCGACGGCATCTGCCACTGATTCTGCGTGTCCGCGTAGCGCGAAGTAACCGGTTACGCCAGGCACGATCGCATCCGCCACCCCGAGCGCACTAGACAGCGCGACCGCAGGTACGCCTACAGCGGCACACTCGACAAGGACATTGCCGAATCCCTCGCGGCGGGACGTCAACACAACCACCGAATTTGCTGGGAGGTCAGCACACCAATCTTCAACCCAGCCGGCAGCCCGGTACGGGACGCCCAACTCCTCCGCGAGGGACGCAGTGCTTCGGCTAAGTGGCCCGGCTCCGTACGCCACAACAGACACCAAGTAGCCGCGATCCATCAGCTCACGGGCCGCCTGGATCGCGAGCCAGGGCTGCTTCTGGGTCACTTGACGAGCCGGCATCACCAGGGTGATCGGTGCGGTGAGATCGACCGGTCGCATTATCGGACGCTGTATGCCCGCCACCTTTGCGGTGGCGGGATTGGGTACGACCGTGCATCGCTCGCCACGTACGCCGAACCAACTCACGAGCTCGGCCGCGACCGGGTGCGAGATCGCGATCACACCATAAGCCTGACTATAGAGCTTCCGTGCCAGCCAGATTTTTGACTTGTGAGTAATCGATGATCCTGGCAGGCCCAGAGATACGAGGTTTCGCTCGCTCACGAAGACGCGAGGTCGACGTGCCGCAGGAAAAGCAAAACTGGACAGAATCGCAGCCAGGTTTGGAAAGGTTTGGAGCGAAACGACAACGTCAAACTGGTTCTTCCGGATCAGCTTACGCAGTCGAACGACTGTCTGAAGAAGACCGCGACCACCCAACGAATAGGCCCTTCGCATCGGATCTTCAGGATTCCGTTCGCTCCCCTTTCCCGCGGTTGTCGCGACGACAACGGTGTAACCGCGGTCCTCTAGGCCCTTCGCCCACGTTCGCGCTACGTACTCCGCGCCGCCGCCATGCAATGACGTACTTAGAACAAGGACATTCACTTGCGTTCTCCAATCATTCGGCCGAGCCGCCTTACACGATGGGCAAAATCAAGAGCAAGCAAGTAGGGAACACCAAATTTCGTCATCAGAAGCACCGTCACATAGACCCTCCATGAGTAGGCGCGAACATCGGCCATCAGCAAGCCGCGGGTGACCTGTCGAGCGAGCGTCAGACCATCGAAGCGGGTAGACCAATTCGCACCCACCCTTGTGGGAGTATTCCCAAGGGGCAAAACCAGGAACCATGCTGTGAAGAAGGAGACCGCTGCGGATTCTAGACTCTGGTTCATCGGCCCAGAATGAAGCTCGAGCGCCACGTCATGCGCGCGCTGCAGATTCTGAAGTTTCGGGTCACGGCTCCGCGTGATGGAACCCTCACGCACCATATGAAAGTAAAGAATTCCTGGGATGAAACGGACCGAACGGCAGCGTGCGACCGCTCTCGCCACCCCTGTGAAATCGGATTGAGACGACAGTCTCTCGAAAGGATCGGCGCCGAGCAGCGTGCGTTTGATCATCTTGTTCCAGAGATAACCGTTGAGCTTCCCTGCCAAAAGGAGACTCCACGCGTCGTCACGACTAACCACAATGTCAGCGTCGATGCCGTCGATAACGGTGCCGACACCGCCCTCAGTCCGCCGGAGATCAGCACGACACACGACTATGTCCGCGCCGCTTTCTCGTGCAGCGCGCAGGAACTGTGAAACGATAGTCGGGTCCCACGCATCATCATCGTCCACAAACCAGACGAAGTCTCCACGCGCCTCCGAGAGCCCGAGTGATCGCGCGCGAGCCACACCATGGGACTCGGCAGAAGCGATAAGCTTCACGCCGGAACACCTATCGGCATACTCTCGAAGACGATCAGCAGTACCATCCGTAGATCCGTCATCTACCAGCACAATCTCGTGGCCCTCATCGCGATGTAACGAAAGTCGCTGGAGCAGTTGATACACCAGGCTCCCGGAGTTGTGCAATGTGGCGATTATCGTCACCGATTGGCTGTCTATCACGAAACCCCCAATCGGTTGATGCGGCGACTTGCCGCGAACTGGAGATGCTCAAGGGTTAGCTCGTCGGCGCTTGGCGATATCGCGAGGCCGAGATCTTGCAGCCTCTTGGCAATCTGTAGCTGGTGGTCATCGACATGTTCGCGGTGGCTGGAACGTCGCGCAACCAGTACTGGATAGATTCCGAGATCGAGGAGCGCCAGGGCTGTACCCACCCCGGCGTGGGTGACGACCACGTCCGCGGAACGGGCCTGTTTCTCGAATTCGGCCGCCGGAAGATAGGCATTCACCTTTCCAGGCAAATCATCTCGGACAGTCTCCCCGAGTTGCCAGCAGACGTCTCCATGCGGCGCGATTTGCCTCACACGATCTACTAAGCGATCGAACCGGTACGGCCTTATCGTCCCGAGACTCACGAATATCCGTAGCCGCTCGGAAGGACTTCGGCCGGTCTCGACCGACACAAAGTCATCTAACACCGAGAATTTGTGAATCCACTTCGAGTTCGCCCATTCCGGATGCTGCGTGAACAACTTCACCCCGGGGAGAGAGCCCATGATGCGACCAGTTAATGATGGCCCCTCGAACCGAGACACACTCTCGATGTACACAACCTTCTTCCCTTTGAGCAGAGCTCTCGGAAGAATCGGTAGCGCAGCAGCCGCACCCGTACTTATTGCGACGTCGAAGTCCTCATCCATTAAAAGTCTGCGTGCGATGGCGCCAGAACTCATGACCGCCCTAAAGTCTCTGGGGGCGATGTACGGGAGGTAGACAACTCTCTCATTCGCAAGTAACGACTTCGACTGCTCCGATTCAAATGTCACCCACAGCGGACGCTCCGCGAGTCGAAGCTGAGGGGCTAGTCGATGGAGTTGCGCGAGATGACCCCCAGTGGAGGCGACTAGTACTGCCCTTGCGCCTGCAATATCGGCGATCAAAGGAGATTTATTCACGCTTGTGCACCTCTTCCTTGGCCAGTCGGGACCATTCCAGCTCGAGCACTTGGCGGATCCCGTCAGCCGAGTACTTTGTCTTGACCCGTTCGCGGGCGGCGCGCGCTGCTTCCCGGAGCAGCACAGGTGAGGTCATGTACTGACGAAGGGCATCTGCGAGGCTTGCGGAATCCCCGACGTGGACTAACAGGCCAGCATCCCGCACGAGTTCCTCAACCTGTCCGACTGGAGTAGCCACAACGGCGCACGCGCGGGCCATGCTCTCCAGCAGGAACATCGGCATTGCTTCGTTTCGTGACGGCAAGACGGCAATTGATGCGCGCGACTGGAGGACAAGTACCTCCTCGTGCGGTACCGCGCCCACAACCCGGATGCTCGGCCCCGAGAAGCGCGTCAGGGGGACATCGGCCGTGGTCGGCCCCGCGAGAATCAGGATCCAGTCACGCCGAATGTCTATGAGTTGATCCCACGCCGCAAGGAGGACATCCACGCCTTTTCTGTGACCGACCTCACCCGCGAAGAGAATAGTCTTCGTCTTCGTCGGAACATCCGGCGGGACCTCGACGGCATTCCATAGCCGCACGAGTCGAGTGCGTTTCCCGCGCAAGGTGCTGTCAAGGATTCTCTTCGACTCATCTGTGAGCACGAAGACCACCTGCGCCGAGCCGCAGACCGCTTTGACGATTCCCGGACGTCTGCGGCTGAAATCTGGGAACTGACTGCCGTGTAGATGAAGCCCGACCTTGTGTCCAAGGAATCGAGACAGGAGCGCCAGGGAACCCTCACGTATGAACGAGCCGTTTGCCGAGAGGTGGACAAGCACAATCGAACGTCCGTACCGCATACGCGCCCACAGGAGCCGCAATCCCGCAGTCACCCAGAGAAAGGGCGCGGCCCAATCCCGTCGACCCCGCGTCGAGAGAACACCCCACGCCTCGAAGGCGCCGTGCCCCCATTCGAGGTACTGATTCACTACTTGCGCGATTCCACCGGGCCTGTCCCCATAGATCCCGACGTGCAACATCACCGGTCGCGCGTTCTTGCTCATGCTGCGCTCCGACCGCGATCCTCGGCGAGCGAATCAGCGCGAAGGCTCGCAGCCCGCCCTAAAGCAATGATCAGGATCGCACCCAACAAGATGAGAGCCGAACGCCGATCGTCGAAGAAGTTGTAGCCGCTGATCGCGACCATGAAGGCACCCAAGCCAGCGGCGGCCGCAACGCAGAAGCCCATGAACGATCGAGTTAGAGCGATGATCACGATTGCACCGACCAAGAGAAGCCCCGGTACGCCGATACTGACGAGCATCTGGAGTGGTGAAGCCTCAATTGGCAAGGTTGAGCCTGCGTCTCGGGCAGCAATCGACGAAGTCCCCGCCCCGGACCCGAGGTATCCCGACCGCGCTGCCAAAGAGAGTGCGAGCTCAACAATCTGGGTGCGTGCCGCTGTGGAGTCTCCAGCCTCATCCGAGACCCACCTATCAAAAAGGGGAGACAGCGGCAACACGACCGCGGCACCGACTGCGATCATCGCGACCAGGCCGAAGGCACGACCCCGTCTTGACCTACCCGGCTTTAGAATGACCGCGACGATAGCGACCGTGGTCCCGGCGACGACTGCCAGCAGCGAACCGCGCGACGATGTGGCGAGTACTCCCATCATTGCCAGTCCCGCAAGGACCAAGCTTTGGCTATGGCGACCTTCGAGCCACTGTCCGAATGCCAGGACCGTTGCTACTGCCAGGAACGTGCCTAGAAGTAGCGGGTGCCCGAGAGGCCCCTCCGCCCGATACACCGACCAGTGCTGTGAGGATTCCGCGCCCAACGCCCAGTAGAGGACGTTTGCGCCCATCACGAACTCAAGAACAGCGTAAGAACCGAGCACTGCACCTAGTACAGTCCAAGCTCGTTCAAGAACGCGGGCCTCCTCGGACAAGTCAGCTACAAGAAGGGGAAGCACGACTACGGGGATGAAGCTCAGTATCCAGCCGACGCTGCTAGCCCCGAGGAATCCGATTTCGATCAGTAGGAAGATCCACAGAATCAGGAGGGCAGCGAGGGCGGGGACGAGAGTCCGTGTGCCGCTAATCGCGAAGGTGGACCCGTATCGCCTTGCCACCGACACACTTGGACGGGCGACGGCAAGCACGCGCTTGATGAACCACACGACCATGATGGCGCTCGAGACTCCGAGCGGCAGTCCGCTCGGCACAAACTGCGTGATCCCTAACGCAAAGAGGGAGAACGCGAGAGCCGGCAAAAATTTGGTCGGCACGACCGCCACGACGAAGACGATCACGGTCACCGCGGGAACGACAGCGAGACCTGCCCAGCCGAAGGTCGCCAGTGAAGGCAGAAGAGCGGAGAGAACAATAACTGTCAGGAATGAGGTGCAAAGTAACCACACCGTTGCCGACCACTTCGGATTCCACTCCCTCGCCGTCACACGGTCTCGAGAATTAGCCCACCACGTGGAGTGAACGCCGAACCCACTCATGATCCTCCGCCCCGAAGAAATCGTCTTGTGTCAAGGATGCTGTGCAAGTCGTTCCTGTATGAGGGAAGAATCAGAGCGAAAAGAGCCAATGTGGCCGCGAAGGTTGTGGTGCCGATCAGAAGAAGGACGAGCGCCGGCACCGCGTCACTCGGCAAGAATGCGGTTGAAGCCCATGAAAGGCAAGCGGCAAGAGAGTAGACCAGGAAAGCGCGGGACCCGTTCACAAACATATCAACCACGGGGGCATCCGAGCAGCGAGAGAGCCACCAAAGCGTGATTGGCCACAGAGCGAGGCTCACAGATGAGAAGGCCAAGGCAACTCCGATAGAGCCTCCCATAAGGGCTCCTAAGACGATAGCGGCGATGACGACCGGGCGTGTAATCAGGGAGAACCAGAAGTAGCTGACGGTGAGTCCCTTCGAGAGGAACACCCAATAGCACGCGTAGTTTGCCATGGAAGCAAGTCCCCCGGCCGCGAGAGCCTGAAAGATCGGCACCGACTCGCGCCAGTTTGGCCCTAGGACCATATCGAACAGGGGTAGAGCTTGCGACGCGGCGAGCGCAAGAATCAAGGCAACCGCGTGGAGAAGGATCGTCTGGCCTCTCAGCAGGAAGGCGGTGTACCTGACTCGATCGTCGCTTAGTCGTGACAGCACGGGAAGCGCGACACGGGTGGAGGGAGCCTGGAACTGATTCAGAGGCAGGATCAGAACCTGGTAAGCCCGGTTGTAGAAGCCGACAGCCGTTGGCCCGAGTGTCGCGCCCAAGACGACAGAGTCGACGTTCTTGCTCGCGTACCCGAGCAGCTGAGACCCGGCAAGGCCCGCACCGAAGCGAAAGAACTGCTCCATGCGCACCCCCCGCCGGTACCATCGGGGCACCCACCGCGCTGCAAGAACCACTCCAATGAGGCCCAAGAATGCCTGTCCTACGGTTAGGACAACTAGAGCCCAGTAGCCACCGCCGGCAACAGCAACCGCGATAGCGGCAACGACCGAGAGGATTTGAGAACACGTGTCAACCAGGGTGAGTGCGCCGAATCGGAGACGGCGGTTGAGGTCCGCGCGGTGCTGAGTTGCAAGCCCGTTCGCGATGAACGTGGTTGAGCAGGCCGCCATCAGAGCCACAACAGCAGGTTCGCCATAGAAGAGTGCAACAAGGGGCCCAAATGCAATGGCTATCAGCGCCAAGCCAATACCTATACCCGTGTTAATCCAGAACAGGTTACTGCGTTGCGCTTCCGAGATGCTCTTTGCCTGGATCGCCGCGGACGACAGTCCAAAGTCCCGAAACACTTCGCCAACGCCGACGACTGCTGTCGTCATTGCGACAAGACCAAAATCCGATGGCTGCAATAGCCGCGCGAGAACGACCAGGCTGACGAGCTGCACAGTGACACGCAAGAGCTGACCGGCGCCAGTGATCACCGCCCCGCGTGAGGCACTGCTTCCAAGCCCATCCGACGTCACGGGTCAACCGCCATCGCGCGCTCGACGGCCTGCAAGTCGCCGCATCCACTGGGGCGCACTTCGCTTGGCCGCCCCTGTCGCCCCTGCGAGGTTTGCGCGCCAGAACGGGCCAGCGAGACGGAGTAGGTGGTACCCGTGGTATCGAGGAATCTTCTTTCCCACAAGTAGACGTCCCAGGAGGCGCCCCGCAAGCTCGCGCTTCCGCTTCACTTGTAGGGGCTGGATCCTCGCCACTCGGTCTAGATCAAGCGTCGCCAGTACCACGACCCCGGCAGCTGCCGCTTCCTCGAGCAATTGCGCGCCGCGAGCGCTGCGCGCGATGACAACACTGTTGCCCTCGGCATTCTCGAAGACGGGGAACCCTCGATCATCGGCATTCCAGAAGTCACCCACCGAGATGTCAGCGTGTTCTCCGGTTCCATCTGGACACAGCTTGCATCTCCACTGAACTGTCTTGCCGAGGTGTTGACCCCAGGATTCCTCATAGCTGAGACGCCCCGTGTTGCCGTCGGCATCCGACGCGACAAAGCTCCCAGGCCAACCCTCACCCCGATATCGGAGAGAGCGAACTCGGTCGACGTTAACTCCGAGCTTCGTAAGGAGAGCAGTCGTCGAGTCCTGCGACGGCACCCCCGCACAGAAGAAGGACAAAAGGATTGGCCCATCCTCTGCTCTCTCGAGGCCGAGGTACCGGGTGGCCGCGGACACTTCACACGGCTTTCCTACAAGCGCCTGGTCGCTTGCGAGGCTCCGTCGACCATCGATCACCGCAACCGGCGAGTAGCGCGACCCAGCGGAGGCAAGCGCATCCTCACGGCTTCGAATCTGAACTGGTACCGCCCGGGAGGGACTCGACTGGGACGACCCGACAGCGTTCACCGCCGTCGCTTTTCCAGTCCGCACAATATAGTCAGCCAAGGCGGTCAGCACGCCCCCGCTACTTCCCGTAGCACGCATGTCTGGGTCCTTCGCGAATCCCTCATATGCAACCACGTAACGGCCGAATGTTGGGTGCGCTCGAACCGCTCGGGGCGCGGTTAGCCGGTGGCCGGGGCATACCTGGCGGAAGTCTCTGGCCTCTGCCCTCGCCACTCCTCGGCTTGCAGCGGTGACAATTCTGGGACGCATGTATCCGCCCTCAAGGCCCATCTCAACCCGCGACGAAATGAGGGTGCATCCACCGCAGCCAGAGCAGTTGTCGTTGCTTACCACGCGTCGGAGGTTGCGCTCAAGACGGTCACCCACGACTCACCCTGGCCGAGGTCCGCTGGGCTACGGTTTCGCGCACACCAGCAATTGCACCGCGCATCACTGAGCTCCAAGCTTGAAGGTGCTCGCGGACTGTCGCCGGACGCGCTCGCTGCACTAGCCGCCAAGAGTACGCCGGTGTGCGTAACGCAATGCCTAGCGCGCGAACTGCGCCCGACCTTTCGAGGCAGAACAGGATCCTGTTTCGACTGTTGAAGTACAGGTACGCGGCGGACTTGCCCGAATGATTCCCAAGCTGCGTCCCACCGACAGCGTGAACAGCTTCTACGGAGTCCAACACCTCTAGTTGGCCCCCTATCGCGCGCCACCTAACACTTAAATCAACGTCCTCCCAGTAGAGGAAATACCGCTCGTCAAATCCTCCGAGCCGTCTCCACGCAATCCCGTCGATGGCGAGACAGGCACCTGTGAGCCAGTCCCGGGCACCATCGCGATGCTGTACGACTCCCGTTCGCTCATCCAAGTACCCGCCGCCGAACCAGGTGCGACCGTCTAGGCCCACGATCTTTGGGGCGACAATGACCTCTGAGGTCGCCCTCGCCACAAGTGTCTGCGCATCGTCAACGCTGATCCGGGCGTCAGGATTCAATAGAAGCAATGCGTCAGCGCCTTGCTCGAGTGCTCGCTGCGCACCGAGATTTACCGCGGCACCGAACCCCAGGTTCTCACCTGTGGCGATCAATTCCCACCCGTGCGATTTGGCAAGACTCGAGATGCTGGCCGCTTCTCTCGAATCGGTTGAGTTGTCTACGACAATTGTGGAAAAGACAGAATCGAGACCCGAGCTGGCGATGTTCTCCTCAAGAAGAGCTGCCGAATTGAAGCTGACAACGAGTAAAGCCGTCCGTCGTGAAGTCCTCACTCCGCCTCTCCCCCTCTCCCGGCTATCTCGCGGCAAGCCTCCATAGCGAGCAGGGACTTCCGCCCCGCAATTCGCAGACTCTCCTTCAACTGATCAACAGGGGACTCCGCGCTGGTGATACGAGCTACCGTCGCACTAGCTGGGCCCTCTGCGACCCTCAGATCGATAGTCTCGCTCCAATTGAGGCCCTCCAGGAGCGGCTGAAACTTGCGCGAGTAGGCCCATGGGATCGCTGGAGTTCCTACTGAGAGAGCATTCAAACAGGCGTGCATCCTCGCGCCGATGACCCAGTTCGCACTTGCAACTGCCGTCCTAGCATCAGCCAGTGTCCAGGGATCGATAATCTCTAGGTCAGGGTACCTGCGAGCCAGCTCGGCGAGCGGAATCATGTCGTTGTCTTGGGTCGCGTTCTCGAGCACGTGAGGGAGTAGCGCGACCGAGCGGTCCGCCGCCAGCAAGCCCTCGATGAGGCGAACCACCGACTCGCGGTACCGCCTGGAATCAACGTGGCGGTTCTCCCGCCACAACAACCCAGACACGTTGAGGACCACATCCCGAGTCTTATCGGCAACCACGGTTGGCAGCGAAAAGACAAGGTCTGTTCCCTCCACGGCATCGGCCCGGCCAAGTTCGGATGCGTGGGCGGTGCTGGCGCGGTCTCTCGTCATGACGACGCTCGCACGTTTGAGGACGCGCCTCGCAAGAACTCGGTGTCCGAGCCCTGTGAAAGGGCCGACAGTCTGTGGCAACATCACAAGCGGCAGATCGAGAGCACGGGCGGTGAGCTGCGTATACGTGATGCGCGCAAGGCGGTTGCGCCCGTAAATGTCCGTGAACGAATCACCGGCTCCAGTGTCGAGGACGGCGTCGAACTGCCGAAGCCATTGTTTGATGGGGCCGCGACGCCGCCCCAAATCAGCCTTGATCAAGTCGGTAGATACACGGAAGCCCTCAGCGTTCGGCCCCAGGTCCTGGAAAACAACCTCGGTCTTGGGCCCGAACGCTCCCCGTGCCAGCACCTCGGCACCCTCTGCCAACACCCTGACCCCAAGATTTGCGGAGCGACCGTCCGCCCACAACACAAGTACTCGCATGCCCACCCCTCAGGTTTCCAGGGCAGCGGCGCCCGAACTGGTAGTGGGAATGCTACCTGAGCGTCCTTGTGACGCCTCGTGCCTCTTTAGGTTCTCAGGTAACCGCGACTCCCAATCACCCCGCGGAGCCACGCTGACGGCCGCCGTGTTCTGCCTGGCCTTTACACGGCGACCCCTACTCCGACCGCCCTACAAACTTGCGAGGGAATCATCACGTGTCACACATGGATAGTCTGTCCGGCGGGGAGGTCAACATGCGAGTGGTGAGCGACATCAAATACGGCAAACTTCTGAAGGCGACCGATCCGACGGCTGGCGATTCAGCGCACCCGACATTGCGGGCGTGGCGGATATTCAAGGCCAGCCGCAGCGCGGACGCCGTCCTTACCAACGAGGGTAAGAGAACTCCGCTTGGCCTAGTCATTCTCGCCACTCTGATGTGGATCTCACGCCGTCGCAACTTGGTTTTGGTCGAGTTCCTCCCCGCCGTGCGGCGAGGCATAAAGGGCGCTCTGGTCACACGCGCCTACAAATTCCTCTTGCCCCGAGTAGTCGCAGGCGCACAGGTAATGACTCACTGGGAGAAGGACGACTACGCCCATCGTTACGGAATACCAAAGGAACGTCTCCATGTGATTCCGTTCTATTACTTCGACGACAGACTCCGCCCCGAGCCCGCCCGGTGGTCGCCGGCCGGACGGACCCGGTATCTCTCGACGGGAAGGAATGCCTGCGACTGGGACACCCTTCTAGAGGCGGCAGAGGGTGAGGGGTGGCCGCTCACCATCGTCACCCGAGGCACGGAGCGAGCCCGGGTCGTGGGCGCGGCCGCTCGTGCGGGTGCAACTGCGTTAGCGGACGTGCCGCGGGACAGGCACGACAAGATGCTGGCGTCAGCCGAGCTGCTACTGGTCATACTGCAGGAGAAGGCGGTCAGCGCGGGGCACGTCCGACTCATGTCGGCAGCAACGTTCGGGACTCCCGTGATTCTGTCCGCCATTCGGGGCGTAGAGGGATACGAACATCTGGCGGTCGCCACTGTTCCTCCAGGGGATGCGCTGGCGTTGCGGAACGCGGTGGACTGGTTCTTATCGAATCCGGAATCAGTCCGTGGTCGCATGGATGCCATACGCGCGCGGGCAATCGAGCGCCCATTCTCGAAGTACCTCGCGGAGATAGAGAATCTCCTTCATTCGTCTGTTGGCTAGCGCCCTGCACCTTCCGCCTCGATCTCGGAAAGGATCGTGCGACCTAGGTTTCTGGAGATCGTGGGTTGGGGCGATTGCGACAGTTCAGCACGGCTCTTGTGAAGCTGTACTCACCGCGAGGCGCTTGTGCGCTCCACGCAGTCGTACGTCCGCGAGCCACGCCTGACTGGCGGTACGCTCGCGACCATGAAGCTGAATCGCATCATGAATCGCCTGCGAAGCGCGCTGAGGGGCCCGGAGCATGCAGCCCGAAAAGCAGGAGTCGCAATCGGAGCTGACTGTCGGATCCTGTCGTCTATATCGACCAGCGAGCCGTGGCTCGTCTCGATTGGGAGCCGAGTGACGATCACGGGCGGCGTGGTATTCCTCACACATGATGGCACCGGCTTTCATGTTCGCGACGAGCGCGGACGCCGCTATCGCTATGCGCCCATCACTCTCGACGATGACGTCTTTGTCGGGCAGAACGCAATTCTCCTCCCCGGCGTTCGAATCGGTCGGGGGTCGATCGTTGCGGCGGGCTCGGTGGTTACAAAGTCAATTCCCCCCGGAGTGGTGGTTGCGGGAAATCCCGCCCGCCTGATTACCACCCGCGCCGAATTCGAGACGCGCGCCCTATCCTGGCCGGCCAAGGCCGATATGACGGGCTTGACCCTTCGCGAGCAGATCGACTCAGTCGCAGAGACGGAACACCGACCAGAGATGTAAGGGCGCACGCTCCGAGACCCTTAATCGCAACACCGCGAAAGCCACAACGTTCGCTACGCGTGACGGTCGGTGCTGCTGATGCGAACGACTTCGGAGTCGCGCAGTAGTCCTGGTTACGCAGACAGCAGGGCGCATCTGGTAGGAAGGAGCGTCCTGGATCACCGCGAGAGGAATCTACATGCGACTATCTGTTATCGGCTGTGGGTACCTGGGCGCCGTTCACGCGGCTGCGATGGCGTCGATCGGCCACGAGGTGGTCGGCATTGACGTCGACGAGCGGAAGATCGAAGCGCTCTCCAGAGGCGAAGCACCGTTCTTCGAACCCGGCCTGCAGGAGATTTTGGCGGACGGTATCGCGTCAGGAAACCTCCGCTTCACCACAGACATGTCTGCGGCCAAGAGCGCGAGGGTTCATTTCGTCGGTGTGGGGACACCGCAGGTGAAGGACGGCTACGCCGCCGACCTCACCTACGTGAATGCCGCCGTCGATGGGTTGCTTCCCTACCTTGCAGAGGGAGACATCGTCGCCGGTAAGTCGACGGTTCCGGTCGGCACGGCAGCGGGACTCGCACCCCGTGTCTCCGCAACCGGCGCCACCCTGGTCTGGAACCCCGAGTTCCTGCGCGAAGGGTGGGCGGTGCAGGACACGATCGACCCCGATCGCCTTGTTGCCGGCGTTCCCGCGGGTGAGGAGGGCGAGACCGCGGCATCCGTTCTTCGCGAGGTGTATCACCCGTCCGTGGCGAAGGGCACGCCGTTCATCGTGACCGACTACGCCACGGCCGAGCTCGTGAAGGTGTCGGCCAACGCCTTCCTTGCGACGAAGATCTCGTTCATCAACGCCATGGCTGAGATCGCCGAGGTGACCGGTGCCGATGTCACTCAGCTCGCCGACGCGATCGGGCACGATGCACGAATTGGACGCCGGTTCCTCGGCGCAGGGATCGGGTTCGGCGGAGGATGCCTGCCGAAGGACATCCGCGCCTTCTCGGCTCGTGCGGAGGAGCTCGGCCGCGGGGAGTCGGTCGCCTTTCTGCGCCAGGTTGACGAGATCAACCTCCGTCGCCGTGACCGCGCCGCGCAGCTCGTCGTCGAGGCCCTTGGTGGATCGGTCTTCAAGAAGAACGTCACCGTGCTGGGGGCGGCGTTCAAGCCGCACAGCGACGACATCCGCGATTCGCCGGCGCTGGATGTGGCGGTCAAGCTGCACGGGCTCGGTGCGTGGGTCACGATCACCGACCCCGCCGCGATCGAGAACGCGCAGCGGGTGCACCCGCAGCTGAACTACGTCGAGGATCGCGACGAGGCGCTGCGCGAAGCGGACGCCGTGATCGTGGTGACGGAATGGGACGAGTACCGGCGCGAGCTGGACCCGGAGCACGCCGGGTCACTGGTGCGCGGCAAGGTCGTCGTCGACGGGCGGAACTGCCTGGACGCGGGGGCCTGGCGGGCTGCCGGGTGGGAGTACTTCGGGATGGGGCGGCCCTAGATCCCACTGTTAGTGCAGAGACGGCGGCACAGGCCGCGGACCCGTACTCGCGTGTCGGATCCGTGCTGGAATCGCGGAAGCCGGGCTCGTCGCCGGCGATGCTTTCAAAGTCCGGGCCGGCGGCACTCGCTGCCGCACCTCGCCTGGTGGTCGCGTCCGAGCCCTTGTTTCTCTCGTCCCAGTCGGTGCTGAAGAACTTCTATTCCGCCCAGTACGTGGGTGACGGCGAGCTCTACTCGGGGGAACGCCCTGACATGATTCTTGGTGTCGTTCGCCCCCGCCTCACTCTTGCGCGGGTGGGAAGCACCACCGGCGACCGCGCAGTGACCGTCCGTGGCGTTCGTATCGCACGCTGGACCAACTCCGATTTCAGTCTCCCGTAACGCCCGATCAGAAAGCCCCCGCACCCTTCGCTTTCGAGCACGGGTGCGGGGGTTTTAGTCGTTTCAGCGGCTCAGGGACTCGCGCGCGGGTGTAGCGAACCAGGCGTAGCGCTTCACCACCCGGTCCCGCCAGCGCAGCGAAGGCTTCTCGACGAGCACGTTCGTCAGCATGGATAGGCCCGCGGTGAGTAGAGCGGCGACGATTGCAGTTAGCCACTGGGGCGCCTCAATGACGCGGGCCATAACCCACAGGATTGGGTAGTGCCAGAGGTAGAGGCCGTAGCTGATGACGCCCAGATAGACAACAGGACGCCACGATAGCGCGGTGACGATCGGGCCTCGGCCGAAGGCGGCGTGTGCAATGACGGGCAGCATTCCGACCGTCGCAATCGGCATGCTCAGGGACCTCTCGATGATGCCGCCGGTTTCGAGGCCGAACGCCACCGCGAACACCGCCATCCCGACCCACGCCGCCCACTGGTTCGCCATCCACGTCCGTCCGTGCTCGTGCACCATCGCCAGGACGCACCCTAGGAGCAAGCCGCCAGCCTTCGTCAGCGGGTTGTACGGCAGGTCGTCTCCGGTGAGCACCCAGCCGATCATGCTGACGAGTGCGAACCCCCCGGTGACGATCGCCATGCGCGCGGGTGTCCATCGCAGCGACAGCATCGCGATGAGAAGGAGGGGCCAGAACAGGTAGAACTGCTCCTCCATCGCGAGCGACCACGTGTGGCTCAGGTAGCCGAGGCTCGGGTCCACGAGCGTCATGACGATGTTGCTCGTGTAGGTCAGCGCGACGAGGGTCCCACCGGTCGCGAACCCTGGCGCGGCCCCCACGATCGGCGGGATGAAGAAGAACACGGCAACGACGACGATGAGCGGCGGATAGAGGCGCACGAGGCGGCTGAAGTAGAACGTGCGGAGCGAGATGCGGTCGTCGCGGCGCCACTGCTTCAGCAGAATGCGGGTGATGAGAAACCCGGAAATGACGAAGAAGACGTCGACGCCGAGCCCTCCGGGGAAGCCAGCGTCCGGAAACGCGTGGATCGCGAAGACGAGTCCGACGGCGACTGCGCGTAGCCCGTCGAGCGCGGGCATGTAGGTGAGTGAAGCTGAGCGCACGTCGTCCCCCGATGTTCGTGCTGAAGCGGATCGACACTAGCGGCTTAGGTGACCGGATCCGCGACGGCGATCGTTTGGACGTTTTGGTCGTTGCGCCGTCGAGGCTTCAGCTTCATCGCGTTGCGCTCGATGAGGAACCAGCTCGCCGCTGCGAGGACAAGGGTGATGGCGGTGCTGAGCGCGATGTACGCGGGGATTCCCCACTCGTACACCCGGAACGATGCGAGCAGCTGCTGAACCGGGAATGCGTAGATGTAGGTGCCGTAGGACAGGTCTTGTTCGAACCGAAGTCGGGGCGTTGTGATGAGTGCTCCGATGCCGAAGATGGCGTAGCCGAGGGGCAGTGCGCCGAGGATGCGGTAGTCGGGCAGGAACATCGTGCCGAGCGTGACGCCGCCGGCGATCGCTATGAGCGGCCACGTCAGAGGGATGCGATCCGCGTAGACCCGCAGCACAGCTCCGGCGAGGAACATGACGCCGAAGCGAACGGCGGACTCGGCGAGGAAGTTGTCGACCGGGCCGTATGCGGTGGGGATGAGGGCGAGCGTGGCGGCGAGGAAGAGCGCGAGGATCAGCCAGCGTCGCCGGAGGAGCCCGAACACACCGAGCGCGAGCACGCCGAGGTAGCAGAGGAACTCCCACCACAGCGTCCAGAGTGACCCGTTCCACGCGTCGGTGAAGGGGACCCCGACCGGTGTTCCGTCGATGCGGGGTTGGAAGATGCGGAGGGCTGCGTTCTTGAAGACGTAGCCGACGTTGTCGGGGGACAAGGTGCCGGCGTAAGTGAGGCCGGTGACGACCATCGTCGCAATCGGAGCGATGACGAACGCCGTCACCACCAGACACACCCAGAACGCCGGAAAGATCCGAAGAACGCGCGCCAGCAGGAATCGACCCCACTGCGGGTTCCGTATCCAGCTGCCAACGATCAGAAACCCGCTGACCGCGAAGAAACCGTCGACCGCGGTCTCACCGAGGAACTGACGCAGCGGCTCCCATGCGATCGTTTCTCCCGCCAGCGGAAATGCATGCCACACGATCACGAGGAGAGCAAGAGCCAGCCGGACGGCGTTGAGCGCGTTGGCTCGCGGATCGAACCGTTCAGTGATGGTCGGCCGGTAGGTCACGAGGTGCAAACCTAGCAGCGGCTCGTGTCCCGGCCGTTTTGGGGCCGTTGCGGCTGTTAGGGGTTGGTGCAGGTAAATGCTCCGCTCTCCCTCAGAAGGGTTCGCTTTCAGTTTCTGCGCCTCGGCCTCAGCGCAACGCCGTAGCTTTCCTATCGAAGCCAACAAGCCCGTCGATTTCGGTGAGCGGCAGTGGACAGCGGTGGCGTGCCCAGTGAAGGCGGATTGCAGCTGTTACTTGAGATGGGGTGTGCCGCTTTGCGGCTACCCGCTCACCGGGTGAGGGCGCCCTCGCGGAAGGTGACCCGGCCCGGGCGGCGAACCGAGAAGAGCTGCACTGTTCCGCCGCTGCGCGCGAGCGCGTATCCGCCCTCGACGTGGACGCCGATCATCGGGCCCTCCCATTCGCCGACGACCTGGGTACGCGATCCGGGGGCGACGATTATGCCGCGACCCTCCTTCGTCTGCACGATCGCGAGGCGTGCGTCGAAGCCGGGGACGAGCTGGGCCGAGACGACGTCGTCGAGCCCGGCGGCGGCCGCGAGACGCGCGGCTTCGGGCGGTTCCGGCGGGAGCGGTTGGGGGTTCAGCTCGACCTCGCCGCCATGTCGGCGGAGGAGCATCGCCTCGCTGTCGGGCTGCCACTCGTCGACGAACGCCCCGCCTCGCAGGCTGCGCCCGAGGAACACCGTGCCTGCGACGTCGCGGACGGCCGCGGCATCCGCTTCTCCCATGTCGGCCAGCCATCGGAACTCGGTCGTCTCCACACTCACCGCACCGGTCAGCGGCAGCTGGGAGACGCGCTCGACCGTCACGTCGTGCGCGACGGCTCCCAGCGCGGCGAACACCGGCACGACCGCGTGCCCTGCCTCATCGGCGAACACCGTGGCCCGCAGCCCCAGGGCGGTCACCGTGATGGCCTCGCCCGCGGTCAATCCGTCGAACGTGACGATGTGGCTGTTGAAACCGCGATGCGCGCCGAGACGCGCGAGCCAGTCGGGATCTTCGAGCGGGCCGGTCTTGAGATCGTCGAGGGCCAGCGTCTGGCCGAGAACGACCTTCAGCCACGGTCCGGAGAGGTGCAGACAGTCGTCGATGTAGTTGACCTGCACGTCGAGGGTGCCGTCATCCTTCTGGCGGATGCTCGGGCGCCCGAGATCGACGACACGGGCGCCGCGTGCGGTGCGGACGAGCATGCGGACGTCATTCGTGATCGCGCGCGCCTGGCCGACGGTCAGGTCGAAGCCGGCCCCGGTGGCGTCTGCGCTGAGGAGGCCCTGCAGATCCTCGTGCGGTGGGTAGAGCGTCGCGCTGCACAGGGCGCCGGCATCGGTGAAGGTCACCCCGGCCTGCACGCGGACGCCGGGGCTGTTCGCCGCGAAACTGCGCGGCGGGTTGCCACTGCCCACCTTCGCGCGCTCGCGGCAGCTGCCCCACCAGACGGGGCGACCGAAGCGGAAGACGGTGATGTCGAGCAGGTCGCGTGGCGCGGGGCGCACCGGGCGGACGGGGCCGCCCAGGGTCATCCCGTCTGTGTTCGAGCCGATGCCTCCCCAGCTCGGAACCGACCCGAGGATGTCGGGGAGCGCGGGGAGGGGAATGTCGTAGAAGAACGACTGCGGGCCGTCGTGGGTCGCGGTCGCGAAGGTGCGGCGGATGGCGCTGCGGATCTGCCGGCGCGCTTCGGCTTCGCCGATGCTGAGGATGCCGGTGAGGTCGATGCCCCACGACGCGGCGAGCCGCAGGGTCGACGGGGCGAGGAACTGCGGCTTCACCGTCAGCACGGCGACGACGGCGGCGACCTCGAGTCCGACGACCTCGAGCTGGTACGACAGCGAGGCTCCGATCGCCGGGTCGGGGCCGTTCGGCTGCCAGCTCAGCTGGACGGGGACGCCCTGAGGGATGCGACGGCGCACCAGGCCGAGCGCCTGGTCGACGTCGAGGAAGACACCCCAGTCGTGGGGTGGGATCAGCGCGGAGTCGAGCTGCGGGGTGAAGGCGCCGTCGGCGCCGAAGCGGAGGGCGAGCACTCCGCCGCCCAGGGCGAGGTCGGGCTCGGCGGGAACCTGCGCCTCGAGGGCCGCAACGATCGGGGCGACGTCGAAGAGCTGCTGGCCCTTCAGTTCGGCAAGCTGGTCGTTGACGGCCTGGGCCGCCTCGGCGGGGAGTCCTGCCATGGGCGGTGCCGTGGCATCCAGGATCACAAGGGCTCGGTCTCGGATGCCGATGATGATCTTGGTGACGATGTCGCCGGTCGCCGGATGGGATGCCGGGGCACCGGGGGCCGCCCGCAGGTCGGGCTCGAGCACGACGAAGACGCGGACGGCGAGCGACACCTCGATGCTGCCGTCGGGGAGCTGCGTGAAGGCGACCGAGTCGGGGACGGTGTCGAGATGGTCGACGATGACCGGGAGCGGGGTGGGCACGCACTGGGTGAAGAGCCGGGTTTGCACCGACTGGGTGATCGCGTGGGCGATGACCGATTCGCGGATGTGGAGCTCGAGCGTCATTGGTCTGTCCTCTCCCTGATGGTGGGGAGAGGGGGTTGGCGGGGTGGGTGATACGTGGGGGCGTCGGCCAGCTGGCGCGACGCGAACGACTCATCGCGAGGAAACGTCGCAACGCCGGCAAGATCGGCGCTCGTGAATTGGGGTTTAGTCGGACCGCCTCTTTTTTCCACTCCTTTTCGACTTTATCGGCGCCGACTTGCCTTTTTCTTTTTCCGGGCTATGGTGAGGGCATGTTCATGACCGCACCCTTTGTGACCGCAGCGCAGCCGCTGTGCGCGCGGGTTGTGCGGTTCGTGCTGGACATCGCCGGAGCCCGTCACGAGGTTCTCCCGCCACGGATGACGGCCGCGGGAGCAGCATCCCTCTCGCTCCACCCGTCGCGCTCCACCGTGAATGAGCCCATATTTCTTCGGCTTTTCCCGCAATAACAGCGCGTCGCATATGCGGCGCTTTTTTTGTACCCGATCGGCGGCGTCTCGCGCTGTCGATTTCTTCGTTGCACCCTTTTAGGAGTCCTGATGTCTCTCAACATTGCGCCTCGGTCGGCGCCCAAAATCGATACCGCTCGCATTCGCCGCTTTCTGGAGGAGGAGCTTCGGGAACGCGAAGCGATCATCCGCGAAGCCAGCCCGACCGCTGCGCCGAACGTCGACCCGGTGTCGTGGGCGACAGGCAAGGCGACCCGGCGGGTGATGGATCAGATCACCGCCGCGCTCGACCGGCTCGAAGCCGGAACGTACGGTCGCTGCATCCGCTGCGGCGGCGCGATCGTCGCCGCGCGCCTGGACATCATGCCGTACGCCGAGAACTGCATCGATTGCCAGCGCGATGTCGACAGACGTTGAGGTGCTGCCGGGTTCTCCGGCGGACTCTCCTCGTCCGCAGCCCGCGCGGGAGCCTTCGATCGCCGTGATCGGCGACGCGCTGGAGTGCTTGACGGCGCTGCGTTCGGCGCCGGGAGCACAGTCGCTCGATCCTGGTCACGCGGCCTGGGGCGGATCGCGGGCGGTGATCATCGGCGTCGATATCCGTGGGCTGCGCACGTCCAGGCAGGTGCGGGCAGCTCTGCGGACCACCGAGGACGAGTGCACGTCGCTCTGCGGACGGCTCCGACGACTGAAGCACATCATTCTCGTGCTCAACGGCTCCCTTGTCTCTGAAGACACCGTGCTGCGAATCAGCGACGGCACGGTCCGGCGCATCCACACCCGCCTCGAGCAGGCCTACGCCCGATCGGTCGTGATCACCGCCGTGCTTGCTGAGCATTGCGACGACCGTGAGCTTCTCACGACCCGCCTCATCGCTCGAGTGCGAGAACGCGAATCGCTCGACGCCGGGATCGCGCTGCTCTGGAAAGAGATCGCCCACACCTCGATCAGCGTCGCCTCGATGAACGACTACCTCTGACCGCGCTCGTTCTCTCACCACTTCTTGCCCGAAGGAGTTCACCTTGTTCACCACCACCCCCGTTCCTGCCGCGGTCCGCGTGGTGCACCGCGTGCTGTTTCGAAAGCGAAGAGCGGATGACGCGGCGGCGGTCGCTGCAGAGAGTCTGCGCCACTCGCGCCGTGTCACCGGCACCGCGCCTTCGGCGAAATGGCTCGCGCTCGGCTGACATCTCAGACCCTCTGTAGAGAAAGGAAGGTGCATCGCAATGACCGGCAAAACGCCTCGGAGCACCAACGTCAAGAAGGAGCCGAAGCTCACCCTCAAGGAGAAGCGCGAGGTGAAGCGCGCGAAGGTGGCCGCGGAGTCGGTGAAGCCGCGGAAGTCGCGCTGACCGACGGCGCGACGTCCCTTCTTCATGACCACCTCAGCCCGGATGCGGGCTGGGGTGGTCCCTTCTCGTTGCGCCCGAACGTTCGCGGCCAGCGGCAACCGACAGCGGTCGACGAGTGACCGTTGCGCGGGCATGCCGCCGCGGCATCCGAGGAAGGATCGCGACGTCCGGTCGTGTGGAGGCTCCGGTTCGTTTGTTTGATCGAATGTAAGGGAGGCGGGACGGACTCAATGTCGGAACCCCCTGCGATGATTCTGGTAGGTCATCGAGACGGGGTTCCAGTGGACGCGAACGAGAAGCGGCGGCGGGCGGAGGACAAGCGCGCAGGCGTGTTCGCGGATGAGCTGGCGAAGCTGCGGCGGCGTCGGGCGGCGCTGGAGGCGAAGGAGACCCGGTTGCTCGCCGACGCGTACGCGTTGACGCTGGAGCAGCGATCACGGATCGGGTCGGTGTCGTCCCGGGAGCGGGACATGCCGCTGCGGTCGATGGCGCTGGAACTGGGCATGGCGGTGCGGGTCAACGACCGGTCGATGCAGACGCAGATGCACGACGCGCACGAGTTGATCGAGTTGTTCCCTCAGACGATGGAAGCACTCGTGGAGGGGCGGGTGACGCGGGCGCATGCGCAGGTGATCCAAGACGCCGGCCGGGTGATCGAGGATGCCACCGACCGGGCGGCGTTCGAACGCATCGTCCTCGTCGAAGCCGAACGGCAGACCGTGGCCAGGACGAAGAAGTACGCCATTCAACGTGCCGCGGTCCTCGACCCGAGGCCGTTGCAGGAACGACATGACACCGCGATCCGGGAACGACGCGTGTGGGTCACCGACCTCGACGACACCCTGTCGACCCTGACAATCCTCGGCACGAACGTCTACATCCACGGTGCGTACAACCGGCTCACCGGGCAGGGCACCACGATCAAGGACGTCGACCGCGCCAAACGGCGCGCGCACGCCGCCGCACGGGCCGAAGCTGAAGCGAACGGCGGGAGCGGCGGCACGGGGCCCCGGTCGGGGCCGGGGTCGGGTGCGGGGTTCACGCTCGGCGAGACCGGGACGGACGACAACGGGAACGTCAGCGGAGACACCGCGGAGCCGTGGTTCGACGACCGGTCGCTGGATGAGATCCGCTGCGACCTCGCCCTGGACATGCTCCTCGCTGGGTCTCCGGTGATCGACCCCACCGACGGGGCGAAGGGTGGGTTGGGGGCGATCACCGCCGAGGTGCAGGTCACCATCCCGATCACCACCCTCACCGGCGTCACCGGGTCGGGGGCGGAGTTGAACGGAGTCACCCCGGTCGACCCGGAGACCGCCAGACGGCTGGCCGGAACGGCGAGGGTGTGGGACCGGGTCATGACCGACCCCATCACCGGGGTCGTCACCGCGGTGGACAGGTACACCCTCCATCCATCCCAGACCCGGTTCCTCAACGCCCGCGACGTCACCTGCCGAACACCCGGATGCCGACGACCCGCGAAACTCTGCGACAAAGACCACTCGAGGGACTTCGCGTTGGGCGGACCAACCTCCAACGACAACCTCTGCAACGAATGCGTCAGACACCACACGTTGAAACACGCCACGAACTGGCACGTGGAACAACTGCCCGGCGGCATCCTCAAATTCACTAGCCCCGGCGGGAAGGTCTACGACAGCCATCCACCCTCACGGGTCGCCTTCGTCCCCACCGACGACGGCGCACTCGCGGTCGCACCCTTCTGAGGGCCGCATCAGACGTGCGGCGATGATGAAGACGTCACGCGCCGGTGGGTCCTTGACCGGCCAGCCGACGAACCGGGCAAGACGAACGCGCACGCCGGGCCGGAAACGGTCGACCAGCCGCTTGTGACCGGTTGGCACGGGGTCGAACCGGCGGGGCAGTCCGCCGGGTGGGAGCGCACGGGAGAGTCATGCCGGCGGCCAGTCCGTCATGACGGCACGGACAGCGATGCGCAGCGTTTCGGCTTCGACGTCGACGCGCACGGTGGCGGAGGGAAAGGCGCGTTCTGTTGAGAGGCCGGAGAGCACGGTGGCAAGGAACCGCGCCCGCTGCTCGACGTGCCCTGGCGGGCACGCGCCCTGCGCGATCAGGGTCTCCAGCCATTGTTCGATGCGGTCCAGGCCGATCCGCTCGAGCGCGATATAGGTCGCGGCCTCGTCCTCGGACGGCGGGGATGCCACATAGGCCTCAAACAGAGCTTTCCACTGCTCTCGCGCACGCTCACCAACCCCTCCCTGCGCGAGGAGAAGCTGCAGGCACGCGATCAGACGCTCTGCGGGGGCGAGGGTGTGATCGTTGATCGGATCGTCGGGAATCTCGAGGTCGTACATAGCGGCGACGACGGTGTCGATGAGTTCACGTTGCGTCGGGAAGAAGTGGCGCAAGGACCCTGTACTGACCCCCGCGCGCGCGGCGACCGCTCGAACACTCAAACGCGTCGTCGGATCCTCTCCCAGCATCGTTGCCGCGGCGATCAGGATCTTGGCGCGTGTGCCCGGTTCCTTAGCGTTCGTCTCCATGGCCTGCCTCCCGCGTGACACACGGTCTATCACAGTGTGCTAGCGTAACGCACTCCCGGACTATCACGCTGTACTAGTCCGGGCACCTGATCCCGCCGAACCCCCGAGAGGAAGACGCCATGCGCGACACCCCGATGCACAGCCGACGGAAGGATGACGAACGAAGGCGGTGGGCGAAGCCTGCGTGGGCGCTGGCCGCCGCGGCATCCCTCCTGGTGCTCGCCGGATGCACCAGCGCGACACCGAACGCAGGCGAAGACGCGACCGCCACCGGGCTCGAGCAATTCATGGAGCAGGAGCTTGATTTCGGGGCGTGCGACGCGTCGATCGTGAGCGCCCAGCCGCCTGTTCCCGAACTCGTCGCCGTGGCGGAAGATGCGGAGTGCGCCATGCTCACCGTGCCGATGGACTACGACGACCTCGACGGCGAAACCATCGAGCTCGCTGTGACCCGCAACGCCGCCACCGGCGACGCCGACGCCCGAATCGGGTCGGTCGTCGTGAACCCCGGCGGCCCCGGCATCCCGTCGACCACGTTCAGCCCACTCGTCGCCGCCCTCTGGGCCGGCGGCCCCGTCACCGAGCGCTTCGACATCGTCGGATTCGACCCGCGTGGAGTGGGTCTGAGCCGCCCGGCGATCAACTGCTACACCGACGACGAACGAGATGCGGATGCACCCCTGTCAGCGTTCGGAGAGTGGACGGAGGGATCCGCGCGCGACATCGTGGACAAGTGCGCGGAGGGCTCGGGCAGTGAAGAGATCCTCGCCCATCTCGGAACGCGCGACGCCGTGCGCGACATGGATGTTCTCCGCTCCGCGCTCGGTGACGACCAGCTCACCTTCGCCGGCACGAGCTATGGCACCCGACTGGGAGCGGTGTACGCCGAGATGTTCCCGCAGAACGTCCGCGCCCTCGTCCTCGACGGCGCGGTGGACCCCCTCATGGACACCACCGAACGAAGGATCCAGGCCACCGCGGGTATTCAGGCGTCCTTCCAGCGCTTCGCCGACTTCTGCGCGACGCAGGCAGACTGCCCGCTCGGACCCGACCCCGCACAGGCGACGGCCGTCGCGCAGGAACTCCTCCGACCGCTGGTGAGCGAGCCGCTCATCGCCGCGGACGGCCGTGAGGTCGGTTTCCTCGCCGCCGGGGAGGGAATCGTCTCGGGCCTGTACTCCGAGGCCACCTGGCCCGCGATCATCGCCGGCCTGACCGGACTGCGAGCAGGGCAGCCGGACGCGCTTCTCGCTCTGCGAGACGGGTACTACGGCCGATCCGACACCGGCGAGTACACCGATGCGTTCGAAGCGACCTTCGCGATCAACTGCCTCGACGAAGAACGCCTGACCGCCGAAGAGATGATCGCAGTCGGCGAAGACCTCAACGAGGTGGCGCCGTTCCTCGACCCCGGAATCCCTCCGGTGACGCAGGACGGGTGCGAGTTCTGGCCCGCCGAACCGACTCTCGGCTTCCCCTACGCCACCGATATCGACGGGCTGCCCGAGGTGCTCGTGATCTCGGCCACGGGAGACCCCGTCACCCCGCACGAAGGCGGCATCAGCCTGGCTGAGACTCTCGGCGCACGGCTGCTCACCGTCGACGGCAACCAGCACGGAACGATCATCTCCCGCAACCCGTGCGTCGACGCGGCCGTCGCCGACTACCTGGTCGACCTCGAGCTGCCCGATGAGGGAGCGCGCTGCGCGTTCTGAGCGTGCCGGCCGGCGGGTGACCTCTGCGGGAGAACCTTCGCGCCGAAGCGCAATCCGCCCCCCTCGTGTCCGAATCTCGGAACACGAGGGGGCGGGTCGGTCGTCAACGGCGGTCGGATGGTGCCGGACATCGCGTGCATGACGCTGCCGGCGCACCCTCCCGGAGATTGATCCGGGCTCGACCGCGAATCAGTACTTGGCCGACTGGCCGCCGTCGATCGGGATGACGGCGGCGTTGACGTACGACGCGTCGTCAGACAGGAGGAACGCGACGACCGACGCGATCTCGGGGGCCTCGCCGTAACGCTTGGTGGGGTTGGCCTGGATGAACTGCTCGGCCGCCTGGCGCGGGTTCTCAGCGTCGATCTGCTTCATGGAGTTCTCGACCATCGGGGTCCAGATCGCTCCGGGAGCAACGGCGTTGATGCGCACGCCGAACTCGCCGTACTCGACGCCCGAGTTGCGGGTGAGCCCGACCACGCCGTGCTTGGCGGCGGCATAGCCCGACTGGCGCCCCACACCGCGGATGCCACCGACGCTCGCGGTGTTCACCACGGCGCCGCTCCCCTGCTCGCGCATGACCTTCAGCACCTTCTCGAGGCCGAGGAACACGCCGCGCAGGTTGATCGAGACGACCCGGTCGAACTCGGCGGCCGAGAAGTCTTCGGTGAGGTTCTGCGTGCCCTCGATGCCGGCGTTGTTGAAGAAGCCGTCGATGCGGCCGAAGGCCGCGAGGGTCTCATCGACGTAGCGCTGGGTGTCGTCTTCGCTCGAGACGTCGGCGGTGACGGTGACGAGCGTGGCGTCGGGGGCGACGTCGCGAACGGCCTGCACCGTGGCATCCAGTCCGTCCTTCGAGACGTCGACGAGCGAGAGGTTCGCACCCTCCGATGCCAGGCGCACCGCGGTCGCGCGGCCGAGGCCGGAGCCGGCTCCGGTGATGAGGACGGTGCGGTCGGTGAATCGTTCAGTCATGTCTCTCGCCTTTCGTCTCGAGACATCCGGCCGTTCGCGTTGTGAGCGGGTGACCGGATGCCTCATCTGTGCGTCGTTACCTCAGGGACAACCGCCCACGGGTTGATCTATTCCTCTGCATGAATATGCGTTCGGGGTGGCGGCGGGTTCGGAGCGCGGGATCACCGTTCGTTCACGCCGAGTCCATCTCGTCGACACCGCCCCCTCATGTCACGACGCAGCCGCCTCCGTAGGGTCGCCGGGTCGGCCCCGTGAACGAGTGGGCACGGCTCCCCTCACTTCGAACCGGAAGGTGCTTCGCTTGCCTGCGCGCGCAACACGTCTGTCCTCCTCCCCTCCCCCGCGGCGACGCCTCGCTGCCGCGCTGCTCGTCGCCGTGGTCACCACGACGACGGTGGGAGTCGGGACACTCGCTCCGATGCCGGCGGTCGCCGCACCCGACACGGGCGGCCTCGACCTCGCCGGCGGAGACTCCACCCTTCTCTCCGCCGACTCGCAGACGCTCGCCCCCGGGCTCGAGCTCACCGACTTCCGCCGACTGCAGCCGGCCGGGTGGGTCACCGGCCACGTCATGCGCGCTGATCTCACCACACCCACCCTCTCGCTCGACGTCCTCGACGCCGGCACGGTGTCGGGGGGTGCGACGCTCAGCGAGCAGATCGCCGGCACCGGCGCGATCGCTGCGATCAACGGCGACTACTTCGACATGAACAACTCCACCGCGCCCGTCGGCACCAACGTGTCGCCGACCCAGGGCGTGCGCTCGGCCGCCCCGGATGAGCGCCCGGCGTTCACGATGAGCGACGGGCTCGCGGCCGTGCAGGCGCTGGCCTCTGCGGCGACGGTGACGATCGACGGCACCTCCCACCGTGTCTCGGGCGTCAACAGCCCGGCGATCGGAGCGAATGGCATCGGGTGGTACACCGCGGCGTGGGGGACGCACCCGCTCGCCCGCGCTCTGGGCGCGCCCGCCGCGCTCGCCTCGCCGATGGCGAAGGTCACCGTTCAGGACGGCGTGGTCACCGAGGTGAGCACCGACCCCGCATCCGTCTCTGGCGAGACCGCGATCGCCGACGGCACCGGCGTGCTCATCGGGCGCGAAGCCGGCGCTGCCACCCTGGCCGCACTCGAGGTCGGCGACGCCGTCGACGTCGCCGTCGCGACATCCGCAGACGTCGATCTCGCCGTGAGCGGCGCGCAGCGCCTCATCATCGACGGCGTGCAGACCGACGCCGAACAGGTCGAGGCCGCGCGCACCGCCATCGGCGTGAGCCGTGACGGCACCGAGATCACCGTCGTCACCATCGACGGGCGGACGGGCGACAGCCGCGGCATGACGTTGCAGGAGCTCGGCGACCTCATGCTCGACCTCGGCGTGCACAACGCCGTGAACCTCGACGGCGGCGGCTCGACCATGCTCGCCGTCCGTGAGCCGGGTGAGAGCGAAGCATCCCTCCACAACCGTCCGTCCGACGGCACCGAGCGCGTCGTCGCCAACAGCCTCGCGTTCTTCTCCTCTGCACCGGCCGGGGTCGTCTCCGACGTGCAGGTCGCACCTGCGCTCGACGCCACCGACGCCGACGCGGTCTTCCCGGGGCTGCACCGCACGCTCGCCGGCACGGGTCTCGACGACAACCTCGGAGGCATCGAGGTCGCGGGTTCGTTCCAGACGACGGATGACGCGGTCTCGCTCATTGCGGACAGTGACGCGTCTGTCGTGGTGGAGGGCGTCACTCCCGGAACGGCCACCGTCGCCTTCGCGGCCGAGGGCAAGAGCGCCACGACCCAGGTGCGGGTGCTCGGAGACCTCGAGCGGATCCGTCCGAGCGCGACGGTGATCGCGCTGTCCGAGCCCGGGCAGACCGCGACCGTGCGCCTCACCGGCCTTGACGCCGATGGCTTCAGCGCCCCGATCGAGGCGCGCGATGTCCGTGTCGAGAACGGTGAGGATGTCGCCGTCGAGCCCACCGGACTCGGAGAGTTCACCGTCTCGCCGGTGGTCGACAGCGGTTCGGCGACGGTGACCTTCACCGCCGGTGGCCGAAGCGTCGACGTCGCCGTGACGATCGGGTACGACACCCTCCCCGTCGCCGACTTCGCCGACGCCGCCGAGTGGACCGCCGGCGTCGCGCGTGCCACCGGAACACTGACCCCCGCCACCGGCCCGGAGGGGCAGCCCGCGCTGACGCTGTCGTACGACTTCACCACCTCCACCGGCACCCGCGGGTACTACGCGATCGTGCCGGGAGAAGCCGCCACCGGCGGACGCGTGCTCGAGGGCCAGCCCCAGGCGCTGACGATGTGGATGCACGGTGACGGCTCGGGCGCATGGCCCCGCCTGCAGCTGAAGACCGGCGCCGGAACCACCATCAACCTGGATGGCCCGATGGTCGACTGGACCGGATGGCAGCAGGCCCGATTCACCGTGCCGGCCGGGACGGCGTACCCGCTCACGTTCCAGCGGGTGCGGATGATGGAGACACGCCCCACCGCGAGCTATCAGGGCGAGGTGACGATCGCCTCTCTCGAGTCGGTCGTGGCGCCCGATGTGGAGCAGCCGGTCGCGCCCCGCGTCTTCGATCCGGTGATCGTCACCGACGGCACGGTCGACGACCGAGCGCAGCGCATCGCCGTGATGAGCGACGCCCAGTTCGTCGCCCGAAACCCCGACAGCGAGCTGGTGCAGGCCGCGCGAGAGACGTTCCGCGAGATCGTCGCGGCAGATCCCGACTACCTGGTCATCAACGGCGACCTGGTCGATGAGGCGTCCGTCGCCGACTTCGAGCTCGCCGCCCGGATCCTGGAGGAGGAGATCGGCGACCGGATCCCCTACGTCTACGTGCCGGGCAACCACGAGATCATGGGCGGGGCGATCTCGAACTTCATCGACGCCTTCGGCGACCCGTATCGCTCGATCGACCTCGGCGGCACGCGCATGATCACCCTGAACAGCGCGGCGGGGTCGTTCCGAGCCTCGGGCCTGGAGCAGCTGCGGTTCCTCGACGAGCAGCTCGCCGACGCGGCATCCGACTCATCGGTCACCGGGGTGCTGGTGTTCTCGCACCATCCCGCCGACGACCCGCTGCCGTCCAAGGCGAGCCAGCTCGCCGACCGCTACGAGGCTGCGCAGTTCGTCGAGACTCTCACGCAGTTCCGTGCCGACACCGGCAAGTCGGCGGCGATGGTCAACGGGCACGTCGGCGTCTTCGACGCCACGAGCTACGACGGCGTCAGCCGTGTGCTCGGCGGCAACGCCGGCAAGGGCCCGTCGGGAACCCCGGATGCCGGTGGCTTCACCGGCTGGACGATGCTCGGCGTGAACCCAGGTGCGGGTGTCGTCGGCGCGTCGCCCGAGGTGGTCGTCGACCGGGTGCGCTGGATGCAGGCCGAGACCAAGCCGCGCGTGTCGGCGGTCGACCTCGAAGCGCCCACGGTGCTCGAGGTCGGCGAGACCGCTGCGGTGTCGGCGACCTTCGAGCAGGACGGCGGGCGGGTGGTGCCGGTCGCCTGGCCGGTGTCGGCCGACTGGGCGGGCGACGGCACCGATGTCGTGAGCGACCTGATCAGCACGCCCTCCCGGCTCGAGGCCGCCGCCGAGGGTGTGCTGCGCCTCAACCCGGCGACCGGCGAAGTGACCGCTGTTGCCGCCGGTGAAGCGACCCTGTCGGTGACGGTGAACGGCGTGACCCAGGCGGTGGACGTGACGGTCGTCGGCGAGCCGGGTGAACCCGGCGGGCCTGGAGAACCGGGAGAGCCCGGGGAGCCTGGGGAACCGGGAGTGCCCGGGGAGCCCGGAGAGCCTGGTGAGCCTGGTGAGCCCGGCGGCCAGCCCGGCGGCCAGCCCGGCGATGGAGGGGCCCCGACGAACGGTGGCGACGGTGCGAGCGCGGGTGGTCAGCCGACGGGAGCCGGCGATAGCGATCTCGCGACGACCGGATTCGAGAGCACCCCGCTGCTGTGGACGGCGCTGATCGCGCTCCTCGTCGTCGGCGTCGGTGCCGGGCTCCGAACCTGGCGTGTTCGCCGCGCCGGCCGCCAGGAGGTCTGACCCGCCAGCCGATAGAGTCCCCGGTGCCCCTGTGGCGCCGGGGACTCTTCGTCGTCGCGGTCGCGAGGAGATCCGCGTTCCCGCGGATGAGGTCGTCGCGGCAGCATTTTTTGTGGGTGCGGATCTCCGCAGGAGGGCGAGGCCGAGGCCGGGTAGCGCTTTAGGTTGCGCGCAATTGAGTTGCGTGCAATGCTTCTGTCATGGCTGCTGTCGCGCTCGACGATTTCGTCTGCTTCGCGATGTACACCGCGTCGCATGCGACGACGCAGGCGTACCGCGAGGTGTTGAAGCCGTGGTCGCTGACGTATCCGCAGTACCTCGCGATGGTCGTGCTCGCCACCGGCGAGCGCACCGTCAGCGCTCTCGGCGAAGAGCTGCACCTCGACTCGGGCACCCTCTCCCCGCTCCTGCGACGGCTGGAAAGCCGCGGTCTCGTCGCCCGCCGGCGTGACGAGAGCGACGAGCGGGTGGTGCGGGCGAGCCTCACCGACCAGGGGCGTTCGGTCTACGCCGATGTCGTGGCGGCGGCCGGATGCCTCGTGCCGGGCTTCGTCGACAGTGGACGCAGCGTGCCCGAGCTGCTGGCCCAGCTGAACGCGATCACCGCGAACATGCGGGCGCTCGCGGGCGAACTGCGCGCCGCCTCCTGACGCGCTTCGCCGCGGCATCCGTCACCTCTTCATCCCCCACGAAAGGACACTCATGGACGCCCTTTACACCGCAGAAGCACTCGCCACCGGCGGAGGTCGCGACGGCCACGTGCGCACCGCCGACGGCATTCTCGACACCGACGTGCGCGTGCCGAAGGAGCTCGGGGGCGCCGGCGGCGCGCCGAACCCCGAACTGCTCTTCGCCGCCGGCTACGCGGCCTGCTTCCACAGCGCGCTGCAGAGCGTCGCGCGGACGCAGAAGGTGAAAGTCGATGGCTCGAGCGTCGGGTCGCGCGTCTCGCTGGGATCGAACGGCAACGGCGGGTTCCAGCTCGCGGTGCTGCTCGAGGTGAACATCCCGGGGGTCGACGGCGAGGTCGCACAGCAGCTCGCCGATGCCGCCCACCAGGTGTGCCCGTACTCGAACGCGACGCGCGGCAACATCGAGGTCACGGTCTCGGTCGTCGACGACTGACCGGACGCGGCGCCGGATTCATGCGCTGAGGTGCACCCTTCGGACGAACCGGCGCTGCCAGGGCGTCTCGACTGCTCTGGGTCGGTAGTTGGCCCGAACCCACGCCACCGCCTCGCCGGCGGGCACACCGTCGAATCTGGCGAAGAGGGCGAGCGCGGTGCCGGTGCGGCCGGTGCCGCCGTCGCACGCGACCTCGACCCGCTCCGTCGCGGACCGGTCGTAGGCCTCGCGAAGCGCGGCGATCGCGTCTGACGGCGTGCGCGGCAGGCGGAAGTCGGGCCACGCGATCCACCGTGACGGCCAGCGCTCCTCGTGGTACTGCGCCGTGAGATAGAGGCCGAAATCGGGTGCAGGCTCGAAACCCGCCGAGCCGTCTCTCAGGCCGCGTCCGCGGATGCGCCGACCGCCCGGCAACGTCACGACACCCTCGAGGTCGGGCGACCACTGTGTCATCCGTACGCCTATCGGGCCAACGCCGCGATGCGGTTGATCGCGGCCGCGAGGACGATCACCCCGAGGACGAACGACAGCACCGCATGCCGGAGCACCTGGCGCCGGATGAGCGAGCTGGTGATGCTCGTATCGGAGACCTGGTAGGTCATGCCCAGGGTGAAGGCGACGTAGGCGAAATCGCGATACTCGGGCGGCTCGGACTGGTTGAAGTCGATGCCGGCGCCGCCGAGACGGTAGTAGATGCCCGCGTAGCGAAGCGTGAAAAGGGTCTGAACCAGGCACCAGGATGCCGCAACCGTGGCGAGTGCGGCCGCGGCGAGCCCGAAGCGCGCAGCCCCCAGCACCGTGCCGGATTCGACGAGCAGCAATCCGATCGCGCCGATGCTCGCCAGAGTCGCCACGATCAGGAGGGTCTGCGCGACCGGCTGCGTGGGATCTTCGCGCGTCGCGTGACTGGCGGTCTCGGCCGGGCCGAGCCGGAGGACGCCCAGCCACACCCAGAGGATGTAGGTCGCGGCCGCGGCGATCCAGCCGACGGCGGGGGCGAAGACCCACTCCCCGGCCACGCTGACGACAAGGGTGACCCCGAGGAACACCGCGAACATGATCGCGACGCGGAAGCCCGCCCGGTGCTGGATGCCGGAGAAGGCGCCGGGGTCGAGCGGTGCAGGAATGTTCGACGGCGTCGGAGCTTCGTCGGCGGGCGGGGTGGTCATGGTGCGGTTCTACCACCCGGAGGGGTCGTCGTCGACGGATGGATGATCCGCTCCGTCCCGCACTACGCCTGCCTCTTGACGCGGTGTCGGCACCGGGGAGCACACTGAGCACATGACACCCACGCCGCGGCGTGTGCAGGGCACCTACTACACGCTCATGCTCGGCAACACCCTCGCCGCCTCCTTCATCTGGGGCATCAACACGCTGTTCCTCCTCGATGCCGGATTGAGCAACCTGGAGGCGTTCGCGGCCAACGCGTTCTTCACCGCGGGCATGCTGATCTTCGAGATCCCCACCGGAGTCGTCGCCGACACCCTCGGTCGCCGGGTGTCGTACCTCCTCGGAACACTGACGCTCGCGATCACCACGGCGCTCTACTGGTGGCTCTGGGTGATGGAGTCGCCGTTCTGGGCGTGGGCCGTGGTGTCGATGCTGCTCGGGCTGGGATTCACGTTCTTCTCGGGGGCCGTCGACGCGTGGCTCGTCGATGCACTCCGCGCGACCCGTTACACCGGGAGCCTCGAGACGGTGTTCGGGCGAGCCCAGATCGTCGGCGGGGTGGCGATGCTGTCGGGGTCGGTGCTCGGCGGGGTGATCGCGCAGCTGACCGATCTCGGGGTGCCGTTCCTCGTGCGCGGCGGAATCCTCGTGGTGATGCTCGTCGTCGCCGCGCTGCTCATGCGTGACCTCGGCTTCACCCCTGACCGCAGCGAGGGACCGCTGCGCGCGACGCGAACGGTTTTCCGGGCGTCGGTGACGTATGGACTCGGGAACCGACCGGTGCGTTGGCTGATGCTCGCCAGCCCCTTCGCCGCCGGCGTCGGCATGTACGTGTTCTACGCGCTGCAGCCGTACCTGCTCGAACTCTGGGGCGACGAAGAGGCGTACTCGATCGCGGGGTTGGCCGCCGCCCTCCTCGCCGGCTCCTCGATCGTCGGCGGCGCACTCGCGCCCTGGGTGCGGCGGCTGTTCCACCGCCGCACCACCGTCATCCTCATCGCGACCGTGGGGAGCATCTTCGTTCTCGTCGTCCTCGGACTCGTGCAGAACTTCTGGGTCGCCGTCGTGCTGCTCGCCGCGTGGGGCATCGTCTCGGCCATCGACGACCCCGTGCGCCGCGCCTACCTCAACGACATGATCCCGTCGCAGCAGCGAGCCACGGTGCTGTCGTTCGATTCGCTGCTGGGGTCCGGCGGGGGCGTCGTGTGGCAACCCGTGCTCGGGCGCGCCGCCGACATCGGCGGTTATGGACTGTCGATGCTGTGGAGCGGGGTGATCAGCGCCGTCGCCGTGCCGTTCGTGCTGCTCAGCCGAGCGGAGAAGGATCCGGCGGACGAGGTGACGGCGGTGAGCGGCGAGACGGATGTCGTGTCGGATGCCGGGCCGGAGCCGTCGCTGGATGTGACGTAGGGCTCAGCGCTACCGCGCGAGAGTGAGGATCTCGGGGTCGCCGTCGCTGATGGCGATGGTGTGCTCGGTGTGCGCGGTGCGGCATCCGGTGGCGCTGCGGAGCGTCCAGCCGTCGGGATCGGTGATCAGAACGTCGGTGTCTGCCATCACCCAGGGCTCCAGGGCGAGGAGGAGGCCCGGCCGCAGCTTGTAGCCCCGCCCCGGGCGGCCGATGTTCGGCACGTGCGGGTCGCCGTGCATGGTGGTGCCGATGCCGTGGCCGCCGAACTCGGTGTTCACGAGGTATCCCGCATCGGTGAGCACGGTGCCGATCGCGTGGGAGATGTCGCCGATGCGATTGCCCGAACGGGCGACGTCGATGCCGGCGGCGAGCGCGCGCTGGGTGACGGCGATGAGCGCGGCGTCTTCGGCGCTTGCGGGGGTGTCGGGGGTGTCGGTGGTGTCGGAGTTCTCCGCGCCGACGATGAAACTGATGGCGGCGTCGGCGGCGATGCCGTTCTTCAGCACGGCGAGATCGAGGGTGAGGAGGTCACCGGGCTGCAGGGCGTAGTCATGCGGCATCCCGTGGAGAACGGCGTCGTTGACGGCCGTGCAGATGTAGTGACCGAACGGGCCGTTGCCGAAGGATGGCGCATAGTCGACGTAACACGACTGCGCGCCCGCCTTCTCGATGAGCTGCCGCGCCCACTCGTCGATCTCGAGGAGGTTCACGCCGACGGTCACGCGCTCGCGCAGTTCCTGCAGCGTCGCCCCCACGATCGCGCCTGCGGAACGTGCGTGCTCGAGTTGGCGGGCGTTCAGGATTTCGATCATGGGGGCGCTTTCGGGTTGGGGATGCGGCCAGGCCAGGCGGTATAAGAATACCGGGCCGATAATACCGCTAGGCTTCTCGCCATGATGGTGCGCCTGCCTCACACGCCCGAGACCCTCGCGCGGGGCCGACGCGTCGGCGCCTTCCTCCGCGAGGCGCGGGGCAACCGCTCGATCGTCGATGTGGCCGCGTGTGCGGGGATCTCTGGAGAGACGCTGCGCAAGATCGAGACGGGGCGCCTCCCCACCCCGTCGTTCGAGACGGTGGCCGCCGTCGCCGCTGCGCTTCACCTGTCGCTGGACGAGATCGCCGAGCACGCTCGCGGTGAGGACGTCGCGCTTTCGGCCTGAGGATCGGGAGGATCCCGATTCGGGGGCGCCCCGTGCGCACGCCCCCGGCTATGCGACCGGCGCTGTCGAGAGCGTCGACGAGCGCCCGGCGTTCCGAAGGGCGAGGCCGCACACCAGGGCGGCGACCAGGGCGATGCCCGCGGCGCCGACGAACAGCCACGAGAACCCGCTGGTGAGGGCCTCGGATGCCGCGGCCCCGCTCTCGAGGACTGCTTCCGTGCGAAGCGCGGCCAGCGTGCCGAGCACCGCCAGGCCCAGGGCGCCGCCGATCTGCTGGCTGGTGTTGACGAGGCCGCCGGCGAGGCCGGACTCCCCGTCGTCGACACCGTCGACCGCGAGCTGCGTCGTGGTGACGAAGGCGCCGCCCATTCCGACTCCGATGAGGATGCTGGGCCCGAGGATGTCGGTGACGAACCCCGCGTCGGCGGGCGCGAACGACAGCCAGACGAGACCAGCCGCCAGGATGACCAGCGAACCGATCATCGTCGCCCTGAGGCGGAAGCGCCCCACGACGGCGGGCACGATCCCCGCCGCCACGACGAGGGCACCCGCCAACGGCAGCTGCGTGAGTCCCGCCGTCAAGGCGTCGTACCCGAGGACGGCCTGCATGAACACCGACAGCGCGAAGAACAGCGACACCATCGCCGCTCCGATGAGGAGCATGACGATGTTGCCGACGCTCAGACTGCGGTTGCGGAACACGGTGAGCGGGATGAGAGGCTCGGCCGCCCGCCGCTCGATCAGAACGAACGCGACGCCGAGGATCGCCGCGGCGATGGCCAGACCGACGGTGACCACGTGGAAGACACCGACCTGCTCGACGGCGCTCAGCGCGCCGACGGCGGCGACCAGGGCGCCGGGGATGGTGGCGGCCCCGGGCACGTCAAGCCTCCGTCGCTCGGCTGGGGCATCCCCCACGATCAGCAGCGGGACGACCACGAGCACGACGGCACCGACGGGGACGTTGATGAAGAACACCGACTGCCATCCCAGGGTCGCCGTGAGCACACCACCCAGCAGCACCCCGACAGCCGAGCCGATGCCCGCCACGCCGCCCCAGACCCCCAGGGCCTTGGACCGGTCGGCCGGGTCGACGAAGAGGCGCATCAGCAGAGCCAGCGCAGCGGGGGCGAGGAGCGCGGCCGAGGCGCCCTGCAGGGCACGCGCGGTCAGCAGCATCCCGTCTGTGAACGACAACCCCGCCAGTGCGGAGGCGGCGACGAACCCCGCGGTGCCGAGGAGGAACACGCGACGGTGACCCCACCGGTCGCCGAGGCGCCCGCCGAGCAGCAGCAGGCCACCGAAGGCGAGCACGTACGCGGTGATGACCCAGGCGAGCGCGACGGTGTCCATTCCGAGCTGGGCGCCGAGGACCGGCAGGGCGATGTTGACGATCGAGGCGTCGAGGACGACGAGGAACTGCGCGAGGGCGAGGACGCCCAGGGCGAGCCAGCGCCGGGCGCCCGGCGGGTTCGGTGCGGGTGCGGCGATTCTCGCTGTCGCGGGGAGGCGCGATGCGGTCGTGGCAGGCGATGCGGTCATGGTGGTTCCTTTCGGGGTGAGGGGTGGAGACATGGAGCGAGTGAGTACTCACTCACTCTTTCGGGCAAAGAAAAGGGCTTGCCCGCGGGCGGCGTTCACCGCGGGTGACTCATGCCCTTCAGCAGCAGGCGGGCCCAGTCGGCGGTGACGCCCTCGAGCCGGGCGGTCACGATGAGGTGGCAGAGCTGACCGTAGGCCACGAAACGCTGCACATCCTCGTCCGTTCCGGCCGACCGGGCGCGGGCGAAGTCGACGACGCGCGCGAGTCCGGCTCGCAACGCGTCGCCGATCTCGGGAATCTCGGCAACCGACTGGGCGTGCACCTGGAGCATCAGCAGCGCACTGTCGCCGATGAGGGCCGCGTACGCGTCCCCCATCGCCTCGAGCACGTCGGCGGGAAGGGGCGACTCCGAGGCATCCGCTCCCTCTGCGAGCGCCGCGATGATCCGGTCGAAGCACTCGTCGAGCGCTGCGACGAAGAGCGACTCTTTTCGCGGGTACAGCTTGAATGCGTACGCCGGGGAGATCTTCGCTTCCCGCGCGACATCTGCGACCGTCGTGCGGTGGTAACCGCCACGACCGAACTCTCGCAGCGCCGCCGCCGCCACGAGGGGACGGCGGGAGTCGGCAGTCGAGAGAACGGTGCGCGGCGTCATGAGAGTGACTGTACACTCACTCCGCCCTGAAACGAAACGGGGTGACCGCGCCCCCACGCGATCACCCCGCTCGACTGGGTGCCGAGGCTACAGAAGGAGCTCACTGAGCGGCCCGACCAGGTACCGCAGTGAGTACGCCTCCCAGGCCGCGCCGATCACGAGAAGGACCAGTGCGGGCAGCGCCAGAAGACCGATCCGCTGCAGACCTCGAACGTAGCCCTGCCGCCGGTTCTTCGCCCCCACCGTGCGGGGGAAGAGCCAGTGCTTGCCCAGAAGGTACGCACCGAGGACGAGCATCAGGTAGGCCTGGAGCTCGATGATCACCGTCAGGGCGTGCGGGATCTGCGCGACCCATCCCACCGGAGTGGTCGGGACGAGCGTGATCCCGGTCTGGAGCGCCCAGTATCCGAAGAATGCCAGTCCGGCGAAGGGCACGATGAGGGACGGCAGGACGATGGTGAACAGGCTCAGCCGAACCACGTTCACCCCCAGGATCACGAGGCCGAACAGCACCGGGTTCATGAACACCCTCGCCACCAGATCGGCGTCACCGTTCTCTTCGAGCGCGGCGATACGCGCCTCGTTGAGCTCGGGGAAGATCAGGCCGATCACGAAGCCGATCAGGACGAGTCCGTAGGTGGCGAGGTTGAGGAGAAGATACACGCGGGCGTTCTCGCGGATGAGCCGGAAGGGCCGCCGCCACAGGGGCACGCGTGCCGTCGGGACAGGAATGGTCGATGTGGAAGTCATGCATCCATCGCACACGGTGCGGAGCCTTTCGTGCAGTGGCGTCACGTCACGACGAAAGGTGACACCACGTCACTACCGGCGCCCGCCCCACGCTACGACGCTGGCACGGTGACCAGACTCCGCAGCACACTTCTCAGCGGCCTCATCGCCATATCGGCCGTCATCTTCCTCGCCTACATTGGTCTGTACTTCTTCGATTTCGGTCTCTTCGTGACCCTCCCCGAGGGCATCACGCGGATCTTCATCGAGAACCCCTTCCTGATGTACGCGGCCCTCGCCCTCCTCGTCGCGGCGATGATCGCCAAGATCCGCACCGACCGCGCGATGAGGCGAGACCGCAGCGGGGAGCAGAACTGATCCGAGACGTCCAGCAGGATCCCCCCATCGATGCCCGCATGCGGCGGGTGTCGATGCTCAGCGCGATCGCCGCCCTCGCGCCGCTGAGCCTCATCGGTGTGGCACTCACCGCCCGGTCGTGGTGGGAGGGCCTGACGATGGCGTTCGGCTATCTGCTCGCCCTCGGCGTGCTGCGGGCCTGGAGCCTGGACGGCTATCCGCGGCACGCGATCTTCGCCCTGGTGTTCACCGCGGCAACCTGGACCGCCGACTCGCTGCGGGGCACGACCTTCATCGGGTTCGTCCCCCTTGCGCTCGTCGGTGGGATGCTCCTGCTGCGAACCGGGCGCTGGAGAATCTGGGTCGGGTTCTTCGCGATCGGGGTGGCGGCGATCGGCGCCAGCGGGTTCGCGTTCCGCCCCCCGACGTGGATCCTGTTCGCCTCGTACGTCGTCGTGCCGTTCATCGGCACGCTGTTCGTCTTCGGCGTCATCCTCACGTGCGAGCAGGCGTGGCTCATCGCCAGGCGGTTGGACCGCGCGAAGCAGATCGAGGCCGATCTCGCCGTGGCCCGCGAGCGCGTGCGCTTCGCGGGCGATCTGCACGACATCCAGGGCCATTCCCTGCACGTGATCAAACTCAAAGCGGCGCTGGCGAGGAAAGTGATGCGGACCGACCCGGATCGCGCGGATGCAGAGCTCGGCGAGATCCGCCGGATCGCCGACGAGACGATCACGGCGACCCGGTCGCTGGCCTACGCGCACCACGAGCTGAACCTCGTGGCCGAGCTCGAGAACGCCAAACGCCTGTGCGAGGCTGCCGGCTTGTCGGTGGAGGCCCGCTTCGACGGCGACCCCGGCTCCGCCACGCACCCGCTCCTGGCCCAGGTGCTGCGGGAGGCGACGACCAACCTGCTCCGTCACGCCCATCCGACCAGCGTCTGGATCACGGCGTCTCCCGTCGCCGTGGAGGTGGCCAACGATGGGCTCGGCACTGGGCCTGACGATGTGCCTGACGATGGGGCGGAGATGAGCCTTCGGGGCCTGGCGCGACTGCGCGCGCGAGTGGAGAACGTGGATGGCACCCTCGAGATCACGCGCACCCCGGAGCGATTCATCGTGGCTGCGCGCATTCCGGCGGATTCCACCGAGCGAACGAAGGAGATGATGTGACGACCGACGTGGAGCCCGTCCGCATCGTTCTGGCCGATGACGAACGCCTCCTGCGCGGCGCCCTCGCCGCGCTGCTTCCCCTCGACGGCACCATCGAGGTCGTCGCGCAGGCCGACAACGGCGCCGACGCCATCACTGCGACGCGGCGGCACAGCCCCGATGTCGTGGTCATCGACCTGGAGATGCCGGAGCTGGACGGTCTCGAGGCTGTCCGCGTGATCCTGGCGGAGCGGCCCGAACAGCGGGTGCTGATGCTCACCCGGCACGCCCGGCCGGGGGTGCTGCGACGCGCACTGGGACTCGGGATCGTGGGCTTCATGAGCAAAGGCGCCGATCCCGAAGAGATCGCCGAGGTGATCCACAAGCTCCACGCGGGCGGGCGATGGATCGCACACGACGTGCTCGAAGCATCCGTGGTGGATGACTCACCCTTGACCGACCGGGAGGCAGACGCCCTGCGCGAGACCCGTGAGGGCTACTCGGTCAGAGACATCGCGCGACGACTGCACCTGGCGCCCGGCACGGTGCGCAACTACCTCTCCAGCGCGATGCAGAAGACCGGCGCCACCACCCGGCACGATGCGGCAAGAGCCGCCCGCGACCGCGGCTGGCTGTGAGGGTGGGGCGGGCACCGCCGTTAGATCAGCGCGGGGGAGCTTCAGCTGGGCGCGCAGGCGCCGAACGCGAACGCGAGGTGGTGCGCACGAGCGCCGGGAGGAGGGCGCGAACCGAACCGACCCGAAGCGACGACCACCACACGCCCGCGCCATAGGCGAGATCGTCCAGCCGCTTGGCGATCGCGAAGCGGAGCGGATCAAGGCGCGGCCGCAGCCGCAAGTACTCCCACGCGGCATCCGCCACCGCTGCCACGATGACAGCGCGCCGGAGGCGGCGGGAGAAGACGACCCCCACTGCTGCGAGCGGCCACCAGTGCCGCACGAGGAGGGCGATGCCCTGTGCAGCGGTCGACACGAGAGCGCTGCCGACGAGCTTCGTCGCGACGCGATACGGCCGCCGTACGTGACTGACGCGGAGGGCGATCCGCCACGTCACGAACCCCGCGGTGCCGACGATGACCGGCAGCGACCACCTCCGCTGCGCAAGGGCCGCACCCAGAACGACGGCGCTCCACGGCGCGAGCACCACGGGAGCTATGTTGGCGGGGTGGCGGGCCGCGAGCGGCTGAGCGCCGGTGCCGTAGAAGAACTTCCGCCCCAACCACCGCCTCGCACGCGCCCGATGCTCATGGTGGACGACGGCCGCCGGTTCGAAGCGCACCCGGTGCCCGGCGGCATGAAGCCGCCAGACGAGATCGACATCCTCGCCCGCGTTCGTCGTTTCGTCGAAGCCGTCACCGAGCAGCTCGACCCTGCCCACAACACACGTCGTCGGCACCCACGCCACCCGCGTCCGCGGCACGACGGGCGCGCTCTCCTGACCGAGATCCAGCGATGATCGCGCATCTTCGTATCGCGTGATCCACGTGGGCGCTCCCTCCGTCATCCCGACGACCCTCGGCGCAGCCAACGCCAAGCGCGGGTCGGCGAAATGCCGCAGCAGGAGGGAGAAGCAGGCGGCATCCACCATGACATCGGTGTCGACGAACGCCACGAACTCGGTCTCCGTCGCTCGCATCCCTGAGTTGCGCGCCGCCGACACCCCGAGATTCTGCGGGTGCACGATCAGCCGGGCACCGTGCGCGCCCGCAGCGCGTGCGACCGCCCCCGCATCATCCGAACCGTCGTCGACGACGATCACCTCGGCGACCTCGGCGGGAATGGTGCCCAGCAGCCGCGCGAGAAGGCGCGCCCGGTCCTTCGTCGGGATCACCACGGTCAATCGGTCGAGCCCGATCTCCGCCAGCGCGTCCGGCACCGGGTGGGCCAAGCCCGCGTCGAGGAGATACTCCGCGAGGGCGCGGGAGGCGGCATCGCGGACCACCACGGTGCCGGCCGACGCGATCGCGCGGGCTCGAGGCGTCAACCGCACCACCCGGGCGCTCGTGCCGCCGATGAGCACCTCACCGTCGTCGACGACCCGCGTCTGCCGCCCCATCCTGACGGTGAAACCGTCCGGAAGCCGGGATGACGACGCGCGACCGCGCTCGTCGATCACCGTCGCACCGCCTCCCACGCCGCATCGCCCATGGCCTCGAGGAGGTGGGCGCCCTCCTCAGCCGATGCCCCGGTCGGGTCGCCGAGCACGCCGTTCGGCGACACCGCCGCGACGCCGCACTCGCGCAGCAGTGGGAAGATCTCGTCCAGCGGGCGAGTCTCGCCCGGCGCCTGTCGCTCGACTCGGACGCTCTGCGGTGACAGGTGAAGCAGGATCGAGGTCTCGGTGCGGCCGGCGTGCGCATCCGACCCCGGCACCCCGCATCCCACGGAACGGACATCCCGCCCCTCAGCTCTCAGCAACGCCACCGCCTCCGAGAGAGCCTCGACGTTTCCGCCATGCCCGTTGACGAACACGATGCGCTCAGCCCAGCGGCCGGCCGAGCGGCCGATCTCGACGACGACGGTCCGCATCGCGGCCGTGCCGATCGAGATCGTGCCTGCGAAGTCCTCGTGCTCGCCGCTTGCGCCGTAGGACAGCACCGGGGCCACCACAGCGGCGACACCCTGCGATCCCCACCGATCCGCGAGGTCGTCGGCGACCGCCTCCGCGATCAACGCGTCGACGGCGAGCGGAAGATGCGGACCGTGCTGCTCGGTCGATCCGAGGGGGACGATCAGGATGCCGCTCGCCGACTCCCACGTGTGCGACGCGAGGCGGGAGGGCGAGGGGACGAGCGGCTGCGGCATCCCGCCATCATTTCGCGCCGGCGGGGATCTCGCCGTCGATCGTGGCGTCCTTCGGCGAAACCGCCGGCTTCTGCGACGGCCGCCCCGCAGGCGCGTCGGTTGCGCCCTCGGCGCCCAGAGTACGAGTGAAGTCGGCGGGGATCCACAGATCGTCCGGACTGAGCTCGGTGATCGAGCGGTGGCCGAGTCCGAGCACGGCGGAGTCGAGCCCCATCCGCAGCAGATCGAGCACGTTCTCCACACCGGCCTGGCCGTTCGCGGCCAGACCCCAGAGGTAGGCGCGGCCGATCATGACGGCGCGCGCACCGAGCGCAAGTGCCTTCGCGACATCGCCGCCGCGCCGGACACCGCCGTCCAGGAGGACCTCCACCTGATCACCGACCGCCTCGGCGATCGCCGGAAGGCAGCGGATGGTCGCCGGCGTCGTGTCGAGGTTGTTGCCGCCGTGGTTGGACACCGAGATCGCGTGAGCTCCGATGTCGACGGCGCGCTTGGCGTCGTCGACCCGCGTGATCCCCTTGAGCATGAAGGGGCCGCCCCACTCCTCGCGAAGCCACGCCACGTCGTCCCATGAGGGCGGGGGCGTCTGCATCCATTCGTAGTAGGCGCCGAAGAACGTCGGGGCCGCGCCGTCGGGCGGCTGGAGATTCGGGGCGGTGAGATCGGGGAGACCCTCGCGAAGGAATCGCAGTGTCCATCCCGGTCTGCGGATCGCCTCCGGTGCCATCTGGATCATCGCGTTCAGGTCGAGCTTCTCGGGGATGGTCGGGCTCCCCCAGTCGCGGCCGACGGAGAACGACCAGTCGAGCGTCGCGATGAGCGCCTTCGCACCGGCATCCCTCGCTCGATCCATCCGTTGGATCATCGACTCCTTCGAGCCCGTCCAGTACAGCTGGTAGAAGGTGTTGCCGTTGGCGGCGACCACCTCCTCGACCGGCTTGCTGGCGAACGAGCTCAGCCCCATGATCGTGCCGCGCGCCGCCGCCGCCCGCGCCACGGCGAGCTCGCCGGCGGGATCGACGGCCTGCACGCCCGTCGGCGAGATCAGCACGGGAATCGAGATCGGGATGCCGAGCACCGTCGTCGACAGGTCGCGCTCGGCCTGATGCCCCGCCACGTGCGGAGCGAACTGCAGTTCAGCGAACGCGTCCTGGTTGTCGCGGGGGGTGCGGCCGCGCTCCGACCCCGCCACGAGCGCGGCGTACACCGACGGCGGGAGACGCTTGCGTGCCCGCCGCTGCGCTTCCAAGACGGTCTCGAACCACGGGTTCTGCCGCCAGGGCCAAAGGTTCTTCACGTCGAGCATCATGGGACTCCTCTGCTGTGCCTCGTAGGGACGCGGGTCACGTGCCCGCGAAGATCTGTGAGATGGCCGGTGCGACATCCCGATGGCCGTGGATGATGCGGCAGATGCCTCTTCCCTTGGCCGCCAACTCGCGGCCGAGCTCGACATCTTTCTCCCCCGTCGCATCGAGGAGGACATCGAGCCGCGGAAGACGGGCGGCGAGCGGCCGCGGATCGGGACCGGCGTTGTGCACGCAGTCCGAGAGCAGGAGCACACGGGCATCCCTCGCGGGGACCCGGGCGAGCTGCTGTCGAGCGAGCTCCAGCGGGAAGGCGAGGTTCGTCAGGCCCCGTGCCGGGATTCGCAGGATCTGGTCGAGCAGGGTCATCGGGCGCACGACATCGCCGAGCTTGAGCAGAATGGCCGCATCCGACCAGAACGCGATCACCCCGAGCGCATCGGCGTGCAGCTCTGACGACACCGCGCCCACGGTGGCTGCAGCGGTCTTGATCCGCTCACCCCGCATCGATCCCGAGACGTCGACGAGGAGGACGACCGATCGCGTCGTGCGCATCCGCTCCCGCACCACGATGTCTTCATCCTCGGGTACAGGCCGCTCGGCCAGCACCTCGATCGTCTGGTCGAGGTCGATCTCGTCGGACGCGCCGCGGTAGGGCGTGCTGAGCAGGTCGCCGATGCCGCGACGGGTCGTGACATCGCGGCGCGCACGACGCACCGACAGGCGCGCGGCGATCTGCCGGGCAATCGCCCGCACCGCCGGATCCAGCGTCGCCTCGTCGACGGGTGCAGGCACCAGGGCGGCCTCCTCATCGGTCTCCCCCGGGGCGGTGGCCCCGCGCTGCGGCCGCACCGCGGAGCGGCGCGACCCGCCGGCACGGAGGGCCATCCCCCCTCTGCTCGTGACGTCGAACACCGTCGGCGGTTCGTCGAGGTGCTTCGGAGTCCGCTTCAGGGGCGCACCCCGCACCTTCGTCGTGCGGCGGCGCCCGGAGCGGACCGGTGAGTCAGCGGCCACTTCTCTTCACCCGGGCGCGGCCTGGCGCGGTTCGAGCACGAAGCGGTCCTCCCAGATCTCCCGCAGCACGGCCTCCGGCGTCGTCTCCACAGCCTCGTCCAGATGGATGCGGCCCGACAGCGCCACCACCATGGCGTCGTACATCAGCTCGGGGTACTCCGCGGCCCCCGGGTCGGTGTGTCCGCGGAGGGCCGCGAGACGGAGGGCGACCAGGGTGGTGTCGATCGCACCTCGGACGCTCGAGCCCTGACGAACGTCGGGATGCTCGCGAGTGGCCCGCGTCACGGCGACCGCATCCACCACCGCGCGTTCGGCGAGGAGTCCGCGCGCGCCGGTGCGGAGGGAGACGATCCGCTCCTCCTCCTCAGCGCTCTGGTAGTCCACCGCGAGCCGGTTGAGGCGGTCGTGCACGCTCGTGGAGAGGCGCGTGGTCCCCACGTTGTCGTAGGGGTTCATCGACGCGATGACCCGGAAGGTCGGCAATGCGTCGATGCGCCCCACCCGTGGCACCGTGATCGACCGATCGGCCATCGCTGTCAGGAGCGTGTTGAGGGTGTCTTCCGGGGCACGGTTGAACTCCTCGATGTAGAGGAACCCTCCGCGCTGCATGGCCTCCAGCAGCGGCCCGGGGACGAAGTTCTCGGGCGAATAGTCCTCCCGGAGCACGCGGGCGGGGTTGTGATGACCGACGAGCTTCGCCGGTGTGAGGTCGGCGTTGCCCTCCACGAAGAGCAGCGGAATGCCCCACTCGTCGGTGATCGCCCGGAGAATCGTGGTCTTGCTCGTACCCGGGGGACCTTCCAGCACGACGTCGCGGCCCGCGGCGACGGCCGCGAGCGTGAGCTCCAGTTCACGCTCGCGGCCGACGAGGTGCGCGGCGATCTTCGCACGGTTCTGGCGGAGGGTGTCCGCATTCTCCACGTCGGACAGTGCGTCGATCGTCACGTCGTTCTCTCTTTCCCTGCTACTTCTGCGTGTTGCCGGCGTCGACCGGGAGGGTCACGCCGGTGACGTAGCGCGCCTCGTCGGAGGCGAGCCACAGCAGCGCGTTGGAGATGTCGACCGACTCCACCCACGGGATGGGCAGCGCATTGAGCGCGGCGAACCGTTCCCCGAGTACTTCGCGCGTGCGCTCCTCGGGTGCGAGGTCGGGCGCGAAGAGCGCGTAGAGCGCGGGGTTCTGGATCATGTCGGTGTCTACCGACGTCGGATGCAGCGAGTTGACGCGGATGAAGTCGGGGGCCAGCTCCAGCGCCAGCGTGCGCATGATGCCGATCACACCGTGCTTGGCAGCGACGTAGTGGATGAAGTTCGGATAGCCCTTCAGCCCAGCTGCCGAACTGGTGATGATGATCGATCCGCCACCGGCCGCGCGAAGGTGGGGGATCGCGACTTTCGCCGTGAGCCACACCCCCTTGAGGTTGATGTCGATCATGTCGTCCCACTCGACCTCGGTAAGATCCTCTGCCCGGGCATTGGAAAAGATCCCGGCATTGGCGCTGACGATGTCGAGCCTGCCGAGATCCGCCACCCCCGCATCCACCGCCTGCCGGAGACCGTCGACGTCGCGGACATCCGCCTGGGTCGCCACGATCCGGCGATCCAGCGCCTCGACCTGGCGGACCGTCTCGGCGAGATCCTCCGGCGTGGCCATCGGATACGGAACCGTGTCCACCTGCGCGGCGAGGTCAACGGCGATGATGTCCGCACCCTCCTGAGCGAGACGTATCGCGTGCGAGCGCCCCTGCCCGCGCGCCGCTCCGGTGATGAAGGCGACCTTTCCGTCGAGTCGTCCCATGACGATCTCCTTTCTTCAGCGCTTGTTGAGGAACCCGGCGTCGACGGGCAGCGTCACACCGGTGACGTAGCGGCCGGCGTCGGAGACGAGGAACAGGACGGCGTTGCTGATGTCGACCGCGTCGAGCATCGGCACCGGCAGGGCGTTGGCCATGGCGTTGCTGAGCTGCGGATCGCTCTGGAGGAACTCCTGCATGACGTCGTTCACGACCATCGGGGTGTCCACACCGGTGGGGTGGATCGTGTTCACACGGATGCTGTGCTGCGCGAGCTGGTTCGCGTACGAGCGCATGAGCCCGACCACGCCGTGCTTGGCTGCGGTGTACCCGAGTCCGCCGGGTGTCGCGCCGCCAATTCCGGCGAGACCTGCTGTGGAGCTGGTGAGCACGATCGCCCCGCCGCCCCTGTCGATGAGCGCCGCCTTCGCCACCTCGACCGTGTGGTAGACCCCGGTGAGGTTCACGTCGATGACGTCGAACCACTCCTGCTCGGTGGGATGCATGGACAGTGGGGCGATGCCGGCGTTGCCGAGCACGATGTCGCACCCGCCCAGCGAGGCCACTCCGCCGTCGAACGCGGCCTGCAGCGCTGCGCGATCGCGCACGTCGGCCTGCACTGCGTGGATGCGGCGATCCAGTTCCTCGACCTGCCGCACGGTCTCGGCCAGATCCTCGGGCGTCGCCATCGGGTAGGCGACGGAGTCGATCTGCGCGGCGATGTCCACCGCGATGATGTCTGCGCCCTCCTGGGCGAGACGGATGGCGTGCGCACGTCCCTGTCCGCGCGCGGCTCCGGTGATGAAGGCGACTTTGCCTTCCAGGACTCCCATGATGTTCCTTCCTTCGGTGTTATCGGACGGGGTCTGTCGGTATCGGGCGTCAGTACTCGGTATTTCCGGCGTCGACGGTCATCGCCATCGCGGTGACGTACCGGGCTTCGTCACTGGCGAGGAACAGGACGGCGTTGGACTGATCACGAGGTTCGGTGACCTGGACCGGAAGCATGTTGGTGAGCATCCCCCCAAGGTTCGGGTTCTTCTCCAGCAGCGGCGGGAAGGCGTTGCCCATCTCGCCCATCGGCGTGGCGACACCCGTGGGGTGCAGGGTGTTGACCCGGATGTTGTGAACCGCGAGTTCCGCCGCCAAGGCCTTGCCGAGGCCGGTCACGCCCCACTTCGACGCCACGTAGGGGGCGAGGAAGGGCAGACCCTTGAGCCCGGCCGCCGAGCTGGTCAGGATGATCGAACCTCCGCCCGCGGAGATGAGGTGCGGCGCCGAGAGCTGCACGGTGTTGAACACACCGGTGAGATTGGTGGCGATCGTGTCGTCCCAGATCTGCGGAGTCACCTCGTCGTAGGCGGCGATGATGCAGATGCCGGCGTTGCCGACGACGATGTCGAGTCGGCCCAGCGCTGCGACGCCCTCGTCGATCGCGGCCTTGAAGGCATCCCGGTCGCGGACGTCGGTCTTCGTCGCAACGATCCGGCGATCGAGCGCCTCGACCTGTCGAACCGTCTCGGCGAGGTCTTCCTCCGTTGCAGGCGGATACTGCAGATTCGGCACGGGGGCGCAGAGGTCCACGGCGATGATGTCGGCGCCCTCCTCTGCCAGCCGGAGCGCGTGACTGCGCCCCTGTCCGCGGGCGGCTCCGGTGATGAGCGCGACCTTGCCTTCGACTCGTCCAGCCATCGATGTTCCTTTCTCAAGGCGCACGACATCGCCGCGACCGCGGCGCGGTCGTCGAGTGAAGCGATGTCACGCGGTGCGGGAGTGAGGACCTCCTGAGAGATGAGCGCCCTCGTGGGCGGGGTGGGATGTCGGTGTGAAGCCCGCGAGCGGGCTCTCCGCGCAGGCGCTCACCGGCGGCGCTGTGATGTCGTCGCGACGGCCGATGCTGACCCGGACGGGTCGAGACCGCGGTGGGGAGGTGCGGTGAGAGTGGTCCTGCGAGGGCTGCGGCACGGCGCCCTTGGTCTTGAGCAGCTCCTCCCCGAAGCCGCGCACGCACTCGGGGTCGGGACCGTCGAGAGGCAGACCGGTGAAGAACTTCGCGGCCATGCAGCCGCCCTTGCAGGAGTCGAAGAACTGGCACGACGTACAGGCGCCGCCCGACTGCGGTTGACGGAGACGGGCGAACAGATCGGATCGCTGCCAGACCTCCTGGAAGCCCGCTTCGCGCACGCTCCCGGCGAGGAATTCGTCGTGGATGGCGAACGGACAGGCGTAGACGTCGCCGACGGGGTCGATGAGGCAGACCACGCGCCCCGCACCGCACAGGTTCAGCCCCGGGAGGGAGGATCCGTAGGCCGAAAGGTGGAAGAACGAGTCTCCGGTGAGGACGTCGTCACCGTGAGCGACGAGCCACTCGTAGAGCTCGCGCTGCTGCTCGCGGGTCGGGTGGAGATCGTCCCAGACGTCCGCCCCGCGACCGGAAGGACGAAGCCGCGTCAGTCGCAGTTGCGCCCCGTACTGATCCGCGATGGCCTTGAAGTGGTCCAGCTGGGCGATGTTGGTGCGGGTGCACACCACCGACAGCTTGAATCCGCGCATCCCGGCATCCGACAGATTCTGCATCGCCCGCGTCGCCGTCTCGTACGACCGGGGACCGCGGATCGCGTCATTGACGTCGGCGGTCGCCCCATCGAGGGAGATCTGTACGTCGACATAGTCGTTCGCAGCGAGTCGGGCGGCGACATCGGGGGTGATCTTCACCCCGTTGGTCGAGAACTTGACGCCGACGTGGTGCGCCGTCGCGTAGTCGACGAGCTCCCAGAAATCACTGCGGACCGTCGGCTCACCCCCGCCGATGTTCACGTAGAACACCTGCATCCGTTCCAGCTCGTCGATGATGGCTTTGCACTCCTCGGTGCTGAGCTCACGAGGATCCCGCCGGCCGGAACTGGACAGGCAGTGCACGCACGAGAGATTGCAGGCGTACGTCAGTTCCCAGGTCAGACAGATCGGCGCATCCAGGCCCCGCTCGAAATGGTCGACCAGGCGAGTGGGGCGGGATGCCGGAGCGTCGGCCAGAAGGGTCATGACGAACGCCTTTCGATCATCGCGGACCCGGCGAGGGTCTCCAATGCGCGCAGATATCGGGGGCGATCCGGGACGGAGACGCCGGCGGCGTCGCACGCCGCCGCGAGGGTGTCAGAACTGTCGAGCTGCTCCACCAGGGCCAGCAGCGTGCGGTCCTTCAGGAACGACAGCTTGCGGGTGCCGAAGTGGTAGAGCAATGCTCCGAACGGCTCGGGCCGCACCGACACCTGGGGGCTGAGCCGCCACGGCGCCTGCACGTCCATGAGTCAGTAGACGCCGCACATGCCGTCGATCGACACTTCCTCAACGAGGGAGTCGGTCTCGACGATCTCCGGATCGGGGGCCTCGGTCTTCGCAGGATCCATGAAAAGCTCCTCCTCAGCGATCCGCCGCCGTTGGCGGATCCGTTGCTGAGGACGATACTAATGACACTCAGTGCCGAATGGAAGGGTGAGCCGTGCCGGTGAGCTCCGAGACCCGCGCGCGGATGGGGCGCGCTCCCGCCACGACGCACGGCCAGCTGAGCCACATCGCGCTCGCCCTCTTCCTGGAGCGCGGCTTCGAGCAGACCACCATCGATGACATCGTCGAGGCCGCGGGGATCGGACGCCGCACGTTCTTCCGGTACTTCCGATCCAAGAACGACCTGCCATGGGGCGACTTCGAGAGCATGCTCGCGGGTATGCGCGCCCACCTCGCCGGTCTCCCCGACGACCTGCCCCTTCGCGATGCCCTGCGTACGGCGGTGGTGGAGTTCAATCGGTTCCCCGACATCGAGATCCCGGTCCACCGGGAGCGCATGTGGCTCCTGTTCAACGTGCCGAGCCTCACCGCCCACTCGACGCTGCGGTACGCGGAGTGGCGGCAGGTGATCGCCGAGTTCGTCGCCGAGCGCCTCGGTGATCCGCCCGACGCGATCGAACCCCAGGCGATCGCGTGGGCGTGCCTTGGCCTGTCGCTGGCGGCGTACGAGCAGTGGCTGGCGCACCCCGATGCCGACCTCCTCGCCCTCATCGACGAGGCCTTCGTCAGATTCGGCGACGCGTGGAGAGCCAGCTGATGACCACACTCATCGTCGGTGCAGGATCATCGGGGTCGGCCCTGGCCGCCCGCCTGACCGAGGATGACGGCCGCGACGTGATCCTCGTGGAGGCAGGACCAGCCGATCCGGACTTCGCTCCCGATGTGCGCGACGCCTCCAGCATCCGAGGCGCCATGCCGGGGCATCCCGCGAACTGGTCGTTTCTCGGTCACCTGACACCCGACCTCGCCTACACGGTCGTACGCGGACGGATGTTGGGCGGATCGAGCGCTATCAACGGCGCCTACTTCGTGCGCGCTCGCTCGGGCGATCATGCCCGGTGGGCCGAGGCCGGCGGCGACCGCTGGTCGTACGACGCCACCCTGCCGATGTGGCGCGCGATGGAATCCGACATGGATTTCCCCGAGTCGCCGACGCATGGCTCCACGGGCCCGATGCCCGTGCAGCGGCCGGCGCTGGGAGACCTTGCGGCGGCCTTCCTGAGGGCCGCACGGGTGCGGGGACACGCCGATGAGCCCGACAAGAACGGGGAGGGGGTTCCCGGCGCGGGCCCCGTTCCCTCGAACATTCGCGACGGGCAGCGCGTGAACACAGCGATGGCCTACCTCCCCGGCGCCGTGCGGGCCCGACCGGGGTTGCGGATCCTGGATCGCACCACGGTGGGTCGCGTGATCTTCGACGGGATCCGCGCCATCGGCGTGGAGACCTCCCGGGGCGAGATCCGGGCCGACGAGGTCGTGCTCTCGGCAGGCGCGATCGGCTCGGCCCGCATCCTCCTCGCCTCGGGCGTCGGGCCGGCAGCCGATCTGGAACGCCTCGACATCCGGGTCCGCGCCGACCTTCCCGTGGGAACGGCATTCTCGGATCATCCCGACGTCTCCCTCTCGTGGCGACCGGATGGCCCGACGATCGACCCGGCTGAACGATTCGCGTTCCCCGCGGCCGTCAACATCGACACCGGCGGCCATCCCGACGCCGACGTCGAGATCCTCCTGTCGGTGAAGCCGCTGGGGTATCTGTTGACGGGAACCACGCGCATCCTCGCCGGGGGGCTCGGGGCCGCACTGCGGCATCCTCTCCGCACCGCGCGTGCGGTGACGGGGATCTCGGCGCGACGAGCCGCGATGCAGGTGGCGCACCGCGACGACCTGCCGCTCATCGTCGGCCTGCAATCCCCGGCCGGGCGGGGGTCGCTCGCCCTGCAAGCCCCCGACCCCGCTGCGCCGCCGCGCATCGAGTACCGCTACCTCGCCGACGTCGACGACCGCCGGCGGCTGCGCGCAGGGATCCGGGAGGCGGCCGCGCTCGTGCGCGACATGGGCGGTCGGCTGACGGAGCTCAGCGAATCGGACCTCGACGACGACGCGCTCGACGCGTGGATGCTGTCGCACCTCGGCACGGCGATCCACATGTGCGGCACGGCTCCGATGGGCCCGGTCGTGGACGGCGCCGGTCGCGTTCACGGCCTCGCCGGCCTCCGCGTCGCGGACACCTCGATCCTCCCGGTCGTCCCCACCCGCGGGCCCGCCGCGTCGGCGGTGCTCGTCGGCGAGGTCATAGCCCGAGCGATGCGGGAGCGGTGACGAGGCGGCCCTTGTGAAGCCAGCTGGGCGCGCTGAGTTCAGATGAGAAAGACGAGGATCGGCGCTCAGATCGTGGTGAGGCCCGGGCAGCGACCAATACCCTGACCGGAGACTCCCGTGATCGGCGGACGAGGTCAGCGCTCCCCCGGCTGACCGCGGCGTGCGGGCACCCGGACTCGCGGCCGTGACGTGGAGTCGGGCCCCCTCGAGCATCCCTCGTCGGTTCTGCGCTCGAGGGGGCCGCCTCCGATTCGACGGGCCGCGGTCAGAGGCGGGTGCGTCAGCCGTCTGAGCCCCGGCGGTGCAGCTCGCCCGCAACAGCGGAAGGATCGTCGACGGTGAGGACGAGTTCATCGAACCGGGGCTGCGAGGCGAGACGGATGATCACGACGTCGCTGCGACCGGAGACGTTCCAGAACTGGCGCCTGCCGTCGGAGACGAACCTGCCCGAGACCTTGCCGAAGAGGCGCAGGCCCGGCCACCTGCGTCCCCGCGGCCGCACCTCGGCGGCGGGGCGAACGGAGACGCCCTTGACAGCCGACATCGGCACGACGATGCGGCGAGTGAACGACCAGACCTTGTCGAGACCCTTCGGCTCGACGACAAGGTTGCCGCCCGTCACGGTGACGCGGGTGCCGCTCACGAGCGGGCCCCCGACGCCGTGTCTGCGAACGGCTGCGCCGCGGCATCCGACTGTCCTGCCGTCTGCTCGGCAGCGGGGCGGGCCGGACGGAACTGGCCCGTGACGATGAGGATGACGACGAGGATGACGGGGACGATCCAGCCGCTCCAGCCGAGCACCGTGGCCTGCGTGGTGTCGATGCGTTCGCCGGCCATCGCGAAGAGCAGGAACGACCCGGCGGCGCCGTTGAATGCCGCGTGAGCGAGGGCGGCGGGCCAGACCGACGCGGAGCGGATGCGGAGCCATCCGAACACCGCCCCGATCACGATGCACATCGCGACCATCGCGGAGAGCCCCAACCAGCCGGGCGCGTCGGGATAGTTGTAGCCGAGAAGGATGAGCGGCGCGTGCCAGAGTCCCCAGACGACACCGGAGATGAGGATCGCGGGAAGCGTGCCCAGCGGCAGGAGCTTCGGGAGCAGCCAGCCGCGCCAGCCGAGCTCTTCGCCAAGAGCGGGGATGAGGTTGATGAAGGCCGTGAGCGGCAGCATCGCCAGCTGCAGGGCGATGATGACGCCGACGGGGATCGGGACCTCGCCTCCGCCCGCCGCGGCGAGCTGGGCGTCGAGAACCTCGCGGAACGCCGAGAAGTTCACGAAGTCCGCCGGGTACACCCCGAAGAGCGCCCCGATGGGGAGCGCCACCAGCACGAGGGCGATCGGCACGAAGATGCCGAGGGCGCAGTAGGCGATGAAGCGACCGAGGGGACGGAACGGGGTAAGGCCTAGGGCCCTGGCCTTGCGGGCGGGGCGCTCGATGAAGAACACCACGATGAGCGCGGCGATCGCGGGCGTCATCATGGTGGCCACCGCGATGACCATGAACCAGGGGGATGCGAGGCCCTCGCCGAACCACAGGGGAAGGGCGAACAGCCAGGCCAGCGCGAACGAGATCGCGAGGAAGATGGCGATCAGGCGGCCGTCGCCGGGCGCGAGGCGTGGTCGTGTCGCCCGGTCACGGGAGGTGTCGGTGACGGTCATGTCGTCTCCTTCGCTTCGATGAGGTGCAGGCCGGCGATGGTCCTGTCGTCGCGGAATGCGATGCGCGCGGCGTAATCGCCGGCCTCCATGGCCAGGGGTGTGGTGGTGATCGTGACGTCGGCAGCTCGCACGACATCGGTCTCGCCGACCCGCTCGAGGGCGCCCGAGAGCGCCTGGATCTGCGCCCACGCGGCGGCGAGGGCGTCTTCGGAGAGGCCGTCGCGCATGGTCGGGTCGAAACGCTCGGTGATGCGGGCCCAGCGGCCGCTCGCCAGGTCGTCGACGACGGCGGAGGCGAGCTCCGCGGCATCCGGGATCGGAGGAGCGTCGACCGGCTGCCCGGTCGTGGGATCGGTCGGCCGGCCGTAGCGCTGGAAAGCAGCCTGCCGGGTCACCCCCAGCGCCTCACCGATCGCCTGCCAGGTCATGCCCGATGCGCGGGCGTCGACCACGACCGCACTCACGACGGCGTCGGCTGCTGCCCGCATCTGCAGCGCCCGCCGGATGGCGCCGGCGGCATCGGGCTGCTGCTGCAGCACGGGGGCGGCGAGGAACGCATCGGTCTCGGCGCGGAGGGCACTCAGCGCGTCTGTCACGTTCAGTTGCATTCGTCAAGGCTACGTTGACAAAAGCAATCCGTCAATCCAGGACGGCCGTCGCCTCCACTTCGACGAGGATCCCCGGCTGGAAGAGCGACTGCACCCCCACCAGCGAGGCCGGCGGTGCGGTGAAGCCGATCTCGTCGGCCACTCGGGCGACACCGTCGGCGAAGGCGGGGTACTGGGCGACATCCCAGTCCGCGACATAGACGGTGAGACGCACGACATCGGCGAACGTCGCCCCGACGCCGGTGAGCGCCGCCGCGACATTGCGATAGGCCTGCGCCACCTGACCGGCGAGATCCGGGGCGACCAGTTCGCCCTGAGCATCCCAGCCCACCTGGCCTGCGACGTGCACATGCCTGGTCCCGGTCGCGACCGCGACGTGGTGATAGGCGTCGGTGACCGGAAGGCCCTCGGGATTGAACTGCGTGACCGTCATCGGAGTCTCCTTTCGCGGCACCGTCGATCGGCGCGGCTAGTATCTCTGTGATACTCGGTATCTGTTGGATACTTCAAGGTGCCGAAGAGACGAGCACGCAACCAGGTGACGGGAAGGAAACCGGATGTCGCGAAGGGAACTCGCCGAACTCTCCGGCGCACGACGCGAGCTGCTCGACCAGACGCTCGACAAGTGGTCGATCTCGGTCCTCGCCGTGCTGTGCGACGGCCCGCAGCGCTTCAGCCGCCTGAGGTCGGAGATCGAGGGCATCACCCAGAAGTCGCTGTCGCAGACGCTGCGACGGCTGGAGCGCAACGGCATGATCCACCGCCGCGTGATCGACACGTCGCCGATCGCCGTGGAGTACCGCATCAGCGACCTGGGCCGCACCCTCGAGGCGCCGATCGCGGCCCTGCAGGCCTGGGCGACACAGTCGCTGGTCGACGTCGAGACTGCACGCGACCGCTACGACGCGCGCCTCGACGCACCTACCTCAGCGCGATAGTGGCGATCATCACGCTGTTGACGATCATGGCCATCATCACGCCCTCGACCGCCTCACCGGCGCCGGCGGCACCCCAGTCGCCGCGTTCGAGCTCCTCCGCGCGCGTGTACACCGCCGAGTTCCAGGGGATGCCGGGATCGAACTGAGGCAGCGTGCCGCTCGCCGACAGCAATCCCGTCAAGGCCGCCAGCCGCGGAGTGGGCGACACCCCATCGACCAGAACGCCTCGGACGTCGGCGAGCAGCTGGTCGCGACGGCCGGTGCCGCCGTCCTTCAGCACCGTCGTGGGGAAGATGCCAAGCGCCTTGGCCTTCTCTTCTCGCAGTTCGCCGCGCGCGACGAGGCGATCGATCAGAGGCTGACGCAGCGTCGGCCCGATCGCCGGCAGGACCGTCTGCACTCCGCGCGGCTTGTCTTGGACGGAGGTCCACGCTGCACGGAGGAGCTCATCGGACGGAGCCCGGTCGGCGACGGCGGACATGTTGACGGTGCCGCTCCAGGTCTTCTCGGTCGTGACGCGCTGCTCGAGCCCGAGCTGAGCGAGGACAGCCCCACCGAGGACGTAGAAGAGCGTGTTCTCGCCGGCGATGGTTCCCGAATCGGGTTGGAAGAGGAGGAGCAGCAGGTCTTCCGCGATCGTCGGCGATTCGTATGCTCGAGAGTCGTTCATCCTTCGTCCTCCTTGTTCATCAGGGCGCGTTCCAACGCGTCCAGCTCCTCGAACTGACCGGTGGCGATCAGGTTCGCCCGGTGCAGCACCTCGAGCTGAGCGACGTTGTAGAGCTGGCCGACTGCCTGACCGACGGTCGCCTCGGCGTGAGCGGCATCACGGCGGGCGTACGCGCCCGGGTCACGCAGCCACGGGTAGGCTTCGTGCGCCTCGGCCAGATCCGGCGCCAACTCCTCGCCGAGGCGGCGCCGTGTGGCGCGGTCGGCGTCGGCCGGCAACGCCGCGAGCGCGACCTCGGCCGGTGACACGGGGGTGTCGCGGATCATCTGCTCCAGCTCGCCGATGGCGTGATCGTCGAAGACGCGCGAATAGATCATGACCAGCGACTGATCCGGCTCGGTGAGCCGGTCGGCCAGCGGAGCGAAACGAGCGGGAAGCGACGCGGGAGAACGGTGCTGCAGGATGACGGCGAGCTCTTCCCGAACCCGTTGCAGCCGATCGATGGTCGCCGCCAGCTCGGCATCGAGCACCGCGATGGCGTCATCGGGACGCTCTTCGGAACGGTCCAGCGTCGCGATCTGTGCGAGCGGAACACCGAGCTCAGCGAGCCGCACGATCTGCAGCAGCCGGACGAGGTGCGCCACCTGGTACTGCTTGTACCCGTTCGACAGCCGCTCGGGCTCCTCGAGCAGGCCGACCTTGTGGTAGTGCCGAACGGCCTTCACCGTCGTGCCGGCCAGGTCGGCGAGCTGTCGCGTGCTCCAAGCCATGGTCGAGCTCCTCGGGGTCTGTTCTGCGCAGCATCCATTCCAAACCATGCCCCAGGGGCACGGTCAACACCCAGCCCCAGACTTGACCGTGCCCCGAGGGCACGGTCTGAGGTGGGAGTCGACCCGCGATTCCGCCCGTCGCGCCTCGGTAGGCGCGACGGATGACTTCCGAGGAGACCATCGTGCACCTATCCGCGCTGCGCTGCCGCACCCTCGCCCTCGGGGCGATCATCCCCCTCGCGATCGGCCTCGCAGCCTGCACCGAAGCCCCCGCGGCGACGGTCGCCGGCGACACCGAGGCCGTCACCCACGAGGAGAACGACCGCGTCCCCGAGGGCGCAGCCTGGACCCAGCACTACTTCCCGTCGGCACCGGGCCTCGACGGTGAGGAGGTCGAGCTGCACGCCGACGTCCTGCTTCCCGACGACCTCGCCGAGGGCGAGCAGGTTCCGGTCATCCTTTCGGTGGGATCGTACTTCGGCCACTCCGGCGAGATCACCGACGAGGACTGGACGCATCCCGGCCCTTCGGACCGGTTCGCCGACCTCATCGAGGGCGGCGATCTGTTCGACGAGCGCTATGCGTTCGTCATGGTCGACCTGCGCGGTTTCGGCGGATCGACCGGATGCTTGGACTTCATGGGCGACGGCGAGCAGGCCGACGTCGCCGCGGCGATCGAGTGGGCGGCGTCACAGCCGTGGTCGACGGGCGACGTGGGCATGTACGGCAAGTCGTACGACGCCATCACCGGGATCGTCGGCACCGTGCTCCAGCCGGAAGGCCTCCGTGCGGTCGTGGCGCAGGCGCCCATGTGGGACAAGTACCGCAACAATCGGTCGGGGGGCGTCCCCCGGCTGCCGCTGACCGTCGCCGTGCAGACCTACAACGAGATCGCGACTCTGGAACAGCTGCCCGATGACACCGAGCGCTACCGCGAGAACGCCGCGTACGAGCAGGCACATCCCGAGTGTGTCGCGATCAACACGCTCAGTGCGCAGACCGCGGATCCGGCATCGCCGTATTGGACGAGCCGAGACTTCGCCGCGCGCGTCGAGGGGTCGACGACCCCGCTGCTGTTCACGCAGGGGTGGGCGGAGTGGAACACCGAGTCGGAGGCGATGGAGGAGTTCCTCGCGAACCACGAGGGCCCGGTTCGGGGCTGGTTCGGACCGTGGGATCACATCCGAGGCAACGAGGTGGATGAAGACGGCACCGTGAAGACCGGTCGCGAGGGGTGGTTCGACGAGGTCATGGCGTTCTACGACGAGCACCTCAAGGGCGTCGAGCCGGCCGAGGAATACCCTGCCTTCGTGATTCAGGACAACACGGGGTCGTGGCGGGCGCAGGAGGACTGGCCCATCGTCGACGAGACCGCCGACATCGCCCTGCAGGGAGGCTCGTACCTCGACGACGGGGCCGAGGGCGACCCGACCGTCGACACCGGCAACCGCTTCGTGCAGACGTCGGAGCCGGTGGCCGCAGACACCAGGATCACCGGCACCCCCTCGATGACGCTCACGTCGGAGGGCCACGGCAACCTGATGGTGAAGCTGTACGACGTCGCCCCCGACGGCACCGCCGTGCTGATCAACGAGCAGGTCGCCGCCGTGACTCCGGGAGAGGTGACGCTGGAGATGAAGGCCGGCGACTGGCGGCTGGCCGCCGGGCACGCGCTGGCCGTGCAGATCGGTACCATCGAAGCCGGTCCGCTGAGCGACTGGATCGACACCCCGTCGAACGAGCGCATCGCGGTCTCGGACGTGCAGCTGAAGCTCGCGCTGCAGGACCCCGCCGCCGACGTCGACATCCCCGGCGAACGGGCACTGTACCTCGACAGCTATCTCGCCATCTCGACCGCCACGCTCCCGGAGGCGCCCACGACCTTCACGATCGACGGCGCGGAGAGCGGCACATCTTCAGGAGGGGAATGAACACCATCCCGTGGGTCAGAGCCGTCGCGGGGGCGCTCGTCGCGGCATCCGTCCTTCTGATCGCGCCGGCCTGTGCGCCGGCGACGGAAGTTCCGGATGCCGCGACACCGGCGTCGACGCCGACGTCAACGCCGACGCCCACGCCGAACGCGATCGATCTGGGCGCCGAGCTCGGCGCACTGGAGGCGACGTACGACGCCCGGGTCGGGGTCTACGCCCTCGACACCGAGACGGGGCAGACGGTGGCGCATCGCGCCGACGAGCGCTTCGCCTACGCCTCGACCTTCAAGGCGCTGTTGGCCGGCGTGGTCCTGCACGAGATCGACGACCTCGACCGCGTCGTGACCTACAACAGCGAAGCGCTCGTGAGCTACTCCCCCGTCACCGAGCAGTACGTGGCGACCGGCTTGAGCGTCGGCGAGCTGGCCGAAGCGGCCGTTCGCACGAGCGACAACACCGCCGCCAACCTGCTGCTCGACCAGCTGGGCGGGCCGGAGGGATTCGCCGCCGCACTCGCGCGATCGGGCGACGAGGTCACCCAGCCCGAACGGCGCGAGCCCGCGCTCAACTCGGCCGTGCCGGGCGATCCGCGCGACACCAGCACCCCTCGCGCGCTCGTGGAGACGCTGCGGCAGTACGCCCTCGGAGACCTCCTGGCCGACGCCGAGAAGCAGACGCTGGTCGACTGGATGAGCGGCAACAGTACGGGCGACACCCTCATCCGCGCCGGAGCTCCCGAGGGATGGACCGTCGCCGACAAGTCGGGCACGGGCGGTCACGGCACGCGGAACGACATCGGCCTCGTCTGGCCTCCGGACGGCGAGCCGATCGTCATCGCCGTCCTCACGACGCGGGGTGTCGCCGACGCCGCCACCGACGACGCGCTGGTCGCCGAGGCGGCTGCCGTCGCGCTGGCGGGCCTCACGGAGGACGACTAGCTCACCGACTGTCGATCCGGCCGATCCCCCCGCCGGCGCGCGCGAAGGTCTCACGAGCCTCGTGCCAGACCTGCGGGTCGCCGCCGGCCGCCGCGCGCAGATAGGCCGCAGAGAGACGGGCGAGAACGGCGACGCGCTCGGGATTCTCGTCGGTGGTCTCCGCCGCTTCCCAGCTCGGAATGCCCCCGAGCGAATGCTCGGCGCCGAACAGCGTGAGCAGGTCGGTCGCGCCGGCGCTGTGGACATACGCGTCGGTGAACCAGTCCGGCCCCCGGCTCGACATCTTCGACTGATCCTGATCGCCTGCCACGACGAGAGTCGGGGTCGTGAGTTCGGCGAAGGACGGGTTCATGAAGGGGAAGTGCGCCTTCGCGAACGGATGCAGCTGCTCTCCCCCGAGCCCGGTCGCCGCGAGCAAGACGCCGGCGATGACGCGATCGTCGCCGTGGTCGCCACCGACCGCGCCGTCGGCGCCGATGGTGCGTGCACCGAGGAGCAGCTGCACGGTGTGCGCACCCCAGGAGTGCCCCGCCGCGACGACGGCGGCCCGGTCGATTCGGCCCGCCAGCCCCGGCATCGATCGCTCGATCACGTCGAGCTGGTCGAGCACGGCCACGAGGTCATCCCGCCGCTGCAGCCAGATCGAACCGAACCGGTCGTCGTCGACGCCGATGCCGTGCCGGCGGGAGTCGAGGTGCGTGGGCTGGACCACGACGAAGCCCTGCGACGCCCAGAAGGTCGTGAGGGGAGCGTACCCGTCGAGCGACCAGCCGTTTCCGTGGGAGAACAGCAGCACCGGCAGGTCGCGACCGTGCGCGGGAGCCGAGACCCGCACCTCGAGCGGGAACGGCCGCGCCGGCGCTGCGAGGGTGACGGGAGCGACGGACACGACGGGCGCCGACGCACCCAGCACGGTGTCGAGGGCGGCCACGATGGTGGAGTCGCGAAGCGGGGTGGGTGTGTGCACGAGGTCTCATTTCCGGGATGTCGGCGACTCCGTCATACTTAAGCGGAGCATCGTTCCGTCAACGATACGGAACAGTGCTCCGTTTTGCAAGGAGGGCTGATGGGCGACGGTGAGACGCGCGGCAGACGACGCGACGCGCGACGCAATGAGGAGGCGATCCTCGAGGCTGCAGCGGCGGTGTTCGTCGAGGCGGGCATCCAGGCGCCCGTTCGGGCGGTCGCGGAGCGAGCCGGGGTGGGAATGGGCACGCTCTACCGCCACTTCCCCACTCGTGCCGACCTGGTCGTGGCGCTCTACCAGCACCAGGTGGATGCCGCTGCCGCAGCCGGACCGGCACTGCTGCGCGAGAGCCCGACCCCGGCAGCGGCACTGCACGCCTGGGTGACGCTCTTCGTGGAGTTCCTCGTCACCAAACATGGCCTGGCCGACGCGCTGCAGGGCGACACGGAGCGCTTCGGCGCGCTCCACCAGTCCCTCACCGACCGGCTGGTGCCCGTCTGCGCCGACCTGCTGCACGCCGCCGCGCCGCACGGCGCCCCCATCGAGGCGTACGCCTTCCTGCGGGGAATCGGCAACCTCTGCATCGGTGGCACGGCACCCGGGTACGACCCGGAGCGCCTCGCGCACCTTCTCGTGGACGGCGCGTTGGTGTCATCCGGTTCGTGATTCTGGGCGAGTAGCCCTCAGACCCCGTGCGGACGCACCAGCCCGCCGGGGCGGAGGACCCGATCGGCGAAGCGTGCGCCGATGAGAGCGTGCGCCTCGGGGCCGGGGTGGAGATCGTCGGGGAGCGGCAGGTCTTCGGCATCTTCGGGGCCATAGAGGTCACGACCGTCGAGGTAGTGCAGGTGGGGGTCGTCGGCCCGCGCCGCGACCACCTGCTCGAGCGCCTCACGGATGACCTCGAGGGTCAACCGTCCGGCGGCGGTGTCTCCCGGCGTGCCCGTGGCGATGAAGCGGGTCTCGCCCGATGCCGCGGCGACGGGATCAACGCCTCCGGGACCGGGGGTGTTCTCGTGAATGCCGCAGAAGATCGGCGACACCAGCAGCAGCGGGATCTCGGGATGACCGTCTCGAATGGTGTCGAGGAAGCCGTGGACCGCCGGCACGAAGCTGCGGACCCGCATCGCGTCGAGGTTCACGACGTTGATGCCGAGCTTGACGCTGATGAGGTCGGCAGGCGTGTCGCGGATCACGCGCGCCAGGAAGGGGTCGACCAGCGCGCTGCCACCGAAACCGAGGTTCTGCAAGCGCACGCCGGCACGGCGCGCCGCCACGACCGGCCAGATGCCGGTGGGCGTCGCGGCATTGGAGCCGTGACTGATCGAGCTGCCGTGGTGGAGCCATACCGGATCCGTCGACGGCGCCGATCGCACGGGGGCGTCGGTGCGGAGCGAGACGATGTCGACCTGCTCGTTGTGCGGCAGCCACAGCTCGACGGTCTTCTCCCCTTCTCCCGGAAGCGAGACCTCCACCGTGTCCGGCGCTCCGGTGACCAGAGTCGTCGCCCCGGTCTGCATGTCGAGTTCGAGGGCGTCACCGCCCGACAACACGTGGGTGCCGGCCGGCGTGTCGTCGATGACGACGTCCACGGCGCCGCGGGGCCGCGCGAAGCCGCGATAGGCCACCCGGGTGGTGTGCAGCTCGAGTGCCGCCACGGTCGCGGAGGTCACGAATCGGAGGCGGACCCCCGACGGCTGAGCCTCCATGAGGGTCAGCTGCGGGTCGGCGTCCCGCTCACGGACGTGGCGCGGCAGGCGGTGGGGCCGCAAGCCCCGCTCGGTCGGTTCGATCTCGACGGCGCCGAGAACGAGGTCGGGGACGAGGGTCGCGTCGATCATGGTGGGAATCCTTCGATGTCAGTTGGCGAGCTCGTCGAGCCACGACGAGCGCAGGCGGAGGGCGCGCTCGGTGCTGGCGATGATGACGGCGACGGTGACGATCACGTTCAGAACGGGCGGGAGATGGATCGGAGACGTGAACGTGCCGATACTGTCGGCGATCGCCGGCACCTGCGAGATCGTCTCGATGATCTGAGGGACGGTGATGCACACACCGACGAGCACGACGAGTGTAGCGATGACGCCGATCACGGTGCTCAGAACCGGATGACGGTGATGAAGCCGCGCCCGCAGACCTTCGGCCGAGCGAGGGTGAGGGGTGAGTTGACGTTCCTCTCCGGCATCCGGAACGAAATGACAGCGACGAAGGCCGGAGGCGCGCGCGGCGACCTCGATGTGGCCGCCGGGCACGGCGAACCGCGCGGGAAGCCTCGACACCGCCGTCTGGCGGCCGTCGCGGTAGAGGCGGGCGCGAACCTCGCCGTCGTCGCGATCACCGAGCTGGCGGACGTCGACGGCGAACGTGGTCGTGACCCCCTCGGCCGTGGCGAGGTCGAGGAGGAACAGCGACCGGCCGAGAGTCTGCCACCAGCGGAACGGCGGCAGGGGGCGCCCGTCGCCGGGCTTCACGCGGCGCTCGGCGAGGCGGGCACGCAAGGAGGGGGTGTTCTTGTTGGACGACATGTCAGACGCGGGCGTTCTCGCGGATGACGCGGAGGGACTGCGTTGTGGGCATGGTTCCATCGCACCGCATGTCGGCTCGCGGCGGCAGTGTCGTGGCGACATGTTCTGGGGTGACATTCGTCAGGGGTGGGCTCTTCGGAATGCGCATAAATGTTCTACAGCAGTGCGCTGAGCCTGGAAGCAATGTCGGAACCCTCTGCGATGATTCTAGTAGGTCATCGAGACGGGGATTGCAGTGGACGCGGACGAGAAGCGGCGGCGGGCGGAGGAGAGGCGCGCCGGGGTGTTCGCGGATGAGCTGGCGAAGCTGCGGAGGCGTCGTGCGGCGCTGGAGGCGAAGGAGACCCGGCTGCTCGCCGACGCGTACGCGTTGACGCTGGAGCAGCGGTCACGGGTGGGGTCGGTGTCGTCCAGGGAGCGGGACATGCCGTTGCGGTCGATGGCGCTCGAGCTGGGCATGGCGGTGCGGGTGAATGACCGGTCGATGCAGGCGCAGATGCATGACGCGCACGAGCTGATCGAGCTGTTCCCGCAGACGATGGCGGCGCTGGTGGAGGGGCGGGTCACGCGGGCGCATGCGCAGGTGATCCAGGATGCGGGCCGGGTGATCGAGGATGCCGCCGACCGGGCGGCGTTCGAACGCATCGTGCTTGTGGAAGCGGAGCGGCAGACGGTGCCGCGGACGAAGAAGTACGCCATCCAACGTGCCGCGGTCCTCGACCCGAGGCCGTTGCAAGAACGACACGACACCGCGATCCGGGAACGCCGGGTGTGGGTCACCGACCTCGACGACACCCTGTCGACCCTGACGATCCTCGGCGGGAACGTGTACATCCACGGCGCCTTCAACCGGCTCACCGGGCAGGGCACCACGATCAAGGACGTCGACCGCGCCAAGCGGCGCGAATACGCCGCCACGCAGGGTGAAGCGGGTGCGCCGGAGGAGAAAGCGACGGAGCCGTGGTTCGACGACCGGTCGCTGGATGAGATCCGCTGCGACCTCGCCCTCGACATGCTCCTCGCCGCGTCCCCCATCATCGACCCCACCGACGGGGCGAAGGGTGGGCTCGGGGCGATCACCGCCGAGGTGCAGATCACCCTCCCGATCACCACCCTCACCGGCGTCACCGCGTCGGGGGCGGAGTTGAACGGAGTCACCCCGGTCGACCCCGAGACCGCCAGACGGCTGGCCGGAACGGCGAGAGTGTGGGACCGGGTGATGACCGACCCCATCACCGGGGTCGTCACCGCGGTGGACAGGTACGTGCTCCATCCCTCCCAAACCCGGTTCCTCAACGCCAGAGACGTCACCTGCCGAACACCCGGATGCCGCAGACCCGCGAAACTCTGCGACAAAGACCATTCGAGGGACTTCGCGCTCGGTGGACCGACGTCCAACGACAACCTCTGCAACGAGTGCGTGAGGCACCACACGTTGAAACACGCCACGAACTGGCACGTGGAACAGCTCCCCGGCGGCATCCTGACCTTCACCAGCCCCGGAGGGAAGAACTACGACAGCCACCCACCCTTACGCGTCGCCTTCGTCCCCACCGACGACGGCGGACTCACCGTCGCCCCCTTCTGACATCAGGCGGTGCGGTCAGGCATCGGCGAGTTGAGACTGGGTGACGCGTCGCTTCTCGCGGATGAAGACCTCTCGACGGCAGCGCGCCACCACGTCTCCGCTCTCGTCGGTGATCGTGGTCTCGAACCACTCGCGAACCTTCGCGCCGCCGGCCGCGCGTGCACGAAGGTCGGCGACCTGGTCGGGCGACACGCGGAAGCGTGCCGTCAGCACCCCACGACCGGGCTTCAGGAACTCGATCTCGCCGCGGGTATCCCACACGACGTAGTCACGCCCCAGCTGATGCATCACCAGCATGAAGAAGTAGGGATCCGTCATCGCCGACATCGATCCGCCGAACGCCGTACCCACGTAGTTCCGCGTGAAGCGATTCACGTGCAGGTGGACGACCGCTTCCGTCCAGTCGTCGGCGAAATGCCGCACTCGAATGCCGCTGAACAGGTTCGGCGGCCAGAGGCTCATGCCCCAGGCCAACCGGCGAGGAGTAGCACGCATCTCACGATTGTCGAAGCGGCCCCCTCCGACGGACAAAACCCTTGTCGACGGGCGCACACCACCCGATCGTCACCGCACGGGTTCCTCAACATTTCCACAGGACTGGCGCAATGAGCGACCCACAAACAGGAAGCGCCCCTATCGTGGGTCGCAACCCGTCCCGAAGCACCACCGAGACTCGAAGGAGAGTCTTATGGTCACCACCCTCCTCTTCATCGCGATCGTCGCCGTCGTCGTCTGGATCGCCCTCTCGATCACCGCAGGCCTGCTCGTGGGCCGCAGCATCTCCGTCGCCGACCAGCGCGAGCGACCCGTCGTACCCGCCCGGACGATGTCGGCACGCAGCGCCCCGACGCACTGACCGATACCGAGGCACGGGCCGGCCCCGCGGCATCCGTCTGTGACGAATGCGTGAACAGGCCCGCGCGCCCGAAGACGCTCTCAGGCTTCCCCTCTACGCTGATCGAGGACTCCCCCGGTCTGGCAACGCCCGCACGCACTCCCCCGGCGTGCGGTGACGTGCGAACTCCCCCCGTTTCGCCGCCAGGCTTCGAGAGTCCGGGCCCCCTCGAGCGCCCCTCGCCAGACGTGCGCTCGAGGGGGCCGTTTCCGCGTGCGGGTCTGAGATGCGACGAGGCTGTTGATCACGCCGCGGACGGCGACGCAGCCGCGAGGTGCGGACGCGCGGCATCCATGAAGGCCGTCGGATCGTCGGCCCAGAAACGGATCTCGTCGACACGCACGACACCCTGCGGCATCGCCACCTCGACCGGACGCTCGAGCTCGACCGCGAGGTTGGTCTCATCCTGCATCGGCAGATGCACGATCCACGCGTCATCCGTCCGTCCGGGCGTGAACTTCTCACCCTTGTGCCGGACTTCGCGCCGGCGGGCGACCGAGAGGACATCGTCCCAGGAGAGGGCGATCTCCAGGTCGGTGCTCTGACGGATGCGAAGGCCGTCGGGACCGACGGCGTGCGGACGCGTGAGGTAGCCCGCGAGCATCCCGAGCATGAAGACGACACCCCAGATTCCGAGGATGAGCAGAGGAATGCGCACGAACGGCCATGGATGCACGATGAGATCGACGATCGGGACTTCGAGCGCCGAAAGCACGATGAAGATGGTGAGGATGCCGGTGACCGGGCGGTGATACGAAACGGCCACCGCGCCCGCCGGTACCCGTGGCCGGAAGAAGACGAGCCGAGCAAGACTGACCCACCCCGCCGCCTCCATCTGGGCCGCACGCCGCGCGAGACGCTTCGCCCGATCGGCTCGCGTCTCGGCGGGGAAGGCGGGACCCGGAGCTCCCGGCTCTGTTCCGGCGGCCGACACCGGGGCCGATGCGGATGTCACGGGGCGTCCTTCCGCTCGCGGGCGGCGCCGAGCATGATCTCGTAACGGTCCGCCAGCTTGTTCAGGCCTGCGGCGAGCTCCGACTTCTCCGTCGGCGCGAGTTCGGCGACGAGATCATCGGCCATCTGCTCGCGCTGAGCGACCATCTGCCGCATGACATCACGCCCGAGAACGGTGAGGGTGACCAGCGTCGCGCGCCGGTCGGTCGGGTGAGGGGCGCGCTCGACATGCCCGCTCGCCTCCAGCGCATCGACGAGTCCGGTGACGTTGCGGGGGCTGACCTTTAACGCCGTCGCCAGCGCCTGCTGCGTCGACGGTCCCGTCGACTGGAGAACCCAGAGAAGCGCGGCGCGAGACATCGTCAACGTCGTACCCGCGAAGGGCTCGGCCATGTCGCGCTGCACCAGTTCGGCCAAGCGCATCACGCCGTCGAGGATGCGCAGGGCGTCGCTCGTCATGCGTCCTCGCTCGACGAGACAGACTGCGAGGTGAGCTGGCCGAGGAGGGCGGAGACATCGGAGGCGATCCACTCCTCGGCGATGAGTCCGTCGCTCACGCGATAGTGCTCGAGGCTCTGCCACGAGACCGTGCGGCCCGTGGCCGCAATCCCCAGGAAGTCACCCGTGTGGCGAGCGGTGTACGTGATGTTGAAGGCGACGAGGTCACCGTCGGCCAGTTCGTGTCGAACGTCGAGCGTCAGGTCGGAGAAGGACGCATTCATGATCGCGACATTCCCGAGCCAGGCTTCACGACCGACGAGAGTTTCCGGCGCACCGTGGACGGTGATGCGGAAGTCGTCGGCGAGGAGGGGGAGAACCTCATCCGACCGGCCGGCGGCCACGAGGTCGAGCCCCCTGCGCAGGAGGGTGATATTCGGATGTCTCGCCTCGGCCATGCTGCCGCCTTTCGTGAATGTGCTTCACAATGTATCAGCATCACGGTTGCGTCAGCGACTCTGGCCGGTCCGTTCTCGATGTCGTCTAGGCTCGCGGGATGGCAAACGGCAAGAAGCGGCCGAAGAACGGCATCGCGCTGGGCATCGCGCTCGGCCTGCCCTTCGGGGCCGTCATCGGCATGCTGCTGTTCGACAACATCGCGGTCGGGACGGCGCTCGGAATGGTCTTCGGCATCGCGATCGGCGCCGCCATCGACGCCCGATCGACGTCGGACGAAGAAACCGAGTAGCCGGGGTCAGCGACGCATCGCGCGATCGTGCCGTACGCGGGCGATCACGGTCGCGAGAACGATCAGGACGACGGCGATGATCGCCGCCACACCCGTCGGGGGCGAGTAAGGCTCGTCGGTGAATCGCGCCACGGCGACCCACGCGATCCCCCAGGTGAGCGACAGCGCCGCAGCGATGCGTCCGCCACCCCAGAAGGCCAGCGCGATGCCGACCGCGGCTGCGACGGCGAGGACGAACGACGACCACACCTCGGGCGCGATGCCGAAGCCTTCGAAGCCGATCGCGTAGAAGATCGCCGTGGCATTCGCGGCAGTGGCGATGATGACCCAGCCGAGATAGAGGCCGATCGCACCGTCGGCGACGACGACCTCGACCTTGTTCTTCGGGCGCGTCTGCCGCAGGATCACGAAGATCCGGCACAGCACCACCAGCAGCAGGGCGATCACCGGCAGGCTGAGGAAGAGCAGGTTCAGCTGGACGACGCCGATCCAGACCGCGTTGAGGATGAGGGAGGCGGCGACCCACCAGCCGATCCGCTGCTGCCGCTCATCGAAGCGCTGCGCGGGCAGGGCCTGCCAGATCGCGTAGGCGAGCATGCCGGTGTAGATGACGCTCCAGATGCGGAACGCCCCGGTGCCGGGGGCGATGAGCGTGGAGTCGGAGTTGAGGAACCCGCCGGCGGCCTCTTGGATCGGGGTGCCGAAGAACACCCCCGAGCCGATGAAGGCCGCCACGATCGCGAGGATCGAACTGACGAGGATGATCACCTGACGCGCGATCGCCCGGGTGCGGGTCGTGGCCTCGGTGGTCGTGTGAGACGCGGTCTTGCTGGACATCGTGACTCCTTGCTCGTGGCATCGAACGCTCCGCCAGACACCGGGCGCTCACCAGGTTGTTCTCACGGTAGGCCGGTCGCGGATGCACCGCGAGGAGTTGCTATTCAGGGGTCGGTGTGCGGGTGTAGCGTTCGACGCACGCCACCATGGCCCCCAGAGAGCGAGCCTCACCGTGACCTCCATTTCCGTCATCCGTCGCCCTCGTCGCCTCGGACTCGCCCTTCTCGCCGGTATCGGCTCCGCGCTGTTGGCGCTCGGAGGTTCCTCGGCGGCGCAGGCGTCGGGCGCCCCGGAGGTGACGACGGCTGAGAGCTCGATCGCCGTCGGCGACTCCACCGTGGTCACCGCCACGGGGCTCGGCGGACTCGAGCAGGCCTTCTTCGGACTCGGCGACCCGTCGGCCGGCGTCTACACCGAGAGCAACGACAGCATCTACGAGGCCCCCGTTTCGAACGGCGAGGCGACCGCGACCTTCAGTGCGCTGGCCGAGGGCACGAACACCATCTCGGTCGGCGATGGCGAGAACGTGCTCGCGACCGTCGAGATCACCGTCACCGCCGGCGGAGGCGGCGCCACGATCACCGCGAACCCGACGTCGATCGAAACAGGTGAGAGCACGACGGTCACCGCGACCGGGCTCGGCGGAATCGAGCAGGCTTCGTTCGGGCTGGGCGGCACCGGAGGCGGCACCTTCGACGGCGGAGGCACGTCGGCGCAGGTGCCCGTCACCGACGGCGAGGCGACCACCACCTTCACCGCCACCGAGGCGGGCGACCTCGTCATCGCGGTCGGCGACGGCGAGACGCCGCTCGCGTCGGTGGAGGTGACGGTCACGGCCGCACCGACGCCGACACCGACCCCCACCCCCACGACGGCGAGCCCGACACCGACGCCGGAGCCGGCGGGCGACGACTCGGGGCTGCTGATCGGGATCATCATCGCGCTCGTCGTGCTGATCCTCGCGATCGTCATCACCTGGATCGTTCTGTCGCGGCGAAGCAGGAAGGCGGGGGCGGGCTCGGGCACCAGCGGCCCCGGCGGGGACAGCATGCGGATGGACGGCGCGTGATCCGCGGGACTGCGTCATCATCCGCGGGGTTCCGCGGGACTTAGGGCCCTGGAAAGGGGCACCCTTGCGGGCGACGGTAGGCGATGGAAGAACCGGAACCCGCAAGGAAAGGAACCCCATGGCGATCGCAGCCGACCGCGACCTCGATGTGCAGACCCTGGTGAGCGACGAGCTCGCGTGGACTCCGGAGGTGGATGCCGCGGGGATCGGCGTCGCCGTCGAGGACGGAACGGTCACCCTCTCGGGCGAGGTGGACACCTACGCCGAGCGCCTCGCCGCCAAGCATGCCGCCCTGCGCGTGCGGGGCGTGCGTGCCGTCGTCGACAACCTCAGCGTGCACCCCAAGACGGCGATGTCGGTCACCGAAACCGACATCGCGAGGGAGGTCGAGCGGGCACTGAGGGCCTCGACCAACGTCCCGGACACGGTGAAGGCCGAGATCGACGAGCACCACGTGACCCTCATCGGCGAGGTCGACTGGGACTACCAGCGCCGCGCCGCCGCGCGCGCCGTGCACTACCTGCGCGGCGTGCACACGGTCAGCAACATGATCACCCTCGCGTCACGCCCGACCGCCGCCGACACCGAGGAGCGCATCAAGAACGCGTTCGTGCGCAACGCCCGTCTGGATGCCAGCCACATCCACGCCAGCGTCACCGGCAGCAAGGTCACGCTCACCGGCACGGCGACATCGTGGGCCGAGCGCCGCCACGCCGCACACGTCGCCTGGGCGTCGCCGCACGTCACCGACGTGGACAACCAGATCACCGTCCGCCCGCTCTGAAAGAGACCACATCATGGCACGCAGCATCGTCCGATTCGACCCGTTCTCCGGCCTCCCCCACTTCGAGGAGAAGGACATCTCGGTCGACGTCGACGGCTCGCAACTCGTCATCCAGGCCGAGCGCCACGAGAAGGAAGAGGACAAGACGAAGAAGTACGTGATCCGCGAGAGCAGCAGTAGCTTCTACCGCGGTATCGCGCTGCCCGAACAGGCCCAGCAGGATGCCATCACCGCCGGGTTCGAGAACGGCCTGCTGAAGGTGAGGGTGCCGCTCGCGCAGGCGTCGAACCCGCGGAAGGTCGCCATCGCCAGCGGGAGCTGAGATGGCTGTCGCCGCCCTCGCAGGACTGCGCCCGCTCATCGATGCGCGCGCGCCCTGGTGCGTGTGACCGCGGGGACGGGACACGGAGACGATCATGTTCGACGACCGGATCGACGCGGGGCGGCGCCTGGGGGCCCATCTGCGCCGATTGGGTGTGACGGCGAGTGTCGTGGCGGGGCTTCCCCGCGGCGGAGTGCCCGTGGCGGCCGAGGTGGCGACAATCCTCGGAGCACCGCTCGACGTGATCATCGTCCGCAAACTCGGCTATCCCCGCCACCCCGAGGTTGCGATGGGAGCGATCGGCGAGGAGGGCGTGCGCCTGGTCGACACCGACCTCGTCCGCCACCTCGGTGTCACCCGCGCCGAGATCGACGCGGTCGAAGCGCGCGAGCGCGATGTGCTGACCCGCCGTGCCGCGGCGCTGCGCGGTGATCGACCGCCGCGGAACCTCGCCGGCGCGAGCATCCTCATCGTCGACGACGGCATCGCGACGGGCGCCACGGCCTCGGCCGCGTGCCTGGTCGCCCGCGAGCGCGGCGCCGCCGAGGTGATCGTGGCCGCACCGGTCGGGGGCAGCGACGCCGTCCGCCGCGTGCGCGGCGCCGACCGGGTGATCTGCCTCGAGCAGCCCGCCGGCTTCCAGGCGGTGGGCGAGTACTACCGCGACTTCGGCCAGACCACCGACGCCGAAGTGGTGGCTCTGCTGGAGAGCACGAAGGAACACCCATGAGCGCTCGGATGGATGATCTGTTCGCTGACGCGCACGACCTGGCGCGACCGCTCGCGGGCGGCGATGCGGCATTCGATGCGCTCGTCGACGCCGCGCGCGGGCGCCGGTTCATCGCGATCGGCGAGGCCTCGCACGGCACGCACGAGTTCTACGCCTGGCGGGCCCGGCTCACCCGGCGCCTCGTCGAAGAGGGCGGCGTCACCTGGATCGGCGTCGAGGGCGACTGGCCCGACTGCTGGCGCATCGACCGCTGGGTGCGGGGCATCGCCGACACCGACCTCGACGCCCGCGGTGTGCTCGCCGGCTTCGACCGGTGGCCGACCTGGATGTGGGCGAACAGCGACGTCGCCGATTTCCTCGACGCCCTCCGCGACCACAACGCCCGCCTGCCCGCCGCCGAGAGGACCGGGTTCTACGGCCTCGATGTGTACTCGCTGTGGGATTCGCTGGCGCGCATCATGGCCTGGCTCCGCGAGCGGCAGCCCGACGCCCTGCCGCTGGCGGCGAGGGCGTGGCAATGCTTCGCGCCGTTCGACGAAGACCCGCACCGCTACGCCTGGAACACCCGGCTCGTGCCCGCCTCGTGCGAGACCGACGTCGTCGAGCTGCTGACCGAGGTGCGCCAGCGCGTCGCCGCAGACGGCGACGACGCCTTCGACGCCCTCCAGAACGCCACGGTCGCCGTGGAGGCCGAGAAGTACTATCGCGCGATGGTGCGCACCGATCGCGGCTCATGGAACATCCGCGACAGGCACATGGCCGACACCGCCGACCGCATCGCCGCCCATCTCGGACCCACCGGCACCGGGGTGCTGTGGGCCCACAACACCCACGTCGGCGACGCCCGGGCGACGGACATGGCGAGCGCCGGGCTGCTGAACCTCGGCCAGCTGCTGCGAGAGCGCCACGGTGCTCGAGACGTGCTGCTGGTGGGAATGGCCGCGCACCGCGGCGAGGTCACCGCTGCCCGTGCCTGGGGCGATGCGGAGGAACGGATGCCGGTGCCCTCCGCGCGCGCCGACAGCCACGAGGGCATCCTCCACCGCGCGATCGGCGAGCCCGCCGTGCTCGCCTTCGGCGCCGACCGGTCACGGCCCTGGCTCACGCACCTCGCCGGGCACCGGGCGATCGGCGTCGTGTACGACCCCGCACGCGAGGCCGGCAACTACGTGCCCACGATCATGGGCGCCCGCTACGACGCCCTGCTGTGGGGCGAAGACACCGCTGCGCTCCGGCCCCTGCACCACGAGACCGTTCCCCACGAGGCGGAGTACGAGACCGAGCCCACCGGCTTCTGACCCCATGATGCGAACTCTGGTCGATGACGGGAAAGGACGGGGAAGGCGGGACCGCGCCGAAGCCGAGCGCCGCGAGCCTGCACTCACCGCCTTCGCTGAGCTCGATGGATTGACGCCCGACCCGCCACGGGGGTGAGGGCCGGCACGACGCGGAGGAAGACGACCAATCCGACCAGCTCGACGAGCGTCTGAGTGACCACGGCCAGCGGAGTGAGCGCAAAGGACGCGGGCAGGGCAAGGGCGAGGGGCAGCACAACGAGCGAGTTGCGCGTGGCGCCGCTGAAGATGAGGGCCCGGGTTTCGGCAACCGGCAGCCGCGCGAGCCGCGCCGCACCCAGACCGGCGAAGAGCATGATCACGAGGAATGCGGCGTAGATCGGCATGAGGCGCACGAGCGCGGCGGCCGCGGCACCGACATCCGCGATCTGCGACCCGACCACCACCGCGAGCGTCGACATCATCAGCGGCACCATCGCCGCCGCGAAGAACCGCGCGATCCGACGGCCGACCCGGTGCCGGCGAGCCAGAGCCTGCACGATCGCGGCCGCCGCGAGGGGGACTGCGATGAGCCAAAGGAAGGCCTCGGCGAAAGGAGCGGGTGCGACGTCGGCGGCCACCGCTCCGCCGGCGAAAAGCCACAGGTAGACGGGGAGCAGCACGATCTGCACCAGCATGAGCAGCGGCGTCGCGGCTAGGAGGCGCGTGCGCGCGCCGCCGGCGAGTCCGGTGAAGACGATGACGTAGTCGACGCACGGGGTGAGCAGCACCAGCAGCACGCCGACGAGGAGGGCGCGGTCGTCGGCGACGAACCGGGAGAGGCCGAAGGCGACGAGCGGCACGATCACGAAGTTGACGGCGAGCACCGTGCCGAGGAACCGGATGTCGCGGAACGCCCGCCCCACCTCGATCAGCGGAACCCCGAGGAAGGTGGCGAACAGCAGCAGGGCGAGCACCGGCGTCGTCGCAAGCGACAGCGCGGGGCCGGCCGCGGGGAGCGCGAGCCCGACGACGACGCCGAGCGCGATGGCGGCGACGTACAGCCAGACCTGGTGGCGATCCCACCATGCGGCTGCCGACGTCACGGGCTCAGCCTAGGGACCTCGGTTGCCGCCGGAATTCACGTGCCGCAGAAGGTGACGTAGGGGCCGAAGGCCTCGGGCGCCGGGTGCTCGTACCGGGTGAGCCCGGGACGGGCGGCGAAGGGATCGCGGATGACGCCGACCAGCTCGTTCAGGGGGGCCAGGTCACCGTCACCGGATGCGGCGGCGAGAGCCTCCTCCACCAGGTGATTCCGTGGGATGTAGAGCGGATTGACCCGGTCCATCAGGTCGGGGTCGGGTGCGAGAGCCAGCCAGCGCCCGACCCACAGGTCGAAGGGTGCCGGATCGGCGAAGAGAGCGCGCGCGGGCTCACGATCCCCCCGCGCCGCCGACGCGAGACGGCGGAAGAACGAGGTGTAGTCGACCCGCGCCATCGCCAGCATGTCGAACATGTCGTTCACCAGCGCGGCCGTCTGCTCATCGTCGGGCGTGCCGCCGAGCTTGGCGTGCATCCCCCCGGCCCAGGCGGTGTTGTAGGTCTCGCGGTAGGCGGCGAGCGACCGCTGGGCGGTCGCGACGGCAGCATCCGTGTCCGCCGCCAGCAGCGGCAGGAGGGCCTCGGCGAAGCGCGCGAGGTTCCACTCGCCGATCGCGGGCTGCGCGCCATACGCATAGCGGCCCTGCTGATCGATGGAGCTGAAGACAGCGCCGACGTCGAAGGTGTCGAGGAAGGCGCAGGGGCCGTAATCGATGGTCTCGCCCGAGACGGTCATGTTGTCGGTGTTCATGACGCCGTGGACGAATCCGACGAGCATCCACTGAGCGATGAGACGGGCCTGTGCGTCGATGACCGCGTCGAGAAGCGCGAGGGCCCGGTTCTCGGCGCCCTCGGCGTGGGGATAGTGGCGCGCGATCGCGTGGTCGACGAGGCGCTCGAGGAGCGGCACGTCGCCCATCGCCCGCGCGAGCACGAACGTGCCGACCCGCAGGTGGCTCGACGCGACCCGGGTCAGCACCGCGCCCGGCAGATCGCTCTCGCGCCGCACCGTGCGACCGGTCGCGACGACGGCGAGCGCGCGCGTCGTGGGGATGCCGAGCGCGTGCATCGCCTCGCTGATGATGTACTCGCGGAGCATCGGACCGACCGCGGCGAGGCCGTCGCCTCCGCGTGAGAAGGGCGTCGGACCCGAGCCCTTCAGATGGATGTCGCGGAGTGCGCCGTCTGGCCCCTCGACTTCGCCGAGCAGCAGGGCCCGGCCGTCACCGAGCCGGGGGTTGAAGGCCCCGAACTGGTGTCCGGCGTAGGCCTGCGCGACGGGTCGGGCGCCGCCCGGCACGGCGGTGCCGGTGAGGAAGTCGACGCCCTCCGACGTGCGGAGGTGCGCGGGGTCGAGCCCGAGGTCGGCGGCGAGCGCGTCGCCCAAGACGAGCAGCCGCGGCGCCGGCGGCTCGACCGCCTGCCAGTCGACGGCCAGCTCGGGCAGCTCATCGGCGAAGCGATGCGAGAGGGTGATCTCTGCGGCGGCCGTCGGGGTCATGAGGCGAGGGTACGTCACCCTCCTGGGGAAGGGCGGGCCGAGGCGATGAGCATCGTCAGGCCCATCTCGAAGGCTCGCGTGGCGATCGGATCATCCGGGTCCTCGTCACTCAGGGTCGCGAAGGCTGCCGCGAAGGTGGGGAACTGCTCCTCCTGGCCCCGTGGATCGAAGACGACCGTGGGGCCCGACATGTCGAGCACGCTGCCGAGGATGAACGACTCGAACGCGGTGAGGAGGGGCAGGATGTCGCGATCGGCCCACCCCACCCCGCGCGCCGCCACCGCGAAATCCTCGTACCCGGCCAGCAGCACCGGTGCGGATGCCGGATGGGTCATCAACAGCGGCACCGCGCGCGGGTGATCTGCGAACGCCCGCCGGTAGGAGCGCGCCCACTCGCGCAACCCGTCCTCCCACTCCAGGGTGCGCAGCGGCGACGAGTCGATCCGGGCCGACACCAGGGACCGCACATCCTCGATCATCGCCGCGAGGTTCGGCACGTGGTTGTAAAGAGAGGTGGGGTTCACCGCGAGCTTCGTTGCCACCCGGCGGATGCTCGCCCCCTCGGCCCCGTGCCGATCCACGAGGGCGAGCGCCGTCTTCGCGATGAGTTCACGGCTCAGCAGGGGGCGGGGCGGTCGGGCGATGACGGACTCCTCGAGGTCGGTGCCGAGCCTACGCGGCAGGTGTCGGAAGAAGTGGTGGCGCGCAGAAAAACATACGGTGTATGTTTACGCCCATGATCGCCCCTCCGTCCACCCCTCTGGCCACCGTGGTCGAAGCCGACATCGTCGAGCTCGCAGCCGCACTCGGCGAGGGCCGGGTCACGAGTGTCGAGCTCGTCGCCCGCTATCTCAACCGCATCGCGTTCTACGACCGCGCGGGCATCGCCCTGAACTCGGTGATCGTGCTGAATCCGTCCGCCTTCGCCGAAGCGCGCGCTGCCGATGAACGCCGCGCCCGCCGTGAGACGCGCGGGGTGCTCGACGGCATCCCGTTCACGGCGAAGGACAGCTACTGCGTCACGGGCCTTCCCGTGGCATCCGGATCCCCCGCCTTCGAGAACCTCATCGCCCAGCGCGACGCGTTCGCCGTCGCCCGGCTGCGTGAGGCCGGCGCGGTGTTCCTCGGCCTGACCAACATGCCGCCGATGGCGGCCGGCGGCATGCAGCGAGGGCTCTACGGTCGGGCGGAGTCGCCCTACAACGCCGCGTACCTCACCTCGGCGTTCGGTTCAGGGTCGTCGAACGGGTCGGGCACGGCGACCGCTGCGAGCTTCGCCGCCTTCGGTCTGGGCGAGGAGACCTGGTCGTCGGGGCGCGCCCCGGCATCCCACAACGCCCTGTGCGCCTACACCCCGTCGCGCGGAATGATCTCCGTGCGCGGCAACTGGCCCCTCGTCCCCACGATGGACGTCGTCGTCCCCCACACCCGGAGCATGGACGACCTCGCCCACGTGCTCGACGCCGTCGTCGTCGACGACCCCGAGACCGACGGCGACCTGTGGCGGAGCCAGCCGTGGATCGCCCTCCCCGCGCCGTCGGAGGTGCGCCCGGACTCGTTCGCCGCCCTCGCAGCGGCCGACCTCGCGGGGCTGCGGTTCGCCGTCCCGCGCATCTACGTCGGCGCCGACGACGACAGCACCTACCCGATCGACCCGCGCCCGTCGGTGATGGAGCTGTGGCGCGCGCTGCGCGCCGACCTCGAAGCCGCCGGGGCGGAGGTGGTCGAGGTCGACTTCCCCGCGGTGAACAACTACGAGAAGCTCCACGCCGGCGATGAGGACTTCGTCGACCGCGGGTTCGTTCCCCGCGAGTTCCTCACCGACGAGGTCGGCGACCTGGCCGTCTGGGGCTTCGACACCTTCCTGCGCCTGAACGGCGACCCGACGCTGAACCGACTCGCCGACGTCGATGGCGACCGCATCTTCCCCCACCCCACTGGGGCACTGCCCGACCGCTACGGCATCTATCCCTTCGACATCGCGTACGACATCGCCGAGTACGTCGGCGCCGCACGCGCCGGGGTGCGTGCGCCCACCGACATCCCGAGTGTGGAGCAGGGGATGCGAGGACTCGAGCACACCCGCAGAGTCGACGTCGACGACTGGCTCGTCGCCGAAGGGTTCGACGCGGTCATCTTCCCCACCCACTCCGATGTCGGGCCGGCTGACGCCGACGTGAACGAGGCCTCGGCCGACATCGCATGGCGAAACGGGGTGTGGGTCTCCAACGGCAACCTCGTTCCCCGGCACCTCGGCATCCCGACCGTGACCGTGCCGATGGGAACGATGGATGACACGGGCATGCCCGTCGGCGTGACGATCGCCGGCGCCGCCTACGGCGACGTCCGCCTCATGCAGCTCGGTGCCGCGATCGAGGCCCTCGGGCGACGGCGCACCCTGCCGCCGCGCACGCCGGCGCTGCCCGACGAGGTGCTGTTCGACGCGCCGCGCCCCGCCGCGGCCGGACCCCTCGAGGTGCGGATCGACGAGGTGCGGATCGCCCCGGATCACGACCACACCACCGTCACCTTCACCGCGACCGTCGAGGGCGGACCGATCGACGAGGTCGTCGCCTTCGTCGACGGTGTCCGCGCGACTCTCACCGTGAGCGGTTCGCGCGTCGACGGCCGCCATCACCTCGCCGCCCACGCGCACACGACGCCGTTCAGTGAGTGGCTGCCGCCGTTCGGACCGCTCGTCGTCGTCGTCGCACGCGGCTTCACCGGCGCCGTGGCGGGCGCCGTGGCAACCACGGAAGGATCTCCGCTATGACCGACAGCTCCACGCCGCCCCTCGGGTGGCGCATGCCCGCCGAGACCGCACGGCACGAGCGGACCTGGATGGCGTTCCCCCGCGAGGGCTTCACCCTCGGTGACAGCGACGCCGAGCGCGAGGAGGGCTACGCCGCGTGGACAGCGGTCGCCCACGCCATCACCGACTTCGAACCGGTCACGATGGCGGTCGACCCCACCGAGATCACCCGCGCGCGGCGGATGCTCAGCGCGGAGATCGAGATCGTCGAAGCCCCCATCGACGAGTTCTGGATGCGCGATGTCGGGCCGACCTTCGTCGTCGACGACGCCCGACCCGGCACGCTCGCCGCGGTGGACTGGGTGTTCAACGGTTGGGGCGCACCCGACTGGGCGGAGTGGCAGAAGTCCGCCCTCATCGGCCGATTCATCGGCGACCTCCTCGGCATCGAGGTGATCAGCTCACTGCTGGTCAACGAGGGCGGCGGCCTGCATGTCGACGGAACGGGCGCCGTCCTGCTGACCGAGACGGTGCAGCTCGACCCGCGTCGCAACCCCTTCGCCGACAAAGCCCGCGTGGAGGCCGAGATGGCCCGCACGATCGGCGCGACCGACGCGATCTGGCTCTCGCGCGGACTCACCCGCGACTACGACGACCTGGGCACCAACGGTCACGTCGACATCGTCGCGACCTTCGCTGCGGAGGGCCACGTGCTGCTCCACGAGCAGCAGAACCCCGACCATCCCGACTTCGAGGTGTCGCGCCAGATCCGCACCGAGCTCGAGGAGGCGTTCGCCGCCCGCGGTCGGGACGTCACGATCACGGGGCTGCCGGCACCGGCGACACTCCGCGACGACACCGGCGTCGTCGACTGGAGCTACGTCAACCACCTCGTCGTCAACGACGGGGTGATCGCCTGCGGCTTCGGCGAGGAACTCGCCGACACCCGCGCGCGTGAGATCCTCGCCGACGCCTACCCCGGTCGTCGCGTGGTGACCGTCGACGCGCGCCCCCTGTTCGACCGCGGGGGCGGCATCCACTGCATCACCCAGCAGCAGCCCGCCGTCTGAGCCGCGGTCAGGGCGTGAGGGGCGTGATCGTGAGGTCGACGCTCGCGAACGGGAAGGGGAACAGGAAGATGTACCCGCTCGCCGGATCCCACTCCGTGACCGGCAGCAGCGCGAACCAGACCTGCGCGATGACGACGGAGAGACCCGCGACGATCATGATCGCGAGGGCGGCGCGGCGGAGCATCCGTGTCGCCGACTCGAGATCGTCCGCCACCCGGATGACGCGACCGAGCGTCACCAGGACGATCGCCGCGATCGCGGCGAAGACGAAGGGGCCGGGCCCCATCTGCAGCGACAGGCACTGCGGCGCGAGGTCGGTCGTCTGTCCGTCGCGGTCGATGAACCCGCCGTCGGCGTCGAAGCCGCCGGGGCAGAACGATCTCGACCCCCCGATGAAGACGGGGTAGAAAAGGCACGCCACGAGCGTGACGACGAGCAGACGCCGGATCTGGACCACGAGCTCGCGGCCGGCAAGCCCCGGAGCCGGGGTGCGCGGCGCGGCGGCGTCGGGCTGGGGAGGCGAAAGCGTGGGCATCGCCGCCACGCTACCTGAGCTGCGGAGCGCGGGAAAGGCCTCTCCGAGTCAGGCGGCGCCGCCGAAGAGGCGCGCGAGCATGCCGGCGCGGGGCGCCGACTCGTGACCGGGGCAGCGCTGACCGGCGGGAACGGCGGTCATAACCTGGTCGGCGTGCTGGCCGCATCCATCCCAGGTGGTCTTGCCGCAGGTGGCGCAGGTGACGGGGTAGCACATGGGGAATCTCCTTCGGGGGTCAGGCGAGCATCATGAAGAGCTTCTCCAGCTCTTCGGGGGTGGTGCCGTCGTCTTCGAACGCGGCATCGGGGTCGGCCAGGCATTCCTTCATCGCGGTGGAGACGATGGCGAATCCGGCACGGTCGATCGCGCTGCCGACGGCCGCGAGCTGGGTGATCACGTCACGACAGGGCTTGTCCTGCTCGACGGCGGCGATGACCGCGTCGAGCTGGCCGCGGGCGCGGCGCAGGCGGTTGACGATTCGGCGCTGGACCTCGGGGTCGGCGGTGCGCATCAGCGGACTCCTTCCTCACGGGCGGCGGGTTCGGACCAGACGCGCAGCAGATCGGCCGAACGCGATCCGAGCGCCGCACGCAGGGTGAGGATGCCGCCCGAGAGCGACGCGGCATCGAAGCCCGCCTGCACGAGCACGCGGTAGGCGATCGCCGACCGCACCCCCGACGCGCACATGACGCGGACCGGACGGCTGTCGGCGGCATCCGTCACCTCGGCCAGCCGAGCACGCAGCTCGGTGTGCGGAATGTGCAGCGCGCCGGGCAGATGACCGGTGGCGACCTCGTCGGCCGAGCGCACATCGAGCACGAGCGCCGAGGCGAGCACCTCGTCGAGGTCGTCGGCGTACCAGAGGCGCAGTTGACCGGTGCGGACGTTCTCGCCCAGCATGCCGACGAGGTTCACCGGGTCTTTCGCAGCACCGTAGGGCGGCGAGTAGGCGAGGTCGAGATCGATGAGGTCATCGACGGTGAGAGAAGAGCGGATGGCGGTGGCCAGGATGTCGATGCGCTTGTCGACGCCGTCCTCCCCCACCGCCTGAGCTCCCAGGAGCAGGCCGTCGTCCTCGCGGAAGTGCACGATGAGGTGCAGCTGCGCGGCGCCCGGGAAGTAGCCGGCGTGCTGAGTGGGGTGCAGGTGCAGGGTGCGGTAGCGCGTGCCCGCGGCGTCGAGCGACGCGCGGTTCGCGCCGGTGAGGGCTGCGGCGAGAGAGCCGACCCGCACGATCGCGGTGCCCACCGACGAGGGCACCGCCCGCGCGGAATCGGGGCGGAGGATGTCGTCGGCGATGAGCCGGCCGGCGCGGTTGGCCGGGCCCGCCAGGGCGATCGGGCGCCGGACGCCGGTGACCGCATCGACCGCGGCGGTGGCGTCACCGACCGCCCACACTCGCGGAGCAGAGGTGCGTCCGTGTTCGTCGACGACGATGGCGCCCCGGTCGCACACGATGCCGGCCGCCTCGAAGGGGGCGGTGTCGGGACGAACGCCCACCGACAGGACGATGAGGTCGGCGTCGATGCGGGTGCCGTCGGTCAGCACGACGACGTCGTTCTCGGTGCCGTGCTCGACCGCGTTCGCGCCGACCCCGATGTGCAGATCGACGCCGAGGTCGACGAGCTCGTCGGCGACGAGGGTCGCAAGCTCCCGCTCGAGCGGGGGCAGCACATGGTCGGCGAGTTCGACGAGCGAGACGGCGAGCCCCCGAGCGGCGAGCGCCTCGGCGGCTTCGAGCCCGATGAACCCGGCGCCGAGCACTACCGCCCGGCGTGCGCCGGCGTCGACGCGGTCTCGGAGGGCCAGGGCGTCGTCGACGGTGCGGAGGGTCCGCACCCGCGGGGAGTCGAGGCCCGGCAGCGGCGGACGCACCGCCTGCCCGCCCGGGGAGAGCACGAGGGCGTCGTAGTGGATCTCTTCAACCCCGTCGGCGGTCATGACGGTGACCGTCTGCGCCACGGTGTCGACCGCCGTGACGTCGTGGTCGGTGCGCACGTCGAGGTTCAGCGCGGCGCGAAGCGAGGCCGGCGTCTGGACGAGGAGCTTGTCGGCATCGGCGATCTCTCCGCCGACGTAGTACGGCAGACCGCAGTTCGCGAAGGAGACGTGCGGGCCGCGCTCGAGCACGATGATCTCGGCGGACTCATCCAGCCGTCGCCCGCGGGCGGCGCAGCTCATTCCGCCGGCGACGCCTCCGACGATGACGATCCGGTGTGGGGCAGGACTTTGGGGCATGCTCCGATGATACCCCCGGGGGTATCTACCGCGCCTTCGAGTTGCCTGATTTATCGACTTTCGATAGATTCCTCTCGAGCAACAGGAGGAAGCAATGGGAAAGAAGACGATTCTGGCGCTGCGGGTGATCATCGCGCTGTCGCTGGTCGGGTCGCTGATCGTGCAGATGGTCATCGTGCCCCTGCTGTGGATCGACCTCGACGGCGCTCCGCTGTGGGCGCGGGTGAGCATCGCGGTTCTCGTCGTCCTCGGAGTTCTGACCCTCCAGGTCTTCGCCGTCTGCGTCTGGCGCCTCCTGACGATGGTGCGCCGCGACGCCGTGTTCACCCCGGCCGCGTTCCGCTACGTCGACGTGATCATCGGCGCGGTGATCGCGGCATCCGTCGTCACCTTCGCCTTCGCCGTCGTGCTCCGTTTCGGCGAGGCAGCCCCCGGAATCATCGGCCTCATCTCGGGCTTCGCCCTCGTGCTCGCCGGCATGGCCCTGCTGGTGGTGGTGATGAGGATGCTGCTGACGCAGGCCATCGCCCGCGAGGTCGAAGCGGGGCGGCTCCGCGCCGAGCTCGACGAGGTGATCTGATGCCGATCATCGTCGACATCGACGTGATGCTCGCCCGGCGCAAGATGGCCGTCGGCACGCTTGCCGACCTCATCGGCATCACCCCCGCGAACCTCGCCGTCCTGAAGAACGGCCGGGCCAAGGCGGTGCGCTTCTCGACCCTCGATGCGCTCTGCCAGGCGCTGGATTGCCAGCCCGGCGACATCCTGAGGTTCGAAGCCGACGGGGCAGGGGGCGGCGCCGCGGAGTGACCGAGCGAGCCGCTCAGCGTTCGGCGAGGGCTATTCGCGCCAGCTCCTCACTCACTCGCAGCACGTCGTCCTGACGCGCAGGGTCGGCCACGAACGCGGCGATGTCGAATCGGCCGTTCCGATCGAAGAACGCAGCTTCCCCCGACACGAGGGTCTCGTCAGCGAAGATGTCGGCGACCTGTCGTCCGACCTCGTCCGCCGAACGCGTCTTCCGCGCAAAGAAGGGCTTCATCAGCGTGCGGACGATCGCGGGCACCTCGCGCCGGATGTTCGTATCGACCGACCCCGGCCCGTACCCGATCGCGACGACACCGTATCGCTCCGCCGCCCGAGCAGTGAAGAGATCGTTCGCCAACTGCGCCTGACCATGACTGGTCATGCCGGTGCGGGCCCGCACCGCGGCAAGATCGTCGAACTCCATGCGCGCGAACGCCGGCACGTCAGGACTGGACGCTGCGATGGTGACGATCCTCGTCGACGGCGTGAAGGCGCCTCGGGCGGCGAGGGTCTCCATGAGAACGAAGCGCGACAAGTACCCCACGGCGAAGTCGAGCTCGACGCCCTCGGCAGTGTGAGCCGGACGCGTGATGAGGATGCCGACGGCATTGAGCAGCAGATCCACGCTGCCGAGGTCGGCTGCCAGCCCATCGGCAACCTGGCGGGCCGTTCGCATCAGGCTCAGGTCGGCTACGACGGCCCGCATGCTCCCCGGCCCCGGCAGTGCGGCGGCGCGCGCCATCACGGCGTCGGCCTTCGCCTGGGAGCGACCGACGATGACGACGTCGACGCCGCGGGATCTCAGCTCCAGGGCCGTCGCCGCGCCGATGCCGTCCGTGCCGCCCGTGACGACGGCCTTCCTTCCTGCGAGATCGATCACTTCTTCTGCTCCTTCGGATCGGGGATGAGTGCCACCACGAGCGCAGCGGCGGGGATGAGGTGAAGCGGGATGAGCGCGAGCGCGGCCGCGGTGGTCGCGCCAGGGAACGAGCTCGGTGCGACGGCGAGTGAGATAGGAGCCACCAGACTGGCCACAGCCGCAGCGAGCGCGACGGTCACGAACCACCCTCGCGCCCTGCGTGTAAGGCGCGCGAGGACAGCGAAGAAGAGGGTTCCGAGAATCATCGCGAGGACCGTCACGGTGATGACCGGGCCGGGCTGGAGAGCGGTGAAGTCACCGGCATCGAGAGCGGCGGCGGCGGCGAGGGCGATGAGGAGGTTGGAGGCGGTCGCGATGAGGATCGCGACGCCCGCGCGTGCCCAGCGGACACGCGTCACGGGGCGGGCCTCGGATGAAGCAAGAGTCATGGTCTTCCTTTCTGTTTAGGACTGAACTCGTGATGCTGACCTGCGCCCGCGCTGCCGAGACGGGCTCGCTGTCAGCGAGAGAGGCGGACGAGCAAGCGATGGAGCGTGCGGAGCTCCTCGGATGACAGCGCGGCGAATCGCTCCGCCATGAAGGCCTCGTGCGCCGGAACCGCGCGGGACAAGATCGCCTCACCTGCGGCAGTTACGGACAACTCATCACTCCCCTGCACACGACTACGTGACAGCAGTCCCGCATTCTCGAGGCGCTTGACGAGTTGACTGATGTTGCCCTTGGTGACACCGAAGTCCTCGACGAGTTGGCGCTGAGCGACACCCGGGCGCCGTGAGACCTGCATCAGCAGCTGGAACTGCGCCGGGGTCAGGTCGAAGTCGCGGAGCTCCACGGCCCCCTCTTGGGCCACCGCGTGGATGAAGCGCAGCATCTGCGCATAGACGGTCCGAGCATCCATGTGATGAGTTTAGCCCTAAACCTTTGAATCAAGCAAGCCCGTGAGAACGGAGGGAGGATGGAAGAACCCGAACGAAAGAGCGCCATGCCCGAGTCATCCTTCTCCTTCCGCCCGCAGGGTCACGAGCTGCGGTTCCGCCGCCTTCGCCTGGCCGAACGCGAGTGGATCACGCCCGGGTATGTGAGGGTCCGGCTGATCGGGGACGACATGGCGGACTTCGTCTCGGCGGCACCCGACGACCATGTGCGCATCTTCTTCCCCGACGGCGACCCTCACACCGACGAGGAGCTCGCCGCCGCGCCGAGCCGCGAATACACCCCGGCGCGGTGGGGCTCCGACTGGCTCGATCTGGAATTCGTGCTGCACGGCGATCCGGTCGGGGAAACAGCCGGAGCAGCGTCGACGTGGGCGGCGACCGCCCCGACGGGGGCCCTCGCGGGTATCCGCGGACCGCGCGGCTCGAAGGTCGTCGACGGCCGGCCCGACTTCTGGCTGCTCGCGGGCGACGAGACCGCCGTGCCCGCGATGCGCCGCTTCGCGGCGATCATGGACGACCAGGCGCGCGGGCGTATCTTCGTCGAGGTGGCCGACGCCGCCCACGAGCTGCCGATCGACGCGCCCGCGGGTGTCGTCGTCGAGCAGGTGCACCGCGGCACGACGGCACCCGGGTCGGCGCTGGCTGCGCGGCTGAGCGCCCTCGGCGGCGAGGAGCGGCCGACCGGCAGCATCCTGGGGTTCATCGCGGCCGAGCAGTCGATCGTCAAGCCCGGTCGTGAGCTGCTGCTCGAGCGCTGGGGCGTGCCGGCAGACCAGACCGTCATCAAGGGCTACTGGAAGCGCGGCGAGACCTCGGAGAAGAAGCCGCGCTGACGGGCGAGGGCGTTCAGCGCTCCCAGGTGTGCACCGGCTCGTTGGTGTGCATGCCGGCGGTGTAGTCCAGCAGGGTGGCCCGCAGGGCGTCGAAGCGCTCCATGCCGCGGCGCTGGTGCATGCGCCCGATGAACCACTCCGCGCCGGTGACACCCGTGAGGCACCGTTGCTCGATGATGCCCAGCAGGCGCTCGCGCTCGGCGGTGTCGACACCCCATGCCTCCAGTCCGCGGTGGGCGAGGGGGAGCAGGCGCCGGAGCACGAGCTCGGTCGCCGCCACCTGGCCGACCCCGGGCCAGTAGACGCGCGCATCGATGCCGTCGCGGGCGCCGGCATGGAAGTTCTCCTCGGCCGCGCTGAAGGACATCTGCGACCACAGCGGCCGCTCATCCTCGGCGAGCGCGCGCACGAGCCCGAAGTAGAACGCGGCGTTCGCCATGATGTCGGCGACGGTGGGGCCGGCGGCGAGCAGCCGATTCTCCACGCGGAGGTGCGGCATCCCGTCGGCGATGTCGTACACCGGGCGGTTCCACCGGTAGACGGTGCCGTTGTGGAGCTTGAGCTCGGCGAGCGACGGCACCCGGCCCTCGTCGAGGGCGACCGCCGGGTCTTCGTCGTCGACCACGGGGAGAAGAGCCGGGAAGTACCGGACGTTCTCTTCGAACAGGTCGAACACCGAGGTGATCCACCGCTCGCCGAACCACACCCGGGGCCGGACGCCCTGGGCCTTCAGCTCCTCGCTGCGGGTGTCGGTCGCCTGCTCGAACAGCGGGATGCGCGTCTCTCGCCAGAGCTCCTTACCGAGAAGGTAGGGCGAGTTCGCCGACACGGCGAGCTGCACGCCCGCGATCACCTGCGAGGCGTTCCAGTACGCGGCGAAGTCGTCGGGCGAGGTCTGCACGTGGAACTGCGTACTCGTGCATGCCGCTTCGGGAATGATCGAATCGGCCGTGGTGCGGAGCTTCTCGGCACCCGTGATCGAGATCGCGATGTCCTCCCCGCGCGCGTCGAGGATCTGCTCGCTGAGGAGCGCGTAGCGCGGGTTGGCGCTCAGGGTCTCGCGCGTGAGATGCCCCTCGGCGAGGGTCGGCAGGATGCCGATCATCACCAGATGCGCGCCGACACCGGCCGAGCGCTCCTCGGCTCGGTTGAGGCTGCGGCGCAGACCGTCCTCGAACGTCGTCAGCCCTCCCCCGCGCAGTCGCGCCGGAGGGACGTTCATCTCGATGTTGAACTGACCGAGCTCGGTCTGGAACGCCGGGTCGGCGATCGCGGCGAGCGCCTCGGCGTTGCGGAAAGCGGGATCGCCGACCTCGTCGATGAGGTTGAACTCGACCTCCAGCCCCGTCAGCGGATCGTCGGTGTCGAACCGCGATTCGCGCAGCATCTGCGCGAAGACGTCGAGGTTCTGCCGCACCTTCTCACGGTGGCGGGTGCGGTCGGCGCGGGTGAACTCCTGCGGTGCGACATCCTCTCCCATGGGGGCACTCTAGGGGCGCGGGCTCGGCCGGGCGAGGGGTTGCGGACGAGTGCGATCGCGGTCAGCCCGCGCCGGTCCCCCTCAGATCGAGTTCGCGCACCAGCTTCTTCGGCGCCGTGACGCGGTACGACGCGTCGATGAGTTCGGCGACCTCGGCCCACTCGGCATCCGGAGCGTCGCCGGCCGGAACGTCGACGCCGAGCCACCCGGCCGGCCAGAGGTACGCGGGCTCCCAGAATCGGGGGTCCTGCCGGAGGGCCGGCTCGTCGACCGGATCGGGCCGGACGAGGATGGCGCGATCGTGCCGCGCCCCCACCTGGTCGCCGCGTTCCGACCCGCCGAAGTAGCAGAAGGTCTTCGTGGTGAAGAAGTTCGGCCGGCCGTGCGAGACCCGCTCCGCCGCACCCGGCAAAGCCAGGGCGATCTCGCGGATGCGCCGCAGCGCAGCATCCGCCTCATCGAACATGATCGGATGACTCACGCGCCGCACGCTACCGCCGCGCGCCGGCGTCGGCAATGATGAACCCATGCCGACGCCGGTCACAGTGCGATTCGCCACCGAAGAGGATGCCGCGACGGTCGGCGCGCTGCTTCACGACTTCAACACCGAGTTCGAATCGGCCACCCCCGGTGCCGCGTTCTTCGGCGAGCGTTTCGCCGCGCTCCTTCCTCGGGACGACGTGCTGGTCGTCCTCGCCGAGGATGACACCGGCGCGGCTGTGGCCTTCGCCTTCCTCACACTGCGGCCGACGCCGTACTACCGGGGTCCGCTCGCCCAGCTCGAAGAGCTCTACGTGCGCCCGCCCCTGCGCGACGAGGGCATCGGCACCCGCGTCCTCATGGCCGCGATCGACGAGGTGCGTCGCCGCGGGGCCGGCGAGATGCACATCAACGTCGACGAGATCGATCACGACACCCGCCGGTTCTACGAGCGGCACGGCTTCGTGAACATCGAGCCCGGCGAGGACTATCGGATGCTCTGCTACCTCCGTGAGCTCTGATCGCTCTCCGGGTCGCCCGGCGTCGGAGTGAGCAGCCGGCGGACGCCCGCCCGCGCGAGCGTCAGCACGATGATGAGCGCCGTGACGGCGAAGAACCCGCCGAGGCGCACCTCGTCGCCGAAGACGAGGTCGACCAGCAGCAGCACCGCGAACTTGCTGCCCGGCACGATCAGCACGAGCGCGACGACGTTGACCGAGCGTGTGAGCGCGGTGCTCGAGTCGCGGATGCGCGCGACCACCCGCTTCTTCAGCCACAGCACGACTTCGAGCACGACCTTCAGCAGGATCGCGGTGAGGAGAGCGAGGAGGAAGGTCTCGGAGATGACCTCGGGGAAGAGCTGAATGAACACGCCCAGCACGACGAGGTAGACGAAGACGTCCACGAGATCGATCGGGCGAAGGCGCATCGGCGGCAGGCTATACCCGGCGGGTGGATCTCAGGAACGGGTGCCACCATGTGCGGGTGCGCTCCTCCGCGGCATCCCGCATCCAGACCGTGCTCGCGGGTCTCGTCACCGTCGCCGTCGTCGCGGTGATCGCCGTCGTGGTGCTGTTCTCGCCCCGCGGGAGCGCACCCGAATGCCGCACCTGGACCGCTGAGCAGCGCGAGAACGCCGCGACCGTCATCCGGGCGGGTCGGGATCTCGGGCTCTCGGAGCGCGACCAGACCATCGCCGTGATGACCGCCATGGGCGAGTCGTCGCTGCGGAACCTCGACTACGGCGACTGGGAGACCAACGGGGTGCGAAACCCCGACGGAAGCCCCACGACCTCGATCGGACTCTTCCAGCAGCAGGACGAATGGGGCCCGCGCGAGGCGCGCATGGATCCGTACACCGCGGCGACGATGTTCTACCGGGCGATGCTCGACGAGGTCCCCGAAGCCGAGCGCCTTGCGATGGAGCCGACGCTCGTCGCCCACCGCACCCAGATCAACGCCCAGCCCGATCACTACGCGCCGTACTGGCCGGCCGCACAGGAGCTCGTCGCGGAGCTGACGAGTGCGGAGAGCACGCCGGACGAGTCGGATGCCGCGGGCTCAGGAGGCTGCTGACGGCGCCGTCGCAGCGGGGTCGCCCACCCCTGCGCCGGCGAGTGCGCGCACGAAGATGCCCGTGAGGGCGTCGTGCCCTGCCGGCGAGAAGTGACGGTCGTCGACGAGGAACGGCGAAAGACCGGATGACGCCACCCAGCCGGTCGTGTCGACGAAGGCGATCCCGCGCGCCGCAGAGACCTCGGCGAGTGTCGCGCTCACGGCACGGCGCTGGGGCGCCCAGGCCTCCACCTGCACGAGCGGTCCGACGACGACGATCGTCGCCTCGGGGAAGGTGGTGCGCAGCTGATCGAGCGAGGCCTCGGCGGAGGCGCGCACGTGCTCGATCGGGAAGGTCTGGTCGTTGCCGCCGGACTGCACGACGATGAGCGCGGGATCGGCGGGCGGTTGCCACAGCCCGGCGGCGAGGGCATCGCGGATGCTCGGATGCCCCGCCGAGGCGTCAGAGCCCGGCGGCGCGGCGACGAACCCGATGCCGCCGCGCGCGGAGAGGGTGACGTCGTAGCCGAGGTCGGCCGGGGCGCGCGCCACCCATGACGCCTCGGCCGCGGCCTGCGAGTCGCCGATCACCCAGGCGGTGGGCGGCGGCGGGGGTGCAGGCGGGGCGGGGTCGGCGGGCGCGTCGTCGAGCACCGGGGTGGGCAGGAGCGGCGTCGCCGCGGGTGTAGGGGCCGGGGCGGCCTCGGCGGGGACCGGTGCGGGCGTCAGGGGAGCCGCAGCCCGGGCGACGCCGTTGAGGGGCCCGAGCGTGAGCGCGAGCCACCCGACCGTGAGGGCTGCGACGAACAGGATGCCGCCCAGCACCGTCCCCGCGCGACGCAGGCGAGCGCGGCGTCGACGTCGTGCCCGCTCCCCCACTCGGCCAGGCTAGGCAAACGCACCAGATCCGCGGAGGAGACATGCAGGAGTACCTGGTTTTGTGTTCCCTATGGATTCACGCGTCGCCTTGGTCACCGGAGCATCCTCGGGAATCGGAGAGGCCACCGTCCTCGAACTGATCCGCCGCGGATTCGTCGTCTACGCGGGAGCGAGGCGTGTCGAGCGCATGGCGCACCTCGCCGATCACGGCGCCCGCGTCATCCACCTGGATGTCACCGACGACGAATCGATGACGGCTGCCGTCATCGGCATCCTGAATGATCGAGGGCGCATCGACGTGCTCGTCAACAACGCCGGCTACGGCTCGTACGGGGCGGTCGAAGACGTGCCGATCGACGAGGCGCGACGCCAGTTCGAGGTCAACATCTTCGGGCTCGCGCGGCTCACCCAGCTCGTGCTGCCGACGATGCGGCGCCAGCGCCGGGGCACGATCGTCAACATCTCCTCGATCGGGGGCCGCATCTACGAGCCGCTCGGCGCCTGGTATCACGCGACCAAGTACGCCGTGGAGGGGCTCAGCAACTCGCTGCGGGTCGAGGTCGAGCCGCACGGGGTGCGGGTGGTGCTGATCCGTCCCGGGGCGATCCGCACCGAGTGGAACGAGATCTCGCGGCGGAGCGCCCTCGAGGTCTCGGGCGAGACCGCATACGGCCCGCAGGCGCACGCGCTCGTGCGGGCGCTGAGCGCGGCCGACACCGAGAGGGCGCCGGGGCCGGCGGTCGTCGCCGAGGCGATCGGGCGGGCCGTGGATGCCGCGAAGCCGCGCATCCGGTACACCGTCCCCTTCGCCGCGAAGGCGATCGTGTTCGCCCGCTGGCTGCTGCCCGACCGGGTATTCGACGCCGCGGTGCACCGCGTGTTCGGGGTCACCCCCGCCGATCGTCTGGCCGCGGAGGAGTCGGCCGCGGGCGCGCGGGTGGAGAGCGTGGGCTGACGGAGACTCGGCGTTATTCCAATATTTGGAAACTAGTCTCGGAGAATGGAATAGCCCTACACTCGAGCCATGAAGCTTGCACGGCTCGGCCCTGACGGTTCGGAGAGGCCGGTCGTCTTCGTCGGCGACGAGGAGTACGTCGATGTCTCCGACGCGACGGCGGATGTCGACGAACCTTTCCTTGCGGGCGACGGCATCGCCCGCCTGCGACACGTCGTGGCGGACCGTGTCACGCGCGGCGCGGTGCACCGTCTCGCGGGCGAACGCATCGGCGCCCCCATTGCGCGCCCTCACCAGATCATCTGCGTCGGGCTGAACTTCTCCGACCACGCCGCCGAGACCGGTCAAGCGGTTCCCGCCGAGCCGATCCTCTTCACCAAGTCGCCGAACACCCTCGTCGGGCCGAACGACGACGTGCGGATGCCGCGGGGCGGCGAGAAGCTCGACTGGGAGGTCGAGCTCGGCATCGTCATCGGCACCCGTGCCACCTACCTCGCGAGCCCAGAGGACGCGCGCCGGCACATCGCCGGGTTCACCGTCGTCAATGACGTCAGCGAGCGGGCGTTCCAAATGGAGCGTGGCGGCCAGTGGCTGAAGGGAAAATCGGCCGAGACCTTCAACCCCGCCGGTCCGTGGCTCGTGACCCCCGACGAGATCCCCGACGTCCAGAGCCTCGGCATGCGCCTGGACGTCAACGGCACGCGTCGTCAGGACGGATCGACCGCGACGATGATCTTCGATCCGTTCTTCCTCGTGCACTACATCAGCCAGTTCCTCGTGCTCGAGCCCGGCGACCTCATCAACACCGGCACCCCTCCGGGGGTGGGGATGGGCCACACACCCCCGATCTGGTTGCGCCCGGGAGACGTGATGGACGTCTCGATAGACCGGCTCGGCGCGCAGCGCCAGACCGTGGTGGGGCCGCGATGAGACGCGCCGTGGTCACCGGCGGGGCGCAGGGCCTGGGTGCCGCGACCGCGGAGAGGCTGAGCGCCGACGGCGTCGAGGTCGTCCGGGTCGACCGCGTCGGCGACGTCGACGAGCGTGTGGATGTCACCGACGAAGCCGCGGTCGCCGACCTCGCGCGGCGGATCGGCGCCGTCGACATCCTCATCAATTCGGCCGGGATCGTGGGACCGAACCTCCCCCTCGTGGAGACGGGACTCGACGCGTGGCGGGCGACCTTCGAGGTCAACGTGCTCGGGGTCGTGTCGATGATGCGCGCTTTCATCCCCGGCATGGTGTCGGGCGGCTGGGGCCGCGTGGTGAACTTCGCGAGCATGGCCGGCAAGGACGGCAATCCCAACCTCGCTGCCTACTCCGCGTCCAAAGCCGCCGTGATCGCCCTGACGAAGTCGGCGGGCAAGGAGCTCGCGACCACCGGCGTCCTCGTCAATGCCATCGCCCCCGCAGTCATCGCCACACCGATGAACGCCACGACCGCACCCGACGTGCTGGCCCACATCACCAGTCTCATCCCGATGAAGCGCGTCGGCGAGCCGCGAGAGGTCGCCGAACTCGTGGCGTGGCTCGCGTCCGACCGGGTGAGCTTCTCGACCGGCTCGGTCTACGACATCAGCGGCGGCCGCGCCGTCTACTGAGCGGTCTCGTCCGCGAGGGAGCGCGGGCCGCTGCCGCCGGCGACGATGGCTCGAATCCTCGGCACGGCCGAGACGAGGTCTGCCAGCGACGTGCGAAAGGCCAGGGCGCTGATGCTCACGGCGCCCACCGGCGTTGCCCCGTCGACCGGCGGAAGCGCCACGGCGACGCAGGTGATGCCGAGTTCGTTCTCCTGGTCGTCGACGGCGTAGCCCCGCTCCCGGGTGAGCTCCAGTTCTCGCCAGAGAGCGCCGACGTCGGTGAGGGTGCGGGACGTCCGCGCCTCGAGGGGGCCATCCCCGATGAGAGCGCGGAGGTCCGCCTCACTGCCCACCCGGCCGCTCAGCAGCAACTTCCCGACCGCCGTTCGATAGGCGGGATTGCGTCCGCCGACGACCGAGGTGAGGCGCACCGCCCCGGCGGCCGGGTCGGTCTTCGCCCGGTACACGACCTCCGCTCCGTCGAGGACGGCGTAGTGTGCCGTCTCGCCGAAGGTCGCCGTCAGTTCGTCGAGCACGGGTCTGACCCTGGCGACATCCGGCCGCTCCGCGACGGTCTGGAATGCGATGCGGAGGAGCTCGTCGCCGATCGCATAGACGCCGCGGTCGATCTGCTCGGCGAACCCCGCGCGGCGGAGCGCCGCGAGCGCCCGATGGACGGTGGGCTTGGGGCTGGAGACCTCGTGGCTCAGCTGATCCAGGGTCGCGCCCCGAGGGTGGGATCCCAGCGCGGCGAGCACGGCCAGAACGCGGTCGCTGCCGACGATTCGCGGTTCGTCACCCACGACCTCGGTCATGCGATCCCCCTCCGTCCGCTAGGGGCATCGTAGCCGTGCGTCGTCGCGTGGCCGTGGCCGATCACGTCTCGCGGACGAACTCCACCGCGAAGTCGCACACGTAGTCCGAGTCGGAGTCGGTGATGTCCTTCACGAACAAGCGGGCCTCGCGGCCGAGCCGCACCGAGGTGCGCCGCGCGGCGCGATCCTCCTCGCTGTCGGTCGGCTGCAACGCGGGGTACCACAGGGTGTGCCCCGGGCGGCGCAGGACTTCGACCGGCGGCGACCAGTCCTGGGCGTTCCGCCCCTCACCGAGATCGGCGTTCGGGTTGATGGAGACGAAGATGCTGTCGCCCACCCAGAACGCGCCGTCGACCCTGCCCATGAGCATGACCCAGACGCCGAGGTGCTCGTTCCAGCTGACCGAGGGACCCCAGTAGTAACGTTCGTCGCCCTGCGACACCGCGCCGCCGCCGGCCTGCCGGTCGATCCGGAGTGCGCGGATGGGCTGACCTGCCGCATCCCAGGGCGCCGCGAAGGCCTCGCCGTCCCAGCGACGAGCGGCTCCGGCCGGGTCATTCAGGTCCGCCAGCGCCACGCGGGCGACGCTCACGCACTGCCCGGATGCCTCGACCTGCGCGCTCCACGTCGCCGCATCGAACGGCTCTGGATAGGCGTACTCGCCGAAGAAGACGTAGAGGTGGTCGCCGCTGGCCACGGCGCTCGGGTCCCCCACCCCGCCCGGGAAGCAGTAGTTGCGATTGACGGGCAGACGGATCATCCGCTCGTCGCGGTCCTCCAGCAGGATGCCGCGGTCGTCCCAGCTCTCACCACCGTCGACCGACCGCATGATGCCGATCCGGGGGGCCGCCTGGATGGAGTCATCGCCTTTCAGCCCCGGCGGCCAATCCCGATCGCTCATCCCTTCGCCAGTCGCGGGATCGTACGGCAGCGTCTCGGGGTAGTTCTCGTTGTGGTACAGCGCATAGAGGGTCTTCCCCGAGGCGTCCCGGGGATCCTGGTAAACCGTCTCGAACCAAATCGCGCCGTGGAGGCCGGGCGTGCCGGGCGGTGCGTTGGGCGGGAGGACCGACGTGCGGAAGGCCTCGGGCTCACTGGCGAAGGCCTCGCCCACGCCGGCACCCTCACCGATCTTCAGGTCGTTGGCTTCGCCCCAGACCGGGTCTTCACCGTACTTCCCGGGGAAGATGCGGAACCGGTCCCCCACCCATGCCGCCGCCATGTTGCAGTCGACGAACGACCGGAACGTCACCCGCTCGATCGGCGACAGCCGCAGGACGATGCCGTCGACACCGGTGCGGATGTCGCGGGGTTCGCGATCGTCGACGGGATCCGCCAGGGCCGGGGAGGGATCGGGTTCAGTCATGACGGTCTCCGTTCGCATCGGGGGTGAAGAACACAAGCGACCCGCGCACGGGCTGCGCTTCGAGCCGGTAGGCGGGGAGGACACCCGGACCGCACCGCGCCGTGCCCACCCCCGCGCGCACGAGGTCGAGCACGACATGGGTGCGCCCGTCGGGGATCAGCTCGTCGTCGTGCGCCGCCGCCCAGAGGGCGGCCTCCGACCACGGACGCACGGTGATCGCGGGATCGTTCACCGGCCCGCGTGGCGAGGTGGTGTCCAGCCCGACCTCGAGCGCGCGCCCGCCGGCCTCGACCCGCATCCACGAGGCCGCCCGTGCGCCCGCCTCCTGCGGCCGCACGGTGCGCTCCTGCAGCTCGGCGACGGTACCGGCGAACCATCCCGCCGTCGCCGCCTGTCCGAGGTCGGGGTACGCGGGGCCCGGTCCCCGCCCGCACCACTCCAGCCGGCCCTCGCCGGCGAGCGAGAACCCCACACCCACGCGCGCCCAGTGCGCGGTCCACGCCGGCCAGTGCCCCTCGGGGTCGACGGCGAGGTCGAGACGGATGCCCCCGTCGACGGCCCGCCACCGCCAGCGGCACGACACCCGCGCGTCCACCGCCGGCCCGCCTACGACGGTGCGGACACGGATCTCGCCGTCGGGGCCGTCGACCGATACACGCTCGATCGAGACCAGGCGCGTGCGCAGGTCGTGGAGTCCGAGAAGCCGCCACCGTTCTGCGTACGAGAAGTCGAGAATCTCGTCCCATCCCGCGTGCCGGTCGTTGTCGGTGGGCACGCGGTCGAGCATCACCCGCCAGTCGGTCACCTCCAGGTCGCCGAGGCGCCGCAGCGCACCCGTCGCGGGGTCGAGATCGACGTCGGCGAGGGTGAGACGGCGCGCCGGCGCCGCCCCGCGGCGCCGCGCCGCGATCCCCGCGGGAACGGCGGTCGACACGCGCGAGACGACCCACCCGCCGGGCGCCCAGGCCGTCTCCCCCACCTGGACGACCTCGACGGTGAGCACCGCCGAGGGCGGGACCGGGGGGAGATCGAGCGTCGCCCGGCCCCGCGGCGGAAGCGGCGGCGCGGTGATCGGACCGCTGTCACGCACCCCCGCAGCATCCTCGATCCGGTAGCGGAGGGCGTACCGCGACGAATCCGTGTGGTCCAGGCGCGAGACCACGTGAAGATGTGCGCCGTCGATCGTGACCCGCAGCGGCGCGAAGACCTGGGCGAGATCTGTCAGCTGGGCGCGTGGGTGACGCTCGGCCGACACCAGTCCGTCGATCACGTCGTTGCTGTCGTGGAGCGGTTCGCCGAAGTCGCCGCCGTACCGGGTCACCGGGCCCCGGTCGCTGTCGACCTGCACGCCGTGTTCGAGCCACTCCCAGATGAATCCGCCCATGAGGCGTGGATGGGCGTCGAACAGGTCCTGGTACTCGGTGAGCCCCCCGGGACCCGTGCCCATCGCATGGGCGTACTCGCAGAGGACGAACGGCATCGCCCGGCGCCGCGCGTCGAGCGCGTCGTCGGCGAGCGCGGGCTCGACCCCGATGGCGATCTCGGCGACCTCGTCGGGATGGGCGTACATCCGTGACCACACATCGACGTGGGCGCTGGACTGATCGCCCTCGTAATGGATCGGGCGGCTGTCGTCGCGGGAGCGGAACTCGTCGGCCATCGCGGCGACGTTGCCTCCCTCGCCCGCTTCGTTGCCGAGCGACCACAGGATGACACAGGGATGGTTCTTGTCCCTCTCGACCATGCGGGCCACGCGATCGCGCAGCGCCGGCTCCCAGCGCGGGTCGTCAATCGGGTTGCCACGCCAGTCGATCTCGCCGAATCCGTGCGTCTCGACGTCGCACTCGTCGACGACCCAGAACCCGAGGCGGTCGGCGAGGTCGAGGAAGAGCGGATCGGGCGGATAGTGAGAGGTGCGGACGGCGTTGATGTTGTGCCTCTTCATCATCAGCAGTTCCGCGGTCACCACCTCGGGCGGGACGTGCCGCCCCAGACGGGGATGGTGTTCGTGCCGGTTGACCCCCCGCAGCGACACCGGAACGCCGTTGACCTGGAACACCCCGTCGACGATGCCCACCGTGCGGAAGCCGATCCGGTGCGTCACCGTCTCGGTGGCCGTGCGCACACGGAGGGTGTAGAGCACCGGATCCTCGGCCGACCACGGGAGCGCGTCGGGCACGGGCGTGGGCTGGTCCGCTCGCACCGTCAGTCCCAGCTCGGCGATCTCGATGGCGACATCGGCCCCGGGCTCGAGGGCGGAGTCGAGCTCTGGCAGGACCGTGAGCATCCCTCCTGAGGGTGTCCACTCGGCGCGCACCCGCACGTCGCGGACGCCGCCCACGGGTCGAGCGCGCAGGACCACCGACCGGATGATGCCCGGCAACCACCAGGCATCCTGGTCTTCGAGGTAGGTCGCGGCACTGAACTGATGCACACGCACCTCGAGGAGGTTGTCGGCCTCCAGCAGACCCGACACGTCGAACGCCATCGGCAGACGGCTCCCGCGCGTCGACCCGAGGAGCACGCCGTTCAGCCGGACCTCGGCCGCACCCTCGATGCCGCCGAAGCGCAACTCGGCGCGCGCCGGCGGGTCGGGGAGCGGGAAGCGCCGGCGATACTCCCCGACCGGATTCTCGTCCGGCGGACGCGGCGGATCGATGGGGAACGGGTACCACTTGTTCGTGTAGGCCGGACGGCCGTGGTCGCCCGCGGGAGCGGCGTCGCGGTCGAGGGAGGGCATGACGAAACTCGCCGGAACGGGGATCGATCCCCACGCCTCATTGTGCTGATGCGCCGAGGACGGCGACCACCGGAACTCCCACGTGCCGTCGAGGTTCCACTCGGCGGCATCCGTGGTCCAGCTCGCCACCGTGGGAGCGGTGCCGATCGGCGGACCGGGGTCATCCAGTGCCTGGGGCTGCTCCGGCCGGACGATCATGCGCCCACCCCCGAGAAGCGGAGCGTGCGGAACTGGAAGGGCCGGAAGTCGAGGTCGATCGCGCAGCCGTCGTCGGTGGCGCGCACCGAGCCCACATCGCCGTCGAGTTCGCGTTCGAGGAGATCGGTGAGGTGCACCGAGTCGGATCGCGCATGGAAGCCGATCCGCGTGCGGGCGCGCCTCCCACCCGCCTCGTACACGCGGACGATGACATCGCCGCTGCCGTCCTCGGCCTGCTTGACCGTCTCGACGAGCACCGAGGGCGCGGTCGACGAGACCAGCGGCGCGAAGGGGCGACGCGCCTCGCGAAGCGGGAAGGCGAGGTCGTATCCGAGGGCCACCGCATCCAACACCTCGGCGCCGGGGCGCACCCGGAAGCGCAGCACATGCCGGCCCTGGTCGGCGTCGGGGTCGGGGAAGACCGCGGCGCGCAGGAGCGAGAAACGGACGGATGTCGTCGTCCCGCCGTCGTCGCGGGTCTGGCGCTCGACGTCGTACCCGTATGTAGAGTCGTTGGCCACCGCGACGCCCCAGCCGGGCTCCGCGAGATGGAGGAAGCGGTGCTGGCAGGCCTCGAAGCGCGCGTCGTCCCAGCTGGTGTTGGTGTGGGTGGGGCGAAAGACATGCCCGAATTGGGTCTCGGCGGCGACCCTGTCGGCGTGGACGTCGAACGGCATGGCGAGCTTGAGGATCTTCTCGCGCTCGCGCCAGTCGATCTCGAACGCGAGCTCGAGGTCGGCCGCGCCCGGCCGCAGCAGGATGCGCTCGCGGACCGACGATGCGCCGAAGCGGCGGACCACGACGACCGCGGCACCGCCGTGCGCGTCGCGATCGACCGTGCGCTCTTCGAGCGTGGTCAGCTCGGTGACGGTCCGGCGGTAGTGGGCGTCGAGGTCCCAGGCGTCCCAGAGATTCGGCAGGTCGCGGTGCAGCCGCAGAACACCGAACGCCACACCGGGCGGCACCGCGTCACGACCGTCCGCGTGCGAGACGAGGGAGCGGATGTGTCCGTCCGGGTCGACCACGACCCGCACGAGGCCGTTGTCGAGCACGATGTCGTCATCAGCCCGAGCGGGTCCGGTCACCTCGACCTCGTGGAGCGGCTCCGACGCGACGGCGGCTCCGAGAGCCGGGGTGCCCGCGCGCGGAAACGGGCTGGCGTTCACGCGGACCCTGCCACGATCGTGCGCGCTCGATTCGTCGGCACCGAGCGCGTCGAGGGGATCGAGCGCGTCGAGGGCGTCGGCGATGATCTCCGCGAGCTCGGCCGACACCGCGGCGTGCCGCTCCTCGGCCTCGCGGTGCACCCACGCGATCGCGGAACCCGGGAGGATGTCGTGGAACTGCAGCAGCATGACCGTTTCCCACGCGCGGCGCAGCCGCTGCGCGGGATAGGGATGCCCCCGCCGGACGGAGGCCGTGGTGGCCCACAACTCGGCCTCCCGCAGCAGCGCCTCGTTGCGGCGGTTCCCCTGCTTGGTCCGCAGCTGGGAGGTGAAGACGCCGCGGTGGAGCTCCAGGTACATCTCCCCGGCCCACACCGGCGCATCGGGGTACTCCTCCTCGGCCGCGGCGAAGAAGTCGCGGGGCGCACCGACCGTGACGCGCGGCGACCCCTCCAGGTCGGCGGTGCGCCGGGCGGCGGCCAGCATCTCCCGCGTCGGGCCCCCGCCGCCGTCGCCCCACCCGAACGGCACGAGCGACATCGTCGCGTGGCCCTTCTCGCTGAAGTTCCGCTCCGCGTGGGCGAGCTCCGCGCCCGAGAGCTCGCTGATATAGGTATCCACCGGCGGGAAGTGGGTGAAGACGCGGGTGCCGTCGATGCCCTCCCAGCGGAACGTGTGATGGGGGAAGCGGTTGGTCTGGTTCCACGAGATCTTCTGCGTCAGGAACCACCGCTCCCCGGCGGCGATGACGATCTGGGGCAGCGCGGCGGAGTAGCCGAAGGAGTCGGGGAGCCAGGCCTCCTCGCACTCGATGCCGAACTCCTCCAGGAAGAAGCGCTTGCCGGCGACGAACTGTCGGGCGAGGGCCTCGGACCCGGGCATGTTCGTGTCAGATTCCACCCACATGCCGCCGACCGGGACGAAGGTGCCGGCGGCGACCTTCTCGCGGATGCGCGCGTAGACGCGGGGATGGTGCTCCTTCAGCCAGGCGTACTGCTGGGCGGACGAGCACGAGAAGACGAAGTCGGGATCGTCGTCCATGAGGGCGGTGACGTTGGTGAAGGTGCGCGCGCACTTGCGCACGGTCTCTCGGATGGGCCACAGCCAGGCCGAGTCGATGTGGGCGTGGCCGGTCGCCAGGATGCGGTGAGCCGACGCGCTCGCGGGCGCCGAGAGCACACCACGAAGCATCTGCCGGCCGCTCTCGGCTGTCCCCGCGACGTCGTCGGGGTCGACGGCGTCCATCATCGTCTCGAGCGCACGGAGGATCTCGTGACGCCGTGACGACGAGTCGGGCAGCTGCTCCATGAGCCCGGTGAGGGTCCAGACATCCTGGACCAGCTCCCAGACGGTCTCATCCCTCAGTGCCACCTCGAGTTGACGGAGTTCGTACAGGGGGTCGTCGCCCGCAGCATCCCACTCACCCAGCGGTGTCGGCTCGAAGGTGTACTCGCCTGCGACATCGGGGTTGGCCGCCGCTTCGATGAGAAGGTCGACGTCGCCGTCGGCGGGGTTCCACGCGACCCAGGAGTTCAACGGCGCGATGGCCTTGATCGGCGTGCCGTCCGGCCGGTAGACCAGACCCTCGGCCTGGAAGCCGGAGCGCGAGCGGTTAAAGCCGAAGTCGACGAGGACCTCCACTCTCGTCCCCGCCGGGGCGCCGGCCTTCCACGACGCAGGGAGTGCGCCGGTGATCCGGAACCAGACGGTGGACCAGGCGCGCCCCCACCGCCAGCCGAGCGGAACGGGTTCGAACGACTGCCCGATGGCCTCGTCGAACGGCACGGGCTCCCTCGGCACGCTCCAGGCCGCGGCCTGGAGCGGCTGCGCGTCCCGGTAGATGGAAGGGGTCAGGTGATCGATGGTGAAGCGGCGCAGCCGGGCTTCGACGAGGGCGTGATCGCTGTGCACGGTGACTTCCTGGGAGATCCGGGGCTTTCAGGGCGGGGAAGGGAATCAGGATGCCGGCACGACGGCGAGAAGCCACGACGTCGGGTCGCCGGCGGTGGAGAACGCGACTCCGACATCGACGAGCTCGCGACCGTCAGCCGACGACATCTCGCCCGTGGCGAGATCGGTCACGCGGTAGCGCGTCTCGGGGTCGAGGGCGCGGAGGCGCAGGCGCGTGGGCGGCCGCCCGCCGGACAGCACGAAGGCGGCGACGACGTGACGGTCCTCCCGGTCGGACGAGAGCTGGAACGCCGGTGACCGCTCGCCGAGGCCGCCGCGTCCGGGCGTCGGCGAGAGCGGGCGGAGCACCCCGTCGCGCACGAGGGGCGCGATCTCGGTGCGGAACAGACGCACGTGTTCCTCCAGCACGTCGCGGAGCGCCGGAGCCAGCTCGGTCAGTCGGAGGCTGACGCCGAAGCGGTGCAGCATCGCGGCCCGCAGCATCGTGCGGAACTCCACCGGCGCCACCTCCGTCCACGTCCGCTGCTGCGGCGGATATTCTCCCCGCCACTGCGACTGCGACCAATGCAGGATGCCGAGCGGCGGCAGCATGTGCGACGCGCCGTGCAGCACCTCGAGGTGATGCTCGGTGTAGTCGGGATCGCTCAGGAAGAACGCGTGCACGTGACGGGCGAGTCCGAGGTCGATGCGCAGACCCCCCGACGAGCAGGCCTCCAGGAAGACGTCGGGGTACCTCCCGCGAACCTCGTCGAGAACCCGGTAGAGCCCTTCGTAGTGGCGGAACAGCCCGTCGCCGGCGCCGTGCCCGTGATCGGTGCGGGTGCATCCAGAATCGGGATCGACGTTGAAGTCCAGCTTGATCCACCGCGCACCGACCCGCTCGATGAGATCGCCGAGCGACGACCGGAGGTGCGCCCGCCCCGCGGGGGAGCCGAGACAGACGTAGCCCAGAAATCCCGGATCCTCGGGATCGAGCGACACGGTCATCCGACGATACGACGGGTCGGGCTGCGTGTTCCCGTCGGCAGCGGCGAGGAGATCGGGGTGCTCCGCCCGTACCCGCGCGCTGCGGCCGACCGCCTCGGCCTCGATCCAGATGCCCGGGAGCGCGCCCGCCGCCCTGATGGCGTCGCCGAGCGCAGTCAGGCCCGAGGGGAAGCGCTCGGTGTTGACATCCGTCCAGTCCCCGCGCTGCTCCTGCCAGTCGCTGGCGGCGTCGGACGCGCCGAACCATCCCGCGTCGACGGTCGCGACCTCCAGTCCGATCTCTGCCGCCACGGTCGCGTTGGCAGCGATCACCTCCTCGGTGACTTCGACATCCTCGTACGGCCACCAGTGGTTCCACTCGGTGGGGACCGTGTCGGTGAACGGCGACCGGGCGAGCCAGTGATCGCGCACCGCGCGCTGCAGCTCCACGGCGGCGGCGTCCAGATCCGTCGCGGCGGCGATGACGACCGACGGGGCGGTGACCTGTTGGCCGGGGAGGAGCGTCAGCGAGAATCGCCACGGCGAGATGCCGGCGGTGACAGACCCTCCCGAGAGAGCGGTGATGTGCCAGTTCCCGCTCCAGGCGGGGCAGATGATCACCGCGGCGCGGTCATCCTCCCGCTCGATGCCCAGCCACGGCGTCGAGCCGTGCGAGGATCGTCCTGACCGGACATCGAGGAAAAGGTCGTGACGCGTGGTGCCGTGGCGGGGTCGGAACTCATCCCCCCACGCCGAGCGATACCAGTTCGTCCGCCAGTGGGTGGGATCCGCGCCCATGGCGAGGGCGAGGGCGCAGGAATCCATGCGCGTCACGGTGACCGGCGCGTCGCCGTCGTTGCGAAGCTCGAGGCGCATCTCCCAGACCCCGCCCGACCCGACGCGCAGGAGCGACCAGTCGCGCGTGAGACCGTCGCGATCGGCGACCACCAACCCGCGCTCCAGCCGGGCGATCACCCGCCCGTCCAGGCGGAGCTCGGCGCCGTCGCCGGTGAGTTCGGCAGCGGCCGGTGAGTCTGGGGTCATCATCGTCCTCAGGGTGGCGGGGGTTCTTAGATCATATCTAATGCGACACAGCGCACGTCAAGGATGATCTTGGGGCGCGGAGGACTTGCTTTGGTACGATCAATACATTTCACGGACGGAGCCCCTGTGACCTCTTCTCCCCTGTCGCCCGCATCTCTTCGCGTCGGGATCGTCGGCACCGGATACGCCGGGACCACCGCCGGCGAGGCCTACCGCGCGATCCCCGGCGTAGAGGTCGTCGCCGTCGCCGGCAAGGAGGCCGACCGCCTGGCAGCCCTCTCCGCCGCCTGGGGCGTCGCCGACGTCTATCCCGATTGGGAATCGATCGTCGCCCGGGACGACATCGACATCGTCAGCGTCGCGACACCCAACGCGCTGCACGACGTTATCTCGATCGCGGCGCTGCGCTCGGGCAAGCACGTGTTCTGCGAGAAGCCGCTGGCGATCACTTCCGAGGCCGCGCGGGCGATGGTGGCTGCCGCCACGGAGAACGACCGGGTGCTCGAGGTGGCATTCAACCATCGCCGCCGGGCCGACGTGCAGTGGGCCCATCGCTACCTGGCGGAGACGGGCGTGGGGCGCATCTACCACGCCCGAGCCTCATGGAAGCGGCGTTCGGGCATCCCCGGCCTCACTTCGTGGTTCACCTCGCGCGATCTGGCGGGAGGCGGCGCCCTGATCGACCTCGGCCCGCACGTCATCGACTCCCTGCTGTACCTCATGGGCGAACCTCGCATCGTCGCCGTGAGCGCCGTCGCGCACGGTGAGCTCGGACGCGCCGGTTACGGAGCGATGGACAACCGGGAGCAGATGGCCGGATCGGGCCGCTTCGAAGTGGAGGATCTCGTCTCGGCCCTGCTGCGGCTGGAGAACGGCGCCAGCGTCGCGCTGGAGATCAGCTGGGCCGGCCACACGGCAGACGACGAGGACATCTCGATCGAACTCCTCGGCGTCGATGGCGGCCTCCGCCTCTTCGTTCCCCGATACAAGCCTCGCGACACTCTCTGGGTGTATCGCGAAGAGGCCGGCGCGCCGGTCGCCCTGCGGCCCGACGTCAGCGTCATCGGAGGCGAGCACAGCCTGGTCATCGCCGAGTTCGTCGACGTCGTCCGATCCGGCAACTGGTCGGGACACCACGGTGAGTTCGCGCTGCACCGTACAGAGATCATCGACGCCTGCTACCGGTCCGCCGCTGAGGGGAAAGAGGTGACGCTGTGACCATCCGCGTGACGGTGTGGAACGAGAACCTTCATGAAAGACGAGCGGGGACCCGACCCGCTGAACTGTACCCCGACGGCATCCACGGGGCGATCGCCGCGGGGCTGCGCACCCACCTGGGCGCTGCCGTCGAGGTGTCCACCGCGACGATGGAGCAGCCCGAACACGGCCTTCCCGCCGACGTCGTCGACTCCACCGACGTGATGCTGTGGTGGGGTCACGAAGATCACCCGGGAGTGGATGACGCCGTGGTCGACCGCGTGCATCGGGCGGTGCTGGGAGGCATGGGACTCGTCGTGCTGCATTCCGGGCACTACTCGAAGATCTTCCGCCGCCTGATGGGAACGACGTGTTCGCTGCGCTGGCGCAACGACGGGGAGCGCGAGGTCGTGTGGACGGTCGCTCCCCAGCATCCGATCGCCGACGGTATCCCCGATCCGCTCGTCATCGATGAGCAGGAGATGTACGGGGAGTTCTTCGACATCCCCGTACCGGAGGAGCTGATCTTTCTCTCGACCTTCTCCGGCGGTGAGGTGTTCCGGTCGGGTGCCACCTGGACACGCGGATCGGGTCGGGTCTTCTACTTCTCCCCAGGCGACCAGGAGTACCCGGTCTACCACCACCCCGACGTACAGCGGGTGCTCGCCAACGGCGTGCGCTGGGCCGCCGCAGCGGACCGGACGCTCCCTCTCGACGCCACGCACCACGCGCGCGACTGGTTCACCGGCTGACACCCACCTGGAGCCCCTGCATGATGTAGCGGGACGCGAAGGCGAGCAGCAGCAGGGGAACCGACGCGGTCACGAACAGGCCCGCCGACACCAACGGTTGATCGGTGACGAATCGTTCGCCGATCGTCGCCAACGTGGGCGTGAGGAGCCACATCGACTGGTCCCTGATCAGGATGATCGCGAAGATCAGCTCGTTCCACACCCCGAGGAACTGCAGCACCGCGAGGGTGGCGATGCCGCTGGACCCCATCGGAAGCACGATCGACCACAGGGTCCGGAACAGTCCCACCCCGTCGATGCGCGCCGCTTCCATCACCTCGTCGGGGATGCCGCGAAAGGTCAGGGTGAGGAAGAACGTCGCGAACGGCAGTCCGGTGGCGACGTAGACGAGGATGAGCCCCGTGTAGCCGCTGAGGCCGAGACGGGCGAGCAGCAGATAGATCGGGATGATCAGAACCGGACCGGGGATGAGCATCACGGAGACGAAGGTCGCCGTGATGTACTTCGCTCCCGGCACGGGGAGCTTCGCCAGGGCGTGCCCCGCGATGGTCGCGAGAATCAGGACGATCACCACCGAGACCGTCGTGACGAACATGCTGTTGAGGAACGCTTGACCGAGGCCGTATGAGTTGGCCAGGGTGACGTAGTTCGAGAGGGTCCACTCCCCGGGAAGGCCGAACGGATCACGGAGGTAATCGGCGTTGGGCCGGAGCGACGTGATCACCACGAACCACAGCGGATAGAGGATCGAGACCGCCACCAGGCACAGCGCGATGAAGATCGGCCACCTCGTGCGCCTGCTGCTCAGGCGAGAGCTCACCACCTCGGTCATCAGTCCTCCTCCTGCAGCCGGAACACCCGGTTCTGGATGAGCGTCAGCACGCCGATGAAGAGGAACAGAACGACGGCCAGCGCCGCTCCCGAACCGAGATTGCTGCTGGAGAACGCACGAAGGTAGACCAGGTAGTCGATCGTCGTCGTCTCGAAGCCCGGCCCGCCGGCCGTCATCACGAAGACGAATCCGAACAGTGAAGTGAAGGTGTAGAGCACGTTGATGATGAAGACGAACCCCAGCACCCGGCGGATGTTGGGAAGGGTGATGTACCACAGCCGCTTCCACCAGCCAGCCCCGTCGATAGCTGCGGCCTCGAAAACAGCCGGATTGATCGAGGTGAGTCCCGCCAGCAGCAGGAGCGACTGGTAGCCGAAGCCCGACCAGACGAGGGCCAGGATGATCACGGAGATCGCCAGAGTGCCGTCGGTGAAGAACTGCACCGGCTCCACGCCGAACAGTGCCAGCGCCTGGTTGACGCCACCGTAGTACCCGAAGGCGTTGCGGAACATGATGCCGATGACCGCCACCGACAGCACGTTCGGCAGGAAGAAGATCAGCCGGAAGAACCGCCACCCCCGCACGCGTTCGAACAGCAGCACCGAGACGATGAGCGCGACGAAGATGACCAGCGGCACCGAAATGAGGAACTTCAGGTTGTTCAGGAACACCTGGTGGACGACGGGGTCGGTGAGGAGCGCCGTGTAGTTGGCGAACCAGTTCCACTCGAAGGTGAGCCCGTTGGTCCGGGTGAACGAGATGAAGACCGCGAACGCGACGGGGAAGGCCATGAAGCCGACCACGACGAGAAAGGCGGGGAGCACCGACGCGAGCCCCACGAGGCGGTCGCGCCGGCGCAGGCCCCCGGGCTTGCGGTGCTTCTGGGCGGTGGCCTCGATGATGGGCGCCTCGTCCGAGGCGCCCATCAGCGAGCCTTCGAAGGCGGAAGTCACTGGTTGGCGATCTCCGTGGCGTACGAATCCGCCAGCTGGCGCACGGCATCCTCCGGCGTGATGGTGCCGAGGAAGACGCCGGCGTTCACCCGGTAGAAGAGGTCGATCGTCGCCTGCGGCATCACCGAGTCGAAGGCGAAGACGACGCCGTCGGTGGCCTCCTGGAGCTGCTCGAACTCCTGCTGCAGCAGCGGGTTCTCGATGAGTGAGGCGTCGGCGTCACGGTGGTTGGACGCCTGAGTCTGGTAGAGCTCCACGAACCGGTCCTGATTCTCGGGCTCGGCGAGGAACTGCAGGAACTCGCCCGCGAGCTCCTTCTGGTCGGAGTAGTTCGTGATCGAGATGGAGATCTCCGGGCCGCCCGCAGCCATGTTCGGGTAGGCGGCGTCCTCGAACATGGGGATGAAGAACACGCTCACGTCGTCGCCGAAGGCCTCGTACATGCCGTTGTTCTCCCAGCTGCCGACGATGTAGTACGCGCCGTCGCCACCGACGAAACCCGCGGTGGACTCGCCGTTGGACACCTGGCCGGCGTCGGGATTGGCCAGACCCGACGCTCCGAGCTCGGCGAACGCCTCATAGGCCTTGACCATCGCCGGGTCATCGACGGGGATCTCGCCGGCGTACATCTGAGTGAAGGCCGACTCGCCCAGTTCGCCGCCCACGAGCGCGCTGATGATCCACGCTCCGACGTAGCCCTCGAGATTGGCCATCCAGAACGCGTTGTAGTCGGTGTTCTCGACGATCTGCTCGCCGTTGGCCATCAGCTCCTCCCACGAAGTGGGCGGGTCCTCGGGGTCGAGGCCGGCCTCTTCGATCATGGCGTTGTTCGCGAAGACGGTGAAGAGGTTTCCGGCTCCGTACGGCATGCCGAGGATGGCGCCCTCGGGGTCGAAGTCCTCGCGGTTGACATTGAAACCCGCCATGGAGTCGATGATCTCGGGCGTCAGGTACGGCTCGAGGTCCTCGAAGAACTCCGCGAAGGAGATTGTCGGGCCGCCGGCGTACTGGATCCGGATGTCCGGCCCGTCGCCGGCGATCGAGGCGGCCTGGAACTGCGCGCCGTTCGAGGAGATGTCTCCACCCTGCTGCACCACCGTGACCGTCAGTCCCGGATTCTGCTCCTCGAACTCGGCGGCCATCTGATCGATGAACGAGTTCTCCATATCGGCCTCACCGCTCTCCAGGGTTCGGCCGAGGATGCCGGTGTCCCAGATGACCAGCTCCTGGTCGCCGGACTCACCGCCTCCCGCGGGGGCGCACGCCGCCAACGAGACGACGAGCCCTGAGGCGAGAACGAGCCCGCCGAGCGCGCGTGTGTTCATTGCTGTGTCCTTCCTTGGATGCAACGCGTGGACGGCAGGTGCCGCTCACGGGAGGAGCGCGCGGAAGAGGGCGACGGCGAACATGCAGCGGCGGCGAGGGCCCCCCTGCTCGGGCGTTGCGACATCATCGTCCCATCCACATCGATCAGTCCGCGGGCCGATGGCGCCGCGTGACAGGATTACATCATACGTGACCGACGAAATCCACGAATTTTTAGGCGGGAGATCTCGGACCGTTTGCATTGCAGGGCTCTTTACATATGATGTAACCCTGAGGCGGCAGACCGCAGTGAGGCTGTGTGCGCGCGAGGCCTCCGGTCACTCATCCCCGAGATGCGAAGGCGGCATCACCCTCATGAACATCACCCTCGTGAACACAGACGCCCGATGAACATCGACACCGTCGACTTCTTCTACGCCTCCATGCCCGAGGTCACTCTCGAGGCCGACGGCAGCCAGGATGCGCTCCTGGTCCGCGTGCGCGCCGGCGATCACGAGGGCTGGGGTGAGTGTGAGGCATCCCCGCTGACCTCCATCGCCGCCTTCATCGCCCCTCGCTCGCACGGCGTCTGCCAGCCCGTCGCCGCCAGCGTGATCGGCGAACGCCTCGACGGCCCCGCTGACATCCGACGCATCGCCGCACTGGTCGAGCGCAACAGCATGGACCTTCTCCAAGCCGCCCACACGTGGTCGGGCATCGAGATCGCCCTGTGGGATCTGCTCGGTCGCGCCCGTGACGAACCGGTGTGGCGGATGCTGGGCTACACCTCGTCTCACGGGAAAGTGCCTTATGCCTCCCTCCTCTTCGGCGCCGATCCCGACGCCACAAGAGAACGTGCGCGAGATCAGGTCGCCGCCGGATACCGCGCGGTCAAGTTCGGCTGGGGTTCTTTCGGCACCGACGAGCCGGGGATCGACGGAGATCACCTGGTCGCGGCCCGGGAAGGTCTCGGCGACGACGGCCTCCTCCTCGTCGACGCCGGCCAGATCTGGGGCGATGACGCCGGCCGAGCATCACAGCGCCTCGCTGCGCTGGAACAGGCGCGCGTCACATGGTTGGAGGAGCCGTTCGTGCCTCACGCATTCGCCGCGTACGCCGAACTCGCCGGGCAGGCGGCCACGGTGGGCATCGCCGGCGGCGAAGGGGCGCACACCGTCCACATGGCCACGAACCTCATCGACTACGGGCGTGTGCGCTTCATACAGATCGACGCCGCTCGAATCGGTGGGATCGGACCCGCCCTCGATGTTGCCCGTCATGCGGTGGCGCACGGTGTGACCTTCGTCAACCACACGTTCACCTCGCATCTCGCGCTCTCCGCATCTCTGCAACCATTCGCGGGGCTGGCAGACCACCGGATCGCCGAGTACCCCGTGGAGCCGAAGGCAGTTGCGCTGGCGATTTCGAAGAACCATCTTCGGCCTGACGACAACGGTGAGATCCACGCCCCCGACGCACCGGGCCTCGGTGTCGACGTCGATCTGGAAGGGCTGCGTCCGTATCTGCGCACTGTGGAGATCCTCATCGGCGGAGAGTCGATCTTTCGCAGCCCCACGGCCGACGCCGTCGCACCTAAAGTGAAGGCAACCGTGAAGGCGTGAGGAGATGACGGTGGCCGAGACCCGCGACCCCGAGCAGAGCTCGGGGTACACGATGCGCGGTCTTCAGGGGCGGGTCATCGAGGCTATCGGGCGGGCCATCATCCGTGGCGACTACGCCCCCGGCGAGCTCGTACCCAAGGAGGCTGAGCTCACAGAGGCGTACGGCGTCAGCCGCACGTCGGTCCGCGAGGCGATGCGGGTTCTCGCGGCGAAGGGGCTCGTCGACATCCGGCAGAAGGTCGGCACACGGGTCCGTCGCACCGAGCAGTGGAACGTCTTCGACGCCGACATCCTCCGCTGGCACAGCGATGAGGGACGCGGGGAAAGCATCCTACGGGACCTGGTCGAGGTGCGTCAGATCATGGAGCCCGAGGCGGCGCGGCTCGCGGCGGGCCGGGCGAGCATGGAAGATCTGCGGAGATTGGAGACGGCGCTGGGCGCCATGCGGGCCGCCACCGCCGACCGCGAATCGTACGCGCACGCCGACGTCGACTTTCACGTCGCCGTCTACGGCGCTTCGCACAACGTTTTGCTGCGACAGTTCGGTGCCGTCATCGCCGACTTCATGTATCTCAGCTTCAGCGTCCAGCAGCAGACCGCGTCAGGCGAGGCGGTCTTCGCCGGAGATGTCGAGCAGCACGCTGCGGTGCTTCACGCGATCCACCGCGGGCGCGGCGAACAAGCCGCCGAGGCGATGCTCGACGTGGTGCTCGACGGAAAGACGGCACTGATTCAGGCCCTGAGCGGATCGCACGACGATCGCACGTGAGCGGCATCACCCTTCGGGCCCGCGACACCCGTGCACTCGTTCTCCCTGATGAGGGCGCCTGCGCCGCCGAGCTGACTGTCGGTGGCTTCGATGTGCTGGCGCGCACCCCGTGGGCGCCGAGCGTGCGACCTGCGCCCGCGCCCGCCGACGATGAGGCGACGTGGGTCGCCAGGTGGCGCGGCGGGTGGCACCTCTGTTTCCCCACCGCGGGGGCATCCGACCCCGACGCCCGCCCGATCCAGGGGTTCCACGGCGTCGCTTCGCAGGGCACGTGGACCGTTGAGCATGTCGATGACACCGGCGTCGGACTCAGGTGGGCCGACACGGCCGGTCTGTCCGCGGCTCGCCACTGGACCGTCGATCCCGGAATGCTCAGCGTCGTCACCACTGCTTCCAACAACGGGCGAGTTCCCCGTCAGATCATCGTCGCGGAGCATCTCATCCTGGGGCAGGATGTTTTGGCACAGGTGAGCGAGGGGGACGGCCGCCTCGAAGTGGAAGCGTCGGGGACGCTCGCCGAGCTCGATTACGGCGGAACCCCGACGGGGCGTCTGACCGCCTGGCCCGGCGACGGCTGGGATCGTGTGAGCCGACGTACTCCCCCGCGAGTGGCGGCGCTGCAGCATCCCTCTCCCCGCGTCATCGCAGTGACCGGCCCGCGCCTTCGGGTGACCGTGTCGTGGGAAGGGCTGTCTCATGCCCTGCTGTGGGAGGAGATCGGCGCGAGCACCGGGTCGCCGTGGAAGGGGGCGGTGTTCGCACTGGGAATCGAGCCGACCTCGACGCCGCACGGCGCTGGAACGGCTCACACCGTCGGCGCGATCACGCTTGATCCCGGAGAGAGCATGACGTGGGCGACGCGCCTCGAGGTTCATCCTGTCGAGATCTCCACCCCGACCGAAAGAGAACTCCGATGACCACGTCGCCCACGGAAGCCGGTCCGCTCCGCTGCCTCGTCACGGGCGCGCGTCATGGGATCGGCGCGGCGATCGCTACGCGGCTGGCCGCGTCTGGAAACTCCGTGGTGGGCGTCGACATAGACCCCGCCGTCGACGCGCGCGTCGTCGTCGCGGATCTCGCCGACCCGACCTCCCGCGAGGAGGGATTCGCGCGAGCCGTAGCCGAGCTCGGTGGGCTGGATGTCCTCGTCAATGCGGCAGGAATCTTTCGCGAGGGCGGCGTGCTCACCTCGACGCCCTCAGACTGGGCGCCGGTGTGGGCCATCGATCTCGAAGCCCCCGTCGATCTCATGCGACTTGCGGCAACAGCGATGACTCCGCGCGGTTTCGGTCGGATCGTCAACATCACGAGCGTGCACGCCCGCGTCGGGAGCCGGGAGAGCATCGCCTACGACGTGGCGAAGGCGGGCCTTGAGGCCGCGACGCGCTCGGCCGCGCTCGACCTCGCGCCCCACGGTGTGCTGGTCAACGCGGTGGCGCCGGGGTTCGTGCGCACGCGGATGAGCATGCTCCCCGACGGACGCGACGAAACCGAGACGGCGTCGTTCGTGGCCACCTATGTCGAGGGTGGCCGACTTCCCCTCGGGCGCCCAGCCTCGCCCGCGGAGATCGCCGAAGCGGTGGCCTTCCTCACCGGACGCGACAACACCTACATCACCGGTCAGGTGCTGACCATCGACGGCGGGCTGACGGCGACGTTCTGATCGGCGGCGCCGAGGCGGGGCCCCGCGATCGACGTGTCACAGATTGCCGCCTCGAGTGCTCGAACCCGACCATCCGCGCCACTTCCGCGGCGCGCGGGCGGCCCCGGTCAGTCCGCGGTGGCCCGCAACAGGCACGCCTCGGCGGCGACCCAGCCGAGCATCGCGCACTTCACGCGCATGACGTAGCGGGCGACGCCCTGGAAGGCGGCGGCATCTTCGAGACGCTCGGGCGGCTCGACGCCCGGCGAGCGCAGCATGGTGCGGAAGTCCTCGATGAGCGCCCGCGCCGTGTCGACGTCGGCGCCCGTCAGCAGGCCTGACATCACCGACGCCGATGCCATGGAGATGCTGCAGCCCTGCCCCTCCCAGGCGAGCTCGCTCACGACTCCGTCCTCGACCGCGAGGCCGAGGGTGATCTCGTCGCCGCACGACGGGTTCAGCTCGTGATGGGTCACGGCGAAGCCCGCGACATCGCCTCGGCCCTCGGGGTGACGCGAGTGGTCGAGGATCACCTCGCGGTACAAGCTCTCGAGATCACTCATCGGTCGGCTCCGAAGAAGGGGCGCACCTCGGCGAGCGCGGCGGCGAAGCGCGCGACCTCGGCGGCGTCGGTATAGACGTAGGCGCTCGCGCGCGTGGTCGCCGCCACCCCGAGACGGCGGTGCAGGGGTTGGGCGCAGTGATGCCCGGTGCGCACCGTGATCCCCCGGTCGTCGAGGAACTGCCCGACGTCATGCGCGTGCACGCCGTCGACGACGAAGCTCACCAGCGGCCCCCGCGCGGCCCCGGCAGGCGCGCCGACCAGGCGCACGCCCGGCGTGCCGACGACCGCGTCGACCAGCAGACCGGTCATCTCGTGCTCATGGGCGGCGACAGCCGGCATCCCGATCGCCTGCAGGAAGTCGGATGCCGCAGCGAACCCGACCGCCTGGCTCACCGGCTGTGTGCCCGCCTCGAAGCGGGACGGGGCGGGGAGGAACTGCGCAGACTCCATCGTCACCGTGGTGATCGTCGACCCGCCGGTGCGGGCGGGCGGCAGCAGGTCGAGGAGGTCCTTGCGGCCCCACAGCGCGCCGATGCCGGTGGGACCCAGCATCTTGTGGGCCGAGAACGCCGCGAAGTCGACCCCGAGGGCGGAGAAGTCCACCGGATGATGCGGCACCGACTGACACGCATCGAGCACCGTCAGCGCACCCACGCGCTCGGCGAGGGCGACGACGTCGGCGACGGGGGCGACCATGCCGGTGACATTGGAGACGTGGGCGAAGGCGATGACCCGGGTGCGCGGGGTGACCACGGCCGCGAGCGCATCGACGTTCCAGAGACCGTCATCGTCCGTCGCCGCCCACCGGAGGGTCGCACCGGTTCGTGCCGCGAGGCGCTGCCAGGGGATGAGGTTGGCGTGATGCTCGGCCTCGGTGACGACGATCTCGTCGCCGGGCCCGAGGCCGAACCGGGCCCGGGCGTCGTCGCCGCCGAGGCCCAGCGCGGCATCCGACATGCCCAGAGACACCATGTTGATCGAATCGGTGGCGTTCTCGGTCCACACGATCTCATCGGCCGCCGCCCCCACGAACGAGGCGACCCGCGCGCGGGCGTCTTCGAACGCCTGGGTCGCCGCCCCGGTCGCCATGCTCGAGCCCCGATGGACCGCGGCGTAATCGGCGGCCACGAACGTCGCCTCGGCGTCGATCACCTGCCGCGGGCGCTGCGAGGTCGCCGCGGAGTCGAGGTACGCGCGACCGGGATGCGCGGCGAGGAAGGGGAAGTCGTCGCGCACGCGAGTCGGGATGGTGTTCATCACCCTCCAGTCTCTCGCGGATCGACGCGGCGCGCTCCCGGTCAGGCGGTCGTGGTCGACCGCCGCCGCGGCGGCACGAGGGCGATGCAGACGACGGCGGTCGCGGCCAGCACCGCCGCGGCGACCCAGGATGCCGACCCGAGGCCGATCGCGAAGGCATCGCGCGCAGCCTCGGCGATGGCGTCGCCTGCCGGGCCGAAGGCCTCGGAGGCCCCGATCGCCGCACCGGCCCCCGACTCGATCACCTCCTGGGCCGGCTCGGGCACCCCGTCGAGCACGCCGGCGATCTCGTCGCGATAGCTCGACAGCAGCACGCTGGAGAGCACCGCGATGCCGAGCACCCCACCGACCTCGCGGGTGATGTCGTTCACCGCGCTCGCGATCGACCGACGCTCGGCGGGCAAGCCCTCGATGATCAGCTCGGTGCCCGGGGTGATGCCCATTCCGAACCCGACCCCGAAGACGGCCAGCGCGACGGCGAGCACCCAGATCGAGGCGTCCGTTCCCTCGGCGAGCGTCACGGCGGCCCCGGCGAAGCCGGCCGCCATCAGCACGAGGCCGAGCGCGCCCGGCGTCCCCTGCCCGAACCGCTTGGCCAACGCCACCGATCCGCCGATTCCCGCCCCCACTCCCACCGGAATGACCAGCAGCGACAGCGCCGCCCCGAGAGGAGTGAACTCCTGCACGAGCTGGAGGTACTGCGGCGCCAGAACGAAGAGACCGAGCGAGGCGAAGAACTGGGCGGTGACGATGAGAGACCCGGCCGACAGGCCGCGACTGCGGAACAGTCGCACGTCGAGCGACGGATGCTTCGCCCGCAGCTGATGCACGATGAACGCGCCGACACCGAGGATGCCGACGACGAGCGCCGCGAGCACCAGCGCGTCGTCCCACCCCCGCTTGGGCCCCTCGATGACGGCGAAGACGATGCCGGTGAGCGCGAGAACCGACCAGAGCGCCGCGAGCGGGTCGGCCGACAGGCGCGGGTTGCGGTTCTGCGCCACGAGGATCACCGACGGGATGACGAGAAGCAGCGCCACCCCGCCGAAGAGAAGCTGCACACTCCCCCACCAGAACCACTCCAGGAGCACCCCCGCGACGATCGTCCCGCCGACAGCGCCGGCCGAACTCACCCCCGACCACACGGCGATGGCGAAGGTCCGCCGCTCGGGCGGATAGGCGTCGACGAGCGCCGACAGGGTCACCGGGAAGATGGCGGCGGCGCCCGCCCCCGAGATTGCACGGAGGGCGATGAACCAGGCGGGATCGGGCGCGAAGGCCGAAGCGACGGATGCCGCGCCGAAGACGGCCAAGCCGACGATGATGACCGTCCGCCGACCGATCTTGTCCGCCAACAACCCCGCCGTCAGCAGGAACGCGGCGAAGGTGAGCGCGTAGGCGTCGATGATCCAGGTCAACTCCGACTGATCGGCCTCGAGGTCGGTCGCGATGTCCGGAAGAGCGATCGCGAGGGCGGAGTTCCCCGCGACGACGAGTGCGAGCGCGACGCACAGGCTGATGAGAAGGCCCCGCAGCCGCCCCTCGTACGAGGTGCGGGGCGTGGTGACGCTCTGAGCGGACATGACTTTCCCTTCGGATTCGGAATGATTCGGTTTCCATATTCTTCCGATTCCGCAGAGTTGTCAATAGACTCGGGATATGGCCTCCGCCCCCTCCGACGACCACGCCCAGCCCGACGACTACGACGACATCGAGCACCTGGAACGCGGACGCACCGACGCCCACGAGGTGAGCTGGGCGCTGCGCGACCTCAATCGCGCGACGGCGGATGTGGAGCGGGCACTCGCGGAGCACATGCACCTGCGCCCCATGGACTACGACGCCATCGGACACCTCATGGAATCCGAGCGCTCGCCGCTCGGCACCCTCGAGCTGGCCGCACGCCTGCGCATCAGCCCGGGGTCGGCGACCGAGCTGGTCGACCGCCTCGAGCGGGCGGGTCACGTCGCCCGGGAGCGCAGCCCGCGCGATCGCCGCCGGGTTCAGCTGACGGTGCAGCCGCAGGCGGTCGACCAGGTGATCGGAGGGCTCACACCGCTGTTCCGCACCCTCGACGATCTCGCCGACGAGTACTCCGAGGAGCAGCAGCGGGCGATCGCCGACTACCTCCGGCGGGCCGCCGCGCACACCCGCACGTTCATGGCGGGCCTGGATGCTGATAACCTCCCTTCGTGACCCTGACGTGTCGTTGTTGTGAGTGAGCGCCCCTCGGCGCGCCTTCGACGACCACTCACCTCCGGTTGCCACGAGCAGCCCTTACTCAGGAACACACCGTGCGCTACGCCTCCCACGTCGCCGACCTCGTCGGCCACACTCCCCTCGTCCGCCTGAACCGCGTCGTCGCTGATGTCAAGCCGACCGTGCTGGCGAAGGTCGAGTACTTCAACCCCGGCGGATCGGTCAAGGACCGCATCGCGCGTCGCATGATCGACGCCGCCGAAGAGAGCGGCCAGCTCCAGCCCGGCGGCACGATCGTCGAGGCCACGAGCGGCAACACCGGCGTGGGCCTGGCCCTCGTCGCCCTTCAGCGCGGGTACCGCATGATCTTCGTGGTGCCCGAGAAGTTCTCCGGCGAGAAGACCGCGGTCCTCCGGGCCTACGGCGCCGAGATCGTCACCGTTCCGACGAACGTGCCGCCGGATCATCCCGACTCCTACTATTCGGTCAGCGACCGGCTGGCCGAGGAGATCCCGGGGGCGTTCAAGCCCAACCAGTTCGCCAACATCAACGGGCCGCTCTCGCACTACGAGACCACCGGCCCGGAGATCTGGGACGACACCGAGGGCCGGGTCACCCACCTCGTCGCGGGCATCGGCACCGGGGGCACGATCACCGGCACGGGCAAGTATCTGAAGGATGTCTCCGACGGCCGCGTCACGGTCATCGGCGCCGACCCCGAGGGCTCGATCTACTCCGGCGGCCCGGTGCACGGCTACCTCGTCGAGGGCGTGGGCGAGGACTTCTGGCCCACCACCTTCGATCCGAACGTGGTCGACCGCTATGAGCGGGTGGATGACCGCGAGTCGTTCGAGATGACCCGGCGCCTGGCGCGCGAGGAGGGCCTCCTCGTCGGAGGATCGTGCGGGATGGCGGTCGTCGCCGCCCTTCGCACCGCACGCGATCTCGGCGAGGACGACGTGGTCGTCGTCATCCTTCCCGACTCCGGCCGCGGCTACATCAGCAAGATCTTCGATGACGAATGGATGACGAGGAACCTGCCGTGAGCGTCGACAAGAGCACCCACCGCTTCGACAGCCTCGCCGTCCACGCCGGTCAGGAGTTCGACCCCACCACCGGAGCGGTGATCCCCCCGGTGCATTTCTCCACCACCTTCGCGCAGGACGGCATCGGCGGGCTCCGCCAGGGCTACGAGTACGGCCGGAGCGGCAACCCGACCCGCACGGCCCTACAGCGTCAGCTCGCGGCCCTCGAGGGCGGCGCCCACGCCTTCTCGTTCTCGTCGGGCCTTTCCGCCGAAGACGCGCTGCTGCGCGCGACACTGAAGCCCGGCGACAGCGTGCTGCTCGGCAACGACGTCTACGGCGGCACCCACCGGCTGCTGGCCCGTGTGCTGGCGCCGTGGGGTGTGCAGATGCGCACGGTCGAGATGTCCGACGCCGCGGCGGTCCGCTCCGCCCTCGCCGAGCGCCCCGCGCAGCTGGTGTGGGTCGAGACGCCGTCGAACCCCCTGCTGAAGATCACCGACATCGCCGAGCTCGCCGCGATCGGGCACGAGGCCGGAGCGCTCGTCGTCGTCGACAACACCTTCGCCACCCCAGCGCTGCAGCGTCCCCTCGCCCTCGGCGCCGACGTCGTCGTCCACTCGGTGACGAAGTACCTCGGCGGGCACTCCGATGTCGTCGGCGGCGCGCTCGTGCTCGATGACGACGAGCTCGCCGAGAAGATCGGGTTCCTCCAGTTCGCCGTCGGCGCGGTCTCGGGGCCGATGGACGCGTGGCTGGCCTCACGGGGTATCAAGACCCTCGGAATCCGGATGGCACGCCACAGCGCCAACGCGGCCGCGATCGCCGCCTTCCTCCGAGACCACTCCCACGTTGCGCACGTGTACTACCCCGGGCTGGAAGACCATCCCGGTCATGCCATCGCGGCGCGTCAGATGTCGGACTTCGGCGGCATCGTCTCGGTCGCCTTCGAGTCGGGCGAACTCGCCCGCCGGTTCGCGGAGTCGACGGCGCTCTTCCAGCTCGCCGAGTCGCTCGGCGGCGTGGAGTCGCTCGTGAACTACCCCGACGCGATGACCCACGCCTCGGTGCGGGGTACCGACGCGGCCGTGCCGGTCGAGGTCGTGCGCCTGTCGGTGGGGATCGAAGACCCCGCCGACCTCATCGCCGACATCGAGCAGGCGCTGCGCGCCGCGACCCGCTGAGTCAGACCATCGCCCCGCGGGCGAGGCGGATCTCACGCCGGCCGGCCGTGCTCACCGCCCATCCCGACCGGATGACGCGCAGGGCGTCGCGCATGAGCTCGACCCCGTCGCCATACGGGGCGCGCCAGATCGCCAGCATGTCGGCGACCGGTTCGGCGAGCACCGTGCGCGAGAACGCCTCCACCCCGAACCTGCCGCGGTACCCGTCGTCGAGCGCCTGCCGGACGATCTGCGGAATGTCGACAGCCCCGCCCGAGAGCGCGCCGCGCCCCGACTGACCCAGCTCGAGGTACGACAGGCGCGGCAGCGCGAGACGGATCGCGCCCTCGAGGTCTGACTCCTCCACCGCCATATGGAAGGTGTCGAGGTGGATGCGGAGGTTCTCCGACCCGCTCGCCTCGGCGAACCGCATCGCCTGCGCGGCGGTGTTCACCATCGAGGTCTCGTAGCGGTTGAGCACCTCGAAGGTCATGACGATCCCGAGATCGGCCGCCTCGTCGGCGACCTGTCCGACCAGTCGCGCGGCCTCGTCGACGCGCTGCCGAGGCACGGGAGCCCCCGGCGAGCCGAAGAGCCCGTAGGGGACGCCGTTCATCTGGTCGCCCCCGAGCTCGGCGGTCAGCCGCAGCGCCCGGCGGAGCGCGGCGACGCCCGCGGCACGTTCGTCCAGGTCTGGCGAGGAGACATCGGCACCGGGAGCCTGCCCGGCGATGGTGATCGGCGAGACCTCCCAGCGCTCGAAGGCGTCCCTCATTCTGCGGGCGTCGGTCGCGGCCGGGTCGAGCGGCGGAAGCACAACCCGGTGGATTCCGAGATCGACGAGGGCGGGCAGCGCCTGCTCCAGGCTCTCGGGCGAGGCGTCGGCGACCACCACGTTCAGGTGGCACGCCACGTCGAGGGTCATCGGGATGTCGGCGGCGTGGGCGGTCATCAGAACACCGGGAGGTCCAGCCGCTGCTTGAACACCGAGTAGCCGTCGTCGACGTGCACCACCGTGCCGTTGATGACGTTGGCCTCGTTCGAGGCCAGGAAGGCCACGACGTCGGCGATCTCCGACGGCTGGGTCATCGTGTTGCGCAGCTGCTCCGAGGCGAACACCGTCTTCAGTTCGTCGCTGAACTGGTTGATGATCGCCGTCCCCACCCTTCCGGGCGTGATCGCTACGACCCGGATGTTGTGCTCGGCCAGTTCGTACGCCGCCGAGCGGGTGAAGGAGATCACCGCGGCCTTGGCGGCGCTGTAGCTGAAGGCCAGCTCGGCGGCCTGCTCGCCGTAGATCGAGGAGGTGTTGATGATGACCCCGCCGGTCCCCTGGTCGCGGAACTGGCGGGCCGCGGCGAGGATGCCGTAGTAGACGCCGTCCTGATCGACCCGGATCATCGGCACGTAGTCCTTCGCCGGGTCGTGGTCCAGGAGCGGGGTGCCGCCGGCGATGCCGGCGTTGTTGAAGATGACGTCGAGCTTGCCGAAGGTCGACACTGCGGTGGCGACCATCTGCTCGACCTCGGCGAACTCCGAGACGTCGACCCGGCACGCGGCGGTCATGCCGGGGTGGCCGGCGGCCTCCACCTCGGCGACGGCCCGCTCGGCCGCCTCGAGGGAGATGTCGGCGATGAGCACCTTCGCGCCCTCGCGGACGAACTTGTCGACGGTGGCGCGGCCGATGCCGCTCGCGCCGCCGGTGATGACGGCGACCTTGCCTTCCAGGCGCATGGATACTTCCTTTCCGTGGTGGCCTCGGGGGCGGGCCCCGAGAGAAGAGCCCGCCCCCGAGGAGATCGCGTCAACCGAGCTGGTCGGACGGGGTGATGTCGTCGGCGTTCTCGGGGGTGACCAGCGTCGTGGCCTCCTCCTCGAAGTTGTTCGACGGCGCCGAACCCGACGAACGCCACTGGGCGATCGCCTCCAGGACGGCGTCGTTGATCAGCGGCCAGGGCTGTTCGACCGTGGCGGTCATCGTGCCGGCCTTCACCGCCGCGATCGCCTCGCTCGTGGCATCCACGCCCGTGACGGCGACGTCGGCGCCGGCTTCGGTGACGGCCTGCACGGCACCCAAGGCCGCGTCATCCCAGCCGACCCAGACGGCGTCGAGGCCGTCGGGGTTGGCCGACAGGTAGTCGGCGACCAGGGCCAGGGCCTCGGTGCGACCGGTGGCCGGCGAGACGACCTGCTGGATCTCCCCACCCGCGAGCGTGGCCCCGGCGGCTTCGACCGCTTCGGCCGCGAGCGCGGCACGGGTGCGGATGCCGGCGTGCGGGTCGTGTCCGATCACCATGATGTTCTTGCCCTCGAGCCCGCCGATGGCGTCGGAGATCGCGCCCATGGTCTGGTCGACGATGCCCTGCTGATCCGTGGTGATGTTCAGCGCATAGGCGTCGGTGGGCTCCACGCCGGCGTCGATCGCGAACATCGGGATGCCGGCGTCCTTGACCGCGGTCACGATCGAGCCGATGGAGGCGACGTCGGTGTAGCCGTTGTAGACGAGGTCGGCGCCCTGTCCGATCGCGCTCTCGACGGCGGGGTTCATCTTCTGGAAGTCGAAGTCGCCCTGCACCATCGTGAGCTCCCAGCCGAGCTCGGCGGCCTGCGCCTCGACCTCCTTGACCCACCAGGCGCCGATGGGCGTCTGGTTGCCGGAGGTGAAGGCCACGACGCGCAGCGGCTCGTCACCACCGCCGCCGCCGCCGGCGTCACCTCCGCCTCCGTCCGAGCCGGAGCCACCGGCGCATCCGGCGAGCGCGAGGGCGCTGGCCACGGCGAGGACTGCGAATGCCCTGATTCTGTTACGCACTTCTCTACTCCTTTGTGATGGTTGCGTTTTTCTTGGTGCCCCGGCGCGGGTGTCGCCGGGCTGATGAGAACGCCTAGCGTTCTCGGTTCTTGAACGAGCTGAGGGTGACCGCGGCGATGATGATGATGCCGGTGACCACCTGCTGCACGTAGGCGTTCACGCCCAGGATGTTCAGGCCGTTGCTCATGACGCCGATGATCGCGACGCCGACCATGGTGCCGACGATGTTGGCGGCACCCGAGCGGACGATCGTCATGCCGAGGAACACGGCGGCGACCGAGAACATGAGGTTGTCTTCGCCCTGGATGGCGCTGGCGCTACCCAACCGCGCGGCCAGGAGCACTCCGCCGATGGCGGCGACGAGACCGGCCGCCGAGAAGGCGAGGAATCGTGCCCGCTTGACGTTCACGCCCGACAGGCGCGAGACCTCGGCGTTGCCGCCGATCGCGTACCAGCGACGACCGAGCGTGGTGTAGCGCAGGATGAACCACAGCACCGCCGAGATCGCGATGGCGATGAACACCGGCAGCGGAATCTCGAGGAACCGTCCCTGGCCGAGGGCGTTGAACTCCGGAGGCAGGTTGAACAGCGTCGTCCCCTGCGTCACGAGGAAGGCCAGGCCGATGACGGAGGTCATCGTCGCCAGTGTCGCCACGAACGCCGAGAGATTGAGGAACGCCACCAGCGCCCCGTTGATCATGCCGATGAGCAGCCCGACGAACAGCGCGATCGCGATGGCCGGCATGACCGGTACGCCCTGGAGCATGAGGGATGCCGCGACCGCGCCGGACAGCGCCGAGGTCGCCGCGACCGAGAGGTCGAAGTCGCCGACGACCATGACGAGGGTCTGTGCGCCGGCGATGATCGCCAGGATCGAGACCTGATAGAGGATGTTGCGGACGTTGGTGAAGGTCAGGAAGACATCGGGCCGCATGGCGAAGAAGAAGACGACCAGGAGCACGAGGGCGACGACGGTGCCGCCCTGCATGAGCCGGGTGCCGACGTTGCGGGCGTGACCCGCCACCATCACCGCGCCGGTGCGCTCTTTTTCCGTGGTGGTCATGTCAGACCGCCTTTCCGTAGCAGTAGGACAGGAGGATCTCGTCGTCGGCGCCCTCAGCCGGGACCTCTCCCGAGACGCGACCCTCGTGGAGGATGATGATGCGGTCGCTCATCCCGATGAGTTCCGGGAGTTCGGAACTCACCGCGATGACGGCGGTGCCCTGAGCGGCGAGCTGACGGATGAGCCGGTAGATCTCCGCCTTCGTCCCGACGTCGATGCCGCGGGTGGGTTCGTCCATCAGAAGCACCCGTGGGCTGCGGGCGAGCATCTTGGCGAGCACGACCTTCTGCTGATTGCCGCCGGAGAGCTCACCGACGTGCTGTCGTGGGCTGCGGGCCTTGATCCGGAGGTCGGCGATGCCGCGCTTGGCGATGTCGGCGACGCGGTTCCCGGCGACATAGCCGGCGGAGCTGACGGTGCCGAGATTCGCCAGGGTGATGTTGTCCTGGATCGATGCGCCGAGGATCACTCCCTGGCTGCGGCGCTCCTCGGGGACGAGGGCGATGCCCGCCTCGAGAGCGCGCCCGACCCCGCCCCGGCGAGGCAGGATCGTCTCGCCGACGGCGATCTCGCCGGCGGTGTGGCGCTGTGCACCGGCGATGAGACGCAGGAGCTCGCTGCGTCCCGAGCCCGCGAGACCGCCGATCCCCAGCACCTCCCCGGCGTGCAGGGTGAACGACACGTCCGACACGCGGCGGCCGCTGAGTCTCTCCACGGTCATCACCGGGGTGTCGGTCGTCGTCCCCCGATCGGGGTAGAGGGCATCGGGGGAACGCCCCACCATGAGGGAGATGACCTCGTCGATGTGAGACTCGGCGACCGGCTTGGTGATGATGGTCTCGCCGTTGCGCATGATCGTCAGCCGGTCGCAGAGCTCGAACACCTCCTCGAGGCGGTGGGAGACGTAGACGATCGACACCCCCTCGTCGCGCAGCGACCGGAGCACCGCGAAGAGGTCGCGGATCTCGGTGTCGGTGAGCGAGGCAGTCGGCTCGTCGAGGATCAGCACCCGCGCATCGGTGGCGAGCGCCCGGGCGAAGGCGACCATGGTCTGCTGCACGGGCGAGAGCTCGCCGGCGAGCTTGCCGAGCGGGATCTTCTGGTTGATGCGCTGGAGCTGCTCCTTCGCACGCCGGCGCAGGTGCGCCCAGCGCACCACACCCGCCATGCTCGGGGTCTCCTCCCCCAGCAGGATGTTCTCGGCGACGCTGATGGAGGGGACGATCGAGAGCTCCTGGTAGAGGGCCACGATGCCCGCGCGATTGGCCGCGCGGACGCTGGCGAACTCCACCTCCTCGCCGTTGAGCCGGATCGAACCCGCGTCGGGCTCATGGATGCCGGTGATGATCTTGATGAGGGTCGATTTGCCCGCGCCGTTCTCGCCGAGCAGGGCGTGGATCTCGCCGGGGCGCACCTCCAGTCGCGCGCCATCGAGGGCGTGCACGCCCTCGAAGCGCTTGACGATCCCCTCGACCTGGAGGGTCGGTGTCGGGGTTCCCACCGCCTGCGGACGTTCTTCCACGGTCGTCATGCTCCTCAGCTCCCGTCGGGGATGTCGTTGCACCGGATGAGGACCTTCGGGTGACGTCCACTCAGGTGATCTGCGAAGGCGGCGACCGCGTCGTCGAGGTCGTAGACCGCCCGAAGGAAATCGTCGAGCCGCAGGTGCGGAAGCAGCTGCACGGCGCGCGGGAAGGCGTAGGGCGAGACGAACACACCGGTGAGGGTGAGCTCCTTGAGGTAGAGGTACGACGAGAGGTTCAGCGGCAGCTCGTAGTCGGCCGGATACATCGCGCCGTAGATCACGGTGGCCCCGTGCGCAGCGAGATCCAGCAGCCCCGGTACGGCCCGGGTCGAGCCCGACGCGTCGACGACGACGTCGAAGCCTCTGCCCCCGGTGATCTTCTCCGCCCGGGCGGCCTGGTCTTCGGCGAGCGGATCGATCACGTGATCCGCACCGCCGCGGAGGGCCATCTCACGCCGCTCGGCGATCGGCTCGATCATCGTCAGCGAGGTCGCCCCGTGCAGCTTCAGCACCTGCAGCGCCAGCTGGCCGATGGGACCGCCACCGCAGATCACGACGCGGTCGCCGACGCGCAGGCGGGTCTTGTCGGCGATGCGCACGGCTACCGAGACGGGCTCGAGCAGCGCACCCTGGCGGAGGTTCACCTCGCCGGGCAGTCGGTAGACCTGGGATTCGTGCCAGGTGACGGTCTCGGCCATGCCGGGCCGGTTGTACTCCTGGATGAACTCGCAGAACTGCTGGCGACGGTCCCGACATGGCAGGCAGGTGCCGCAGAACCGGAGGAAGTTGCCCGCCACCCGGTCGCCGACCTCCAGGCCCGTGCGATGCGCTCGCTCGCCGAGCGCCTCGACGACGCCGGAGATCTCGTGACCGAGCCCGATGGGCACCTCGGTGCCGAAGTAGCCCTCGGCGACGTGGGGATCCGACCCGCAGATGCCGGCGTAGGCGACCCTGATGCGGACGTCCTCGGGTCCCAACGGCTGCGCGGGGAAATCCGCGAGACCGATGAGCCCGCGCTCGTCGGCGTCTTCGGCCCGGAGGTCTCCCACGCGGGTGACGGCGACCGTCTTCATGGTGGCGTCCTTCCGCCTCAGGCCGCGTGCGCGCGGCGGATGGCCGCGACGGTCGCGGCGAGCCCGTACCCGTGCTTGTCGCGCAGCTGCTCGTCCTCGCCGAAGCCGGCGTAGACCTGCGGGATGCCCAGCCGCTCGAAGGCGGTCAGGTGCAGGCGGCGATCGGCGATGACGTCGGCGATCCGGCTGGCGAGACCGCCGTACGCGAGGTGGTCCTCGAGCACGACGAAGCGCCCGTCCGTGCGCTCGGCGGAATCGAGGATGAGCTCCTCGTCGATGGGCTTCAGCGTGAACATGTCCACGACCCGCACCGAGATCCCCGCCTCGGCGGCCTGGTCGGCGGCGGCGAGCGCCTGCGCGACGGTGGTGCCGTGGGTGAACAGGGTGAGGTCGGTGCCCTCGCGGGCGATGATGCCCTTGCCGATCCGGATGTCGTGCTGGCCGGGCTCGTAGAGGACCATGTCCTTCTTGCCGACCGCGAGGCGGATGTAGAGGGGCCCCGTCATGCTCATCGACTGACGGATGATCTCGCCGACCATCAGGGGGTCGCCGATCGAGGTCACCGTCATGTTCGTCAGTGCCGACATCAGCGCGAGGTCTTCGACGGCGTAGTGCGTCGAGCCGCCGTTTCCGACGAGACCGCCGTGGGTGCCGATGATCTTCACCGGGAGGTTGGGGTAGCAGATGTCGGTGCGGATCTGCTCGAGCGCCCGCATGCTGAGGAAGGGGAGCATGCCGGAGACGACGGGGATGTTTCCGTCGTAGGCGAGGCCCGCCGCGATCCCGACGCAGGCCTGCTCGGCGAGGCCGACGTCGATGAAACGGTCGGGGAAGCGGTCGCGGAACTCCACGAGGGTGGCCCCGATGTCGGGGGTGAGGACGAAGAGGTTCTCCCGGTCCTCCCCCAACTCCGCGAGGGTCGAGCCGATGACGGATCGGGCTCCGAGGAATTCCCCGAAGGTGAAGGTGACGGGCATCAGACACTCTCCTTCGCGCGGGATGCATCGAGCGCGGCGAGCGCCCGCTCCAGGTCGGCGGCGCCGAGCGAACCGGCGTGCCAGGCGAGGTTGTGCTCCATGAAGTCGACGCCCTTGCCCTTGACGGTGTTGCAGATGACCACGGTCGGCACATCGCTGGCGGGGTCGGGGAGCGCATCGATCGCTGCGACGAGCTCGGCCATGTCGTGACCGTCGACCTCGACGACGTTCCAGCCGAACGCGCGCCATTTGTCGGGATACGGCTCGAACATCACCCGCTCCTCGGCGAAGCTCGTCATGAGCTGCTTGTTGCGGTCGATGAAGGCCACGAGGTTCCCCAGGCGATTGCTGCGCGCCGCCATCACCGCCTCCCACACCGATCCCTCGCCGGTCTCACCGTCACCCAGGAGGGTCACCACACGGTGCGTCTCGCCCCGGTGACGGGCGCCCAGCGCCATCCCGACCGCCAGCGGCAGTCCGTGACCCAGCGAGCCGGTGGAGCACTCGACGCCCGGCAGCTGCACCTTGCACGGGTGCATGCCGTAGGCGCTGTCGAGCTGGCCGTAGGTGGCGACGATGTCGTCGTATTCGAAGAAGCCGCGGATGGCCATGGCGATGTACATGCAGACCGCCGCGTGGCCCTTGCTGAGCACGAAGCGGTCGCGTTCGGGCTCAGCGATGTCGGACGGGTCCACCCGCAGTCCGTAGCTGAAGAGCACGGTCAGGATGTCCGCGGCGGAGAGATCCCCGCCGATGTGGACGGCGCCCTCGTAGGTGCCGCACAGCTGCAGGAGCTTCGATCGCAGCTCGAACGCGAGGTCTTCCAGCTCAGCCACGCTGCGCTCTCGACCGGCTGTCAGGGTCGGCGAACTCACCACATGCCTCCTCATTGAATGACACGGTGTCGATCAGTCGTTGTCGATCAGTCGGCCCTCGTCGGCCGTCTGCGATCCCTCTGCGGGGAGGGATGTCGGCGAAGCTATCACCGACTCATTTACAAGTAAAGAGGGATGCACGTAAACTCGCTGCACGGGTCATCACTCCGGCGACGGCCCGCACGTTCGCCGGCTCATGGACAATGGCCCGGGAACGAAGAACCCACAGAGAGGTGAGTTTCAGCCATGACAGATGTGATGACGTCGGCAGGAGTGTCGACGGGCTTGTTCATCGGCGGGGAGGAGCGGTTCACGGACGACGTGCTGACCGTGGCCGACCCGGCGAAGCCGGGAGCGACGGTCGGCACGGCCGCCGCCGCCTCGGTCCAGGATGTCGCCGATGCCGTCGCGGCGGCGAAGTCGGCGTTCCCCGCGTGGGCAGCGATGGGAGCCGAGGAGCGTGCCCGTCTGATGGCCGAGGCGATCGCCGGCATCGCCGACGACCGTGACGCCGACGCGGCGATCCTCTCCCAGGAGAACGGGAAGATCCGCTTCGAGGCGTGGGTGGACGCCCTCGTGTTCGAGATCCGGTGGAACCTCGCCCTCATGCTCGCCGGCGAGGTCGACAAGGGCCACACCCTCCCTGTGGTGCCGGGCGCGATTCCGGTGAACACCGAGGTCGCCTACCAGCCCCTCGGGGTCGTGACCGTGATCGTGCCCTTCAACTGGCCGATCGCGATCCTGGGCGCCGCCCTGCCGCATGCTCTCCTCGCGGGCAACACCGCGATCGTGAAGCCTCCGCCCTCGGCGCCGCTGGCGACCACCCGTGTCGTCCAGCGTGTGGCCGAGAAGCTGCCGCCGGGTGTGCTGAACGTGATCACCGGCAAAGACGAGAACATGGCGGGCCTCATCCAGAACCCCGACATCGCCAAGGTCTGCTTCACCGGCAGCGTCAACGGCGGCAAGCGGATCATGGAGATGGCGTCGAAGACCCTCACCCGCGTGACACTCGAGCTCGGAGGCAACGACGCGGCGGTGTTCCTCGAGGACGCCATCCTCGACGACACCCACCTCGACCGCCTCTACGCCGCGATCTTCGACACGACCGGCCAGATCTGCATGAATGCCAAGCGCGTGTTCGTCCACCGCTCGCGGATGGACGAACTCGTCGCCGGGCTGTCGGCCCGTCTCGAGAAGGCCGTCATCGGCTACGGCCTCGATGAGGGCACCACGATGGGGCCGCTGCACCAGTCGGCGCAGAAGGCGTTCGTCGAGGAGATCATCCAGGAGGCCAAGGACGCAGGCGCCGACGTCCGCGAGTTCGGGCAGCTGCCCGGCGGCGACCTCGCCGGCGGCAACTTCCTGCGCCCGGCGATCGTCGTCGACCCCGACCCGCAACTGCGCGTGGTCACGCAGGAGCAGTTCGGACCCGTCATCCCGATCCTCCCCTTCGACAGCGAGGAGGAGGCCGTGCGCCTGGCCAACGACACCTGGGGCGGGCTGTGCGGATCGGTCTGGACCAGCGACCCGACGTCGGCGCAGCGCGTGGGCTCGCAGCTGGTCTGCGGCTACGTCTGGGTCAACGACCATGGCGCGACGCGGCTCGACCTGCGCGCACCGTTCGGCGGCATGAAGCAGTCCGGCTTCGGCCGGGAGCAGGGGATCGAAGGGGTGCGGGCGTTCCAGGACACCCGCTCCATCGCTACCATCGACCCCGAAGCGCTCGCCGGAATGGCTCACTGATCGACACGCAGCGGGATCCGGTCCACGAGGACCGGATCCCGTCGCGAACGACCCCGCGCTCCGGCGCCGACGAAGGGACCCCCGATGACCTCCGCTCCGATCGCCGACACCGACGCGGCGGTGACCAGCGACATCGTCGCCGATCCGCTCGAGACGGTCATCGACCCCGACGAGTTCACCCCGCGCCTCCTCGCTCTGCTGTCCAATGCGCTGGTCTACCGTGAGTCCCACGAACTCAGGCGCCAGTTCAAGCTCGGCACGAACGAATGGCGGGTCATCTCCGCACTGTCGATGCGGCCCGGCATGTCAGCGACCGAGGTGTGCGAGTTCCTGGGGATGAACAAGTCCGTCGTGTCGCGCTCGGTGACGAGGCTGCAGCTGCGCAAGCTCATCGTCCTCAGCGACGGTCCGCGCGGCTCCCGCCCGCTCTACCTCACCCGCGCCGGGGCGGAGATGCACGACAAGATGCTTCCAGTGTCTCTGCGCGGTCAGGAGATCATCACCGAGGGGCTCGGGGCGACCGAGGTCGCCGCCCTCAACGAGGTGTTGCGGGGTATGCTCGCGCGGATCCGCAGCGACGCCGCCCTCCAGGGTGCCCCCGGCTCGCCGAGTCAGTACCCGATCGACTGACCAGAGGCGAAACGGCCCCGGCATCCGCAAGGGATGCCGGGGCCGTCGTGTCGTAGGAGGACGTCTTACTTGAAGGCGTCCTTGACGTTCTCGCCGGCCTGCTTGACGTTGGCCTTGGTCTGGTCGCGCTCGCCTTCTGCCTCGAGACGCTCGTTGTCGGTGGCCTTGCCGAAGGCCTCCTTGGCCTTGCCCGTGGCTTCTTCGGCGGCGTTCTTGATCTTGTCGTCGAGTCCCATGATGGTTCTCCTTTCGATCGGCTGTCGTCGACGCTACGCCGACCGGCGTGAACGGGAAGGGACTTGCCAAGCCGTTGCGGGTGCGTTACACCGCGGAAAAGGTGAACGCCCCGACCGCTGTGGGACGGTCGGGGCGTTCGAGGGGCCGGCTTACTTCTTGAAGGCGTCCTTGACGTCTTCGCCGGCCTGCTTCATGTTCGCCTTGGACTGGTCGGCCTTGCCCTCGGCAGCGAGCTTGTCGTTGTCGGTCGCGTTGCCGATGACCTCCTTGGCCTTCCCGGCGATCTCCTGCGCGGCGTTCTTGATCTTGTCGTCGAGTCCCATGGGGGTCTCCTTTCTGTGTGTGTTTCTTCGGATGGGAGGGAACGTGAGGGGCCGGCTCAGGCGAGTCGGCGGTGGTCTGCGGCGAGCTTGGCCCGCAATCCCGAGTGCACCGAGATGTACGTGGGGATCTGCTGCCCGGTGACGATGGCGAGATTCGCCACGAGCCGATCGACGTCTTCGGCCAGCGCCCGCGGATCGGTGTTCTGGCGGGGCGTGACCGCCACGTGCATGACCGGCTGCCGACGAATGTCGGCGGCCGACACCGACACCGACAGCACGTCGGGCCTGGTCGACAGTGCGTTCTTGAGCGCGTCGGAGGCGAACCCCTCCCGCACGACCACGCGGCCGAGAGGCGTCTCGGACGCAGCCGATCGCAACACCACTCGGGAGCGCCCGCCTCCCACGCGGGTGAGGAGGAAGATCAGCAGGGCGACGGCGAGGACGATCACGGCGACCCCGCCGACGGCGACCCACGAGGCCGTGGTGGCACCGATGGCGGTGGCCTCCGCTGCACCCGCGAGCCAGGAGTCGCCGGCCCCGGTCGCCGCCGACCACGCGTCCCGCGCGGGGTTCCAGGCGGTGGCGAGGACGGCTACGGCACCCAGAGCGATGAGCACGAGGCCCACCACGAACAGCACGACGCGGTTCAGCACGCGATTGGTGTCGTTCATCGGAAATCGTCCTCCTGTCGGGCCTGCTCGATACGCGCCCGGACCTTGACCCGGGGCACCAGGCGGTAGGCGTCCAGCGCTTCGGTGGCGGCACGGCGAACGCTCTCGCGCTCGATCTCCACCCCGGGATCGGGACGAACGGTCACGTCGACCGTGCGGTGCGCGACCCCGACGGTCACCCGGTCGCGGGCGACACCGGAATCGGCGCTGACCTTCTGGGCGACCGCTGCGGCGATCACGCCGTTGTCGACGACGACGGCGCGCTCGGAACCGTCGAAGGCGAGCTCGTGCTTGGACAGCCGTCCCGGGGTCACCGCCAGGATGACGAACACCAGGCCGAGGATGGCCACGATGACGCCGCCGACGATGACCAGCGGGGTGGGCTGGTCGCCGGGAAGGGCCACCAGCCACTGCGCGATCGCCCCCGGTGCGGCCACGAGCGCCGGCTGCGCGAGCAGCGACAGCACCAGTTCCACACCGACGTAGATCAGAGCGAGGATCAGCAGGATGACCGCGACGAACATCGCCACGGTGCGCGGCGAGTGCGTCTCACGACGCACGACGCGCGACAGCGCCCGATCGGTCATCTCACTCTCCTTCGTTCGGGGGTCACCGCTCCGGTGACCGTGATGTCGATTCGTGTGATGTCCCGGCCGGTGAGGCGTGACAGGCGCTCCTGCAGGTGTTCCTGCAGAGCCCTGCTGCGCTCGATCACTCCGGGCATGGCCCGGACGGCATCGGGATCATCGAGAGGGGGTACGGGGAGGGGTGTCGCCAGGCGCACGGCCAGACCGCCGCGGTATCCGGCGACCTCCGCCCTGAGGGCATCGCGTTCGATCCCGATCAGTTCGGCGGAGGCCGCCCGTACCACCTTGGTGAAGACGCGCTCCGTGACGTCGACCCGGCCGGCGGGGGTGGCCGTCTGCCGGCCGCCCACCGCCTGTCCCACCGAGTCGGCCAGGGTCATGACGTCCGCCTCCCGCTGAATGCTCCGGCGACGGCCCGGAGGTCGAGCTGGCCCGAGGCCACGCGCGCGACCCCCGCGCCGATCGCCATGAACAGGGCGACGAGGAGGAATCCCCAGAACCCGAACAGCAGAGCGGCGAAGGCGAGCACCGCCCCGACGAGTACTCCGGTCATCGTGGCACTCATGAGACGCGCGACTCCTCGGCGCTGTCGTCGTCGTCACCGGGCAGGTGCACGTCGTTGACCTCGACGTTGACCTCGACGACCTCGAGTCCGACCAGGCGCGTGATGGCGCCGGCGACGGCGGTGCGGACGTTGGAGGCGACCTCCTGGATGGGCGCCGGGTACTCCACCACGATGGTGAGGTCGGCGGCAGCCTGGGTCTCACCAACCTCGACCTTCACGCCCTGCGTGAGGTCGGTGGCGTTGATGGCGTCGCGGATCGCACCGAAGGCACGCGAGGCTCCGCCGCCGAGGGCGTAGACGCCCGAGACCTCGCGAGCGGCGATGCCGGCCACCTTGGCGACCACGTTGTCCGCGATCACGGTGCGACCGCCGGCGGAGCTGTCCGCGCCCGTCAGAGAGCTCGAGACGGAGCGGTCGACGCGCGACGCGACCTTGGGCGCGGCGGGGGCGGCGGGGGTGGTGGGGTTCTGGTCCGAAGTGGCCATGAGAAGTCCTTTCACTATCTGATCGTTCCGGGGTGCGCAAGAGCATGCGCTCCGGCACCGAAGCAGTACGTTCGCTTCAGAGATAAGAGGGTCGTCGGAGCGGATTCGTCACGAATTCGTCGCAAGATTTTTCTGAGAGGTCGCTGTGAGCCAAGCGCTCGTCGAGGTGTCCGACGCGATGCTCGTCGCGCGCTCGCTCGACCAGGACACCGTCGCCTTCGGCGAGCTGGTGCGTCGCCACTCGGGACTCATGCGCGCCTACGTCATCCGGATGGTCGGATCGCGCAGTGAAGCCGACGACGTGGTGCAGGAGGCGTTCGTCACCGCGTGGCGCCAGCTGCCGAGCCTGCGCGACCACTCGGCCGTGCGGGCCTGGCTCATGCGGATCGCCAGCCGCGAGGCATCCGCGTACCTCCGCCGGCGCCCGAGGGACGCCGACATCGCCGATTTCGACGCACCGCGAAGCGCCGACACTCAGCCCGAGAATGTCGCGATGCGCCACGCGCAGCTGACCGCGCTGTCGGCAGCGCTCGACACACTGCCCTCCGATCAGCGACGATGTTGGCTACTGCGTGAGGTCGCCGAGCTCAGTTACGACGAGATCGCCGACGAGATGCAGATGCCGGTGAGTACCGTGCGGGGCACCCTCGCCCGTGCGAGAGCGCGGATCACCGCGCAGATGGAGGGATGGCGATGAGCGAGGACGATCGGGTGGTTCTCGACTGCGGGAAGACGATCGAGGAACTGAGCGAGTACCTCGATGCCGACCGCGCGCCCTACGACGCCGACATCGAGACGTGCCCCGAGTGCCTCAACGCCCTCGACGCGCTCGCGCGCGTCGGGGCGCTCTCGCGCGACCTCGTCGCCGACGACGCCTCACGCCTCCCCCCACCCCCGGACAGCTGGTTCGACGCCCTCTTCGCCACGATCCAGGCCGAGCTGAAGGCGGGGCGGAGCTTCCCGATCCACCACCCCGACCCGCGGGTGAAGATCACGGTCTCGGAGGGGGCGGTGCGCACGCTGCTGCGGGCGACCGGCGACGCCCTGGACGGCGTGGTGGTGGGCCGGACGCAGATCGTCGGCGACGCCGAGATCCCCGGCGCCCCCGTGGAGATCAACATCAGCGCCTCGGTGGCCTACGGTGAGCCCTTCGCCACTGTGGCGGGCACCCTCCGTTCCCTCGTCTACGACGCCCTCACCCGCCACACCGAGCTGAACGTCGCCGCCGTCAACGTCACGGTGGATGATGTGCACGGGAGCCGTTCCTCGAAGGAGAAGCGATGAGCACACCTCTCACCAGCACCGGGCTCTCGCCGATCGTCCGCGGCGTCGCGGGCGTCACCGACGCGTACTCGCCGAGACCCGCTCTCACCCAAGTCGCCGACATGGCCACCGCCGCCCTGCGCGGCGCCGCGGTTCCGCCACCCGAGGTCGTCGTCGAGACCGCGGGCGACGTGGTGTCGGTGTCGACGCGGATCGCGGTCGACCGGGCGGCGAGCGCCGCGGATGTCGCGCGGGGCGTGGCCGACGCGCTGCTGGATCAGCTTCCGGACGGAGCCACGGTGTCGGTGGACGTCGGACGCATCAGCTGAGCATCCTCCTCGACCACCCGAGGGGCGAGGTCGGGAAGGAACACCAGCCCGCACGCCGGACAGCGGTACCCCCGGCGGATGTCACGGAGCGCCGTGCCGCATTCCGGACACGCCGGCTGGGCGAGCGCGTCGAGGCCGTCCAGGTCGTCGCGAGCGGTCATCGCGGCACCGGACGCCGACCCCAGTCGGCGATCGCCCCACCGCCGGGCCCGTGGGCGCGCAGGTACGCGCGGTGGATCTGCTCGCACGCCAGTCGCAGGGTGGTCGACCATCCCAGGATCTCGCCGCGATACATCGCCCGGTACCGCACGTCCGCACCGTTCATCACCCGTCGAATCTCCACCGTTCCGTATTCGTCGCCGGCCGGATCGACCATCCGCCACGTTCCGGTCGGGCCCTCGACCGCGGCGAGGATCGGGTTCCATCCTTCGGCCATGGGAGTCCTCTCTCCGGCCGATGACCACAGGGTACTCCGACGCGCCGACACCGCCCAGTGGCGGTCGCCGGTGCGCTGCGCGGTCAGCGGGACAGGAGCCCTGACGAGGCGAGGAATCGGTCGGGATCGATCCGGATGACCACCCGTCGCGGATTCTCCCGGGGCGTCCGGTAGCGCTCGGCATAGAGACGCTCGGCCCATCGCACCGCGTCGGGGTCGCGCTCGATGCGCGCGGAGCCGGCGATGCTCAGCCATCGTGCGCCCTCGACCTGAGCGACCGTGGCGCGGGCGTCGCGCTCGACGTTGCGCACCTTCTGCGTCCCCTCGGTGGTGATCACGCGCACGACACCGTCGACGAGGGTGAACCCCACCGCCACGACGTGGATCCCGCCGTGCGGCCCGATGGTGGAGAGGGTGGCCAGATGCCGGTCGGCGACGAACCGCTCTCCCTCGGGGCTGAGACTCACGAGGCGGGCCCGAGGTAGCGGCGGAGGGTGACCTCGACGGTCGAGAACGCCCGGCGGATCCGCACCTGCGAGACGCCGAGCGCGAGAAGCGACCGCGCCGTGTCGGGGTCGAGACGCTGATCCTTCACCGGCTCCCACCCGCGCATGCCGTGGTATTCGGCGATGATCTTCGGGGTCGCGTCGACAGCCCCCAGCTTCTTCCGCCGGTAGACCGCGGTCGCGCCGTCCGGCGCACCGGCGGACGGACGCGACGAGGTCGAGGTTCGCCGCCGCCGAGGCGGCTCATCGACGTCGGACATGGGTCTCCTCACTTCGCCCGCAGCTTCGGGTGATGCGGACCTTCGTCATTGTGCTCCTGCCCCCGAGGGGGCCGCCAATCGAATCGCCCGCTGTAACGAGATGTTCACGGTTCATGCGCCGGAATACGTCGAGGACGACGGCGGCGGCGTTCGAGAACGGTCACGATCCCCCAGCCCACGAGACCGCCGAGAGTGTTGGCCACGACGTCGCGGAGCGTGGCGGTGCGTTCGGGAAGGAGGAGCTGTCCGCCCTCCACGAAGAGGGTGGTGGCGAGGATCACCGGGAGCATCAGCGGGCGCTCGGCGCGAAGGATCAGCGCCAGCAGCACCCCGAGCGGCACGAAGAGCAGGATGTTGGCACTGAACTCGATCACGTCGTACGTCAGCCACGGAAGCGCCCTCGTGAGCCCGCGCAGCAACGGGCCCGCTCCCCGATCGACCGGGGTCGGCCAGAAGGCGATCACGAGGAGGGCGAGTCCGTACGCGCCCAGCAGGAGAACCGCACCGAGGCGCGGGGCGCGGGGGCGAACAGGAGACGTCGGATGTGCGGTCACGCGGTCCCTTCGGGTCCGGCGCCGCGACCCTGCCGCGCGATGATGGGTGCGAGCATACCCCCTCGTGGACCGGTGCGCGCGGACAAGACCGCTTAGGGTGATCGGGTGAGCGAATCGGCCAACCCCCGCGCCCTCCGCCAGGCCGGCACCGTCTTCGCCTGGGTCGTCGCCGCCTTCCTCATCGCGCTGGTCTTCCTCGCCGGCTGGGTGGGGGTGCGCGGGTTCCTCGCCTCCCAGCACCTCATCGACGCGCAGGCGACGGCCACCGCGGTGCGCGAAGACCTGACCGACCCGGCGCTCGCGTCCGCGGCGATCGCCGATGTCGCGGCCGACACCGCCGCCGCCCGTGCTCTCACCTCCGACCCGCTCTGGCAGGTCGCCGAAGCCCTTCCCTGGGCGGGGCCGCAGCTGTCGGCGGTCTCGACCGTCGCGGCCGCCGTCGACGACGTCGCGGGGTCGGCCCTGGCTCCTCTCGCCGATGTCGCGAGCGGGTTCGACCTCGCCGCCCTCCGTCCCCAGGACGGCAGGATCGATCTGGCACCGTTCACCGACATCCGAGAGGCCGCCGCCACCGGCGCCGCATCGATCGGCGGCGCAGCCGAGGCGGTCGCCGCGATCGACCGGGCCCCCCTGATCCGCCCGCTGCGCGAGGCCGTCGACGAGGTCGGCGCCCTCCTCGACGAGACCGAGACCGCCACCGGCGCGCTGACCCGCGCGGCGACCCTGCTGCCGGCGATGCTCGGCGCCGATGGACCGCGGTCCTACCTCGTGCTGTTCCAGAACAACGCCGAGTGGCGCTCGCTCGGTGGCATCCCGGGCGCGACCGCGCTCGTGCGCACGGACGGCGGAGCGATCTCGCTGGCCGAGCAGGCGTCATCCTCCGACTTCCCCCGCTACGACGAATCGGTGCTGCCGCTCGGCTCGGATGTCGAGGGGATCTTCTCGGCACGACCCGGACGATTCATCCAGAACGTCACCCAGATCCCCGACTTCGCCGTCTCCGGCGCCCTCGCCCGCGAGATGTGGGCGCGTGAGCGCGGCGGCGAGCAGGTCGACGGGGTGATCGCGATCGATCCCGTGGCGCTGTCGTATCTCCTCGCCGCCACCGGGCCTGTGACCCTCCCCACCGGCGACGTGATCACGGCGGAGAACGCGGTGCCGCTGCTGCTGAACGAGGTGTACTTCCGCTACGAGGACCCCGCCGACCAGGACGCCTTCTTCGCCGCCGCGGCAGCCTCGGTCTTCAGCGCGCTCACGGCGGGCGGCACCGACCCCACCGCGCTCGTGGACGCTCTGACGCGTGCGGGCGACGAGCGACGGCTGCTGCTGTGGAGCGCCCGCGAGGACGAGCAGGCCCTCCTCGCCGGCACGTCCCTCGCGGGGCCCCTGCCCGAGACCGATGACGACATCGCCCGGTTCGGGGTCTACCTCAACGACGGTACGGGCTCGAAGATGGACTACTACGTCAGCGCGACTCCCACCCTCACCTGGGACTCCTGCGTCACCGGGGGCTCCGCGGCCTCGCCCACGGCGTCGGGCACGGCCACCCTCACCGTCACGCTGACCAACAACGCGCCCGCCGACGCGGCCACCTCGCTCCCCCGCTACATCACCGGCGGCGGCGCGTTCGACGTCGATCCCGGCATCGCGCGGACCGTCGGCTACGTGTACCTGCCCGAGGGCTTCGAGCTGCAGGATGCCACCATCACCGGCGACGTCGGATTCGGCGGCGGCACCCACGACGGGCGGCGGGTGCTGAGCTTCGCCGTCGACGTGGCACCCGGGGCATCGGCGACGGCGACGGTCACGGTCACCGCCCCGGAGGGCTCGGCTCCGCAACTGGAGCTGGTGTCAACCCCCACGCTGGTTTCGCCTCCCGACCTCGTCGCCGTCTGCGAGCCCGCCTAGACTCGAGGCGTGTCCCGCCGCTCCCCCCGCGTCGCGCTCATCGCCCTCCTGGCGATGGCGGCTGTCGGCGCGCCGGGCGCCGCGCACGCGGCATCCCCTGCCGACGCCTCATCGATCTACCCGCCCTCGGGGTCGTGCACGACGAGCCCCGCGACCGTCGAGCCGGGCGGGGGCTTCGCCTTCCAGTGCGCGCCGGCGACATTCTCCAGCGCCGAGCAGGTGACCATCACCGTCACCGGCGAGAACGGCGCCGGTGCCGACATCGGCATGGTCCGCTTCGCCATCACCACCGCCAGCGGCACGACGACCTCGGCCGACGATGGTTCGATCGCCCCGGTGCGCATCACCCTCCCGCAGAACGCCTCGGGCACGTACAACATCGCCGCGGTGTCGTCGACCTCGGCGGGCAGCACGGCCGCGGTGACGGTGACCGCTCCGGACGGGGCGCTCCCGGTCTCGGGGATGGATTCCGGCTCGCTCATCGGCCTCTTCGTCGGCGGTGGTGCGCTGGTGCTGGCCGGCGTCGCCCTCGCCGCGGCAGCGCTCCTCCGACGCGGGCGCGCGCGCCGATAGGGTCGGGACCCTCGGTGCTCACCGCCCCTCTCCCGACCGGTCTGCACTTCGCCGTGACCTGGTCGATCCCGGACGACTTCGGAGGGATGACCGGCGCCCTCCTCCATCGTTCCCGGGGCTTCCGACGCGAGGCCGGCGTCGCCGTGACGGTCCTCACCCTGGATGACCGCATCGACTACGCCGACGTCGCGTCGCGCCTCCGGGACGCGGGGGAGCTGATCGACGGGGTGTCGCTGCTGAACCTCTACGACTGGCTCCGCACCCATCCCCTCCCCGGCGAGCGGGGATCCGGCGCGCGTCATCCCTTCCGTCCCCTTCGCCCGGACGACCCCGACCTCGTCAGCCTGTCGCATGACGGCAGGGTGTTGCGCCGAGAACGGCGGGGCCCAGCCGGCGAGATACTGCAGGTCGACCACTACCGCCAGGACGGATCGCTCGTCGTCTCCGATCGACGTGACCTCGACAGACGCGGCGGGTCGGCGAAGCGATCGGTCGTGGTCTGCGATCAGCGCGGTCAGCCGCATCGCTCCTGGTCCCACATCTCAGGGCTCTACGCGGCATGGATCGACGCCCTCGTCGCCGGATCGAGGGCGTGGCTCGTCATCGACAGCAAGACCGCGGCCCGAAGCCTGCTCGGCTACCGCAGACGCGGGACGGTCGTCGTGCACGTCGTACACGGCGCGCACGTGTCGTCCTCGCCAGGTTCCGACGTGATTCCGTCACGTCGGAAGGTGTTCTCACGACTGGACGCGTTCGATGCCGTGGTCTTCCTCACCCGTCGACAGCGCGACCACGCCGCGCGGCTGACCGCCCACCGCGGCCGGCTGGTGACCATTCCGCTCGGGATCGCCCTCCCCCCTTCGAACCCCCCTGCCGAAAGCGAACGAGCGGGAGCGGTGGTGCTCGCCCGGCTGTCCGCCCTGAAACGGGTGGACCACGCGATCGCCGCGATCGAGCGAGTCAATGCCGTCGTCACACCGCCCCTGACCCTCGACATCTGGGGCGACGGCTCACGCCGCGCCGCCCTGATGCGAAGGATCGACGGCGACCCGGTGCTCACCCTGCATCATCATGATCCGGCCGCCAGAGGCGTGCTGCGAGAGGCCTCCGTCCTCCTCGTGACGAGCCGGTCCGAAGGATTCGGATTGGCGATCCTCGAGGCCATGGCGGCGGGATGCATCCCCGTCGCCTACGACGTTCCCTATGGCCCCGGGGAGATCATCCGGCACGGACGGAACGGGATGCTGGTGGCGGACGGCGATGTCGATGCCTTGGCCGACGCCGTCCGAAGCGTGATCGCGCAACCCCCGGCCGCACGCGACGCGCAACGCCGCGCGGCTCGCGAACGGGCGGCGCAGTTCTCCGACGATCGCGTGACCCGGCTGTGGGGACGGGCACTGCGGCGCGCGCGACGTCGCGGCATGTCGCGACGCACGGTCGAGGGCGTGACCTGGCGCGCACGCCGCTGGGCGCGCGTGCTGACTCGCCGGCGCCGATAGCATCACTCTCGTGGCCACTGCCCCCGCACCCGTGCGTCGTCGCCGCCGCGGGTTACCGCGGTGGCTCATCATCGCGTTCGTCGTGCTGGCCGCCTCGGGGCTGCTGGCCATCCTCGCGGCGATCGGCTGGGTCGCCACCTGGGGGTTCCAGATGCTCAGCGCCCGTCCTCCCGCCCTCGGCACGACGATCGTCGTGCCCGACGAGTCGAAGGCGGCCAAGGCCCTTGCCGCCGAAGATCCCGGCACCGACGCGTACGCCGCGACGGAGTACCTCGCCGCGCAGCCCACCGCGTACTGGCTCACCCCCGAGGAAGACCCGATCGGCGAGGTGTTCGGCCGCATGACGCACCTCGCCGAGGAGGCGCGCGCTCAGGACGCCTCGATCGCCGTCGTGGTCTACGGCCTTCCCGGACGAGACTGCGGCAACTTCTCCGCCGGGGGCTTGGACGAACCCGACTACGTCACGTGGACCGAGGAGATCGCCGCGGGCCTGCGCGCGGCGGGCGACCTGCAGAAGATCGTCGTCCTCGAGCCCGACAGCCTGGCCCTCGCCCCCGAGTGCGGGAACGTCGCCGAGCGGATCGCGCAGCTGCGCGGGGCCATCGATCGCCTCGCGGGCCCGAACACCTGGATCTACGTCGACGGCGGCCATTCCACCTGGCTTCCGCCTGAGGAGATGGCCGGCCTCATCTCGCAGCTCGATCGCACCGGCAGCATCCGGGGATTCGCCACCAACGTCTCCAACTACAACCACGCCACCGAGGAGTTCGCCTACGCCCGGCAGCTGTCGGGTCTGCTCGGCGGCGCGAAGGCCGTCGTCGACACGTCGCGCAGCGGCGCCGGTTCCAACGGCGAATGGTGCAACCCCCGCGGCCGCCTCATCGGCGAGCCCGGCGGCACCCTCGCCGACGACGTGGTGGACACCAACCTCTGGATCAAGCCTCCCGGCGAGTCCGACGGCGAATGCAACGGCGGCCCGGCCGCGGGGGTGTGGTGGCCGAAGGCCGCCATCGAACTGACCCGCGAGGTGGAGTGATCCCAGGCCCGGCCGCGGTCGGTCCGACCCGGGTCAGGCGCCGGCGACGAGCTCCGAGGTGAGGCGATAGCCCACGCCGCGCACCGTCTCGATGTACCGGGGGTTGGTGGGGTTGTCGCCGAGCTTGCGGCGCAGGTTCGTCATGTGCGCCTCGATCGCGCGCTTGTCGGCTTCGCCGACGAAGTACGAGGTGACGTACGACTCTCCTCGGAGGACCAGCGTCAGGTCGGCCTTGCTGCGGACGCGGCGCTTGGACTCCATGAGGGTCGCCAGCAGGTCGAACTCGGTGCGGGTGAGATCGAGGGTGTCGCCGGCGACCATGACGATCCGCGTGTCGGGGTCCAGCTGGAGGTCGCGGTGAGCGAGCACATTCACGCCGGCGAGCTCGCGCGGCCCCTGGTCGGCGGGCACGAGGTCGGTGCCGGCGTTCGGATCTGCGACGGGGTCGTCCGAGGATGCCGACTGCGCGGCCATGATGATCGGCTCGAGCGGCGATCCCGGACCGGTCTGCGGCGCCGGCTGCCCGGGGTGCCCGCCCTGTTCGCCGGTGTAACCGGGGAAGGGCATCGCGGGACCGCTCGGCATCTGCGGCATCCCGGGCATGCCCTCGTAGGGATACGGGTAGGGCGCCGGAGCCTGAGGATCGTACGGACGCTGCGCGATCGGGCGGGCGCCGGGGAAGGATGGACCGACGCTGTCCTGGCGCGGCGCATGAGCGACCTGCTGGGTGCGGGGACGGCGCAGCAGCGCGTCGATGCGGGCACGCAGCTCGCGCGGGCGGAACGGCTTGACGATGTACTCGTCGGCGCCGGCGCCGAGCCCGAGCACGACGTCGGCCTCGTCCTCGAGGCCCGTGAGCATGATGATGTAGGTGTCGGACTGCGCGCGGATGCGGCGTGCCGCCTCGAACCCGTCCATGCCGGGCATGTTGACATCGAGCGTGGTGATCAGCGGCTGGTAGGACACCACCGCGCGGACCCCGTCGATCCCGTTGCCGACCGAGACCGTCGAGAACCCCGCCGCCTCGAGCACCTCGACGAGGAGGTGACGGATGTCGGGATCGTCTTCGACGATGACGGCCGTCCGCAGAGCCATCGAGGGGTCGCTCATCGGCGGTTGCTCCCAAAAGTCGAAGAAGGGCGAAGGTGCCACGGCGGTCCGCCGTGCGTAAGCGCTGTCCACGGTCATGCTACACATCTCCCGTCCTGCGAGGCCGTCACGGCCGCTCGAGGTCAGACCTTGTATCCCTGGTAGCGGCGGATGAGCTTGAAGAACATCAGCAGCGTCTGGAGCACCGTGACGACGCCGACGATGGGCCACCCGATCCACAGGATGGTGGACTGCACCATGGGTCCGAGCATGGTCCAGATGACCGCCATGGCCACCAGCACCGCGACCAGGAGAACCAGCGGGAGCCAGTGGGCGCTTCCGCCGCCCTTCTCGGCCTTGGCCTGCATCGCCCAGTTGTCGACCTTCTTGCGCGAGAGGAACCGCGTCCACGACCGCAGGAAGTGGCTGAGGCGGATCCACATGAAGATCTCGGCGGGGAACATCAGGCCCGCGAACAGCAGGTCGCGCGAGTTGTGGCTCTTCATGGTGCGCGCGATCCGCAGGTTCAGCAGCGTCGCCACGACCGGCGGGATCAGCCACCACGGCGAGAAGATGAACGCGCCGATCGAGAGTGACCCGGCGAGGAGGATGAGGAAGGCGACGCGCACGAAGAGGTTCGTCAGCATGCCGAAGTTCTCGAACCACCGCAGCCGCAGGTTCGGGTGCAGGGGCTGTCCCTTGGTGTCGCCCCGCTGCCCCGGCCACATCAGCTCGATGGCGCCGTACGTCCACTTCACCTGCTGGGCGTCGTAACCCTTCAGCGTGGTCATGCCACCGACATCCGCACGGGCATAGGGGCTGATCTTGGTGAGGTACCCGGCGCTCTTGATCTGCAGCGACAGCAGCGAGTCCTCCACCTCGCTGTCGCGCACCCACGGCGTGGACTGGTGGTTCTGGCGCATGACGTCGCGGAGGGCGTTGGTGGAGAAGATCGAGAACTGCCCGCCCAGCACCGCCATGTTGCGTCCGCGCAGCAGGTTCTGCAGGTTGAACGCCGCGAACTGCGTGCGCTGACCGGCGATGAGGAACTTGCCGACGAGACCCTTGATCGGCCGGTCGTCGATGGAGTAGATGGCCGAGATGCCGCCGATGCGCGAGTCCGAGACCGCCTCGGTCTCGAGGAACTCGACAGCCTTCGGATCGGCCATGGTGTCGCCGTCGACGCCCAGGAGGTAGTCGTAGCCCTCGACCAGCGAGTAGCCGTAGTTGAGCGCCCCGACCTTCTTGTCGGGGTTCTTGCCGATGTCGTGGACGAAGACCTCGGTGAACTGCTCACCCAGGTCGTTGGTGATCTGGTGTGGGCCGGCGAACTCCGAGGCGACCTTGACGGTGGCGTCGGAGGAGTTGTTGACCACGACGTGGATGACGTCGGGCACCCGGGTCTGACCGAGGAGGGACTCGATGACCCCGGCGATCGACTCCTCCTCGTTGTAGGCGGGGATGATGCAGCCGATCGTGGAGCGGTGCCCGGTGAGGTTCTCCAGCACCGAGGAGAAGTCGTCGGCGAACCCCGGCTCCAGCGGCACATCGGCCGGGGGACGGGGCACGGCCGACATGGGCGCGGTGCGGGGAAGGGCGACGGGGGAGTTCTGCTCGGTCATCGTGACATCCTGTGTCGTTCAGAGCGGCCTGCTTCTGCCGGGTGGCGTCCTGCCGCTGAGACCACAGTGCCCGCCCGACCGCGACATCAGGCCGAGGTCTCACCAAGCGCCCCGCAAGGTTGCCTCAAGGCTGGGTGGGGGGACCCGCCACCGCGGCGGAGCCGTCGGGGTAGATGGCGACCGGAAGGTACTGGTAGACCGTCTGCTGCGAGAAGGAGTTCTCGTCGTTGGCGTTGCCCTCGACCCAGACGGTGAGGGCGAACTCCAGCGTGATGCCGTAGGTGTCGCCGGGGAGCTGGCTGATCGTCGTCTCGGGGACGAGGAGGCCGCCCTGGAAGCTGTTGAGCAGCAGGCCGCGGTCCGAGCGCAGGGTGTCCGTCGGAACGAGCGTGCGGGGGTCGGCGCTGAACTGGAAGGGACTCTGCACCTGACCGCTCGTCTGAGCGGTCTGGGAGGTCACCGAGACCGAGGAGAGGTAGACGCGACGCTTGTCGGTGAGCACGGCCTTCTCATCCACGCGGTGATCGTGGACGTTCACAGCGAAGCCGAGCGTCTTCGCTCGTGTCGGGGTCCACTCCTGCGTGCGCTTCGGGTCGGCGGCCCACACATCCAGGCGCACTTCGAGCTGATCGGCCACCTCGGTGGACAGCGCGACCGAGCCGTCGTAGGTGAACTGCGAGTCGAAGTCCATCGACGGCGAGGCGAGCGGTGTCGGAGTCGCCGCCGCGGCCGGTGCGCCCGCGGATTGCTGGAACTGGTTGAACGCATCGGCGACCTGGGCGCACCCCGTCATCGCCACGGCGAGCGCGCCGGCGACGGCGACGACGAGGAGTCGCCGGGGGCGGCGGGTACGGGGGGCTGAGATACGCACGGCGGGACTCCTGACGGGCCGGAGGTGACGGGGTGGGGGCCGGTCGATTCCGCGAACTGTGGGCACACCGCCCGGTTCGGGTTCGAGCGGTCTGCGGAAGCAACCGGTCCCACCCCTCGCCGGTTACACAATCACGCCGATCGGCGATCTTGAGGATCTTGAGGTGATCTTGCGTCAGCCTTGCGCTGGGAGGTCCGTAGACTGACGCCACTGTCTTCCCCGCCGGAAGGCTTTCGCACTCATCCGCCTCCGGGAGGTTCCATGGGCACCCATCGTCGTGCCGCCGCGGGCGCTGCGGGAATCGCCTTCACCCTGTCGCTCGGTCTCGTCCTGACCGGCTGCGGGCCCGCGCCCTGGGACTTCGGCGCCGAGCCGACTCCCTCCGCCTCCACCAGCTCGACCCCGACCGAGGCCCCCACGCCGGTGCCCAACGACCTCTCCAGCGGGTCGACCGCCCGCGAGCTCGTCGCGGGCGCGGTCGCCGCGTCGGTGGATTACTGGTCGACGCTGTCGATGGATCGGTGGACCGCCGAGGCTCTCAAGCCCGTCAACCTGTCGATGACCACGACCGTCACTCCCGACGACGGCCAGAAGGTCTATCTCCAGCGTGCGGTCATGGTGGCGGTGCCGCAGGGACCGGATGGCGCGATGGCGCCGTTGGAGGCCCAGGTCGACCAGTCCTCGGTCGCCCCGGGGTATCTGGTGCTCTCGCCGTACAGCTACTCGCAGACGTTCAACGTGGGTTCGGTGCCCGCCGATGCGACGCACGTCCAGCTGCAGTTCAGCTACGACTTCCTCGTGCAGACCACCCCCACCTCGAGCGAGTTCGCCAAGCAGACCGCGAGCGACACCGTCACGGTGGCGATCGCCGCGGCGCCGGACTCCGCCGACGACGCCGGGTCGGAGTCGGACGGCTGAGACGTCTCCGACGTCAGACGCCGACCCGCTCCCACCGGTCGCCGCCGGCGCGGCTCGCCGTTTCGGCGGCTGCCTCGGCGCGGTCCAGGAGCGCTTCGACATCGCCCTCGGCGACGCTGTCGGGGTCCACCGCGACCCAGCCGACGCTGGCGGAGACCTGGATCTCCATGCCGCCGGCGTTCTCCATCCGCCCGACCCGCCCGAGCGCGCCGCGCAGAGCGGCGCGCAGCACCGGCTCGGGGCGGGAGACGAGCACCACCACCGTGCCCGGACGCCGTTCGGCGACGTCGGCGTCGGCGGGGAGGGCGACCAGGATCTCCTGCGCGAAACTCTCGCAGACCGCGTCGAACCCGGCCACGCCCACCGCATCCCGCACGTCGGCCTCGTCATCGAGCCGGAAGACCAGGAGCGCCCAGGAGCGCTCCCCCCGCCGGGCGGCGCGGGCGATGCGGTCGCGGCATCCCGAGGCGAACTCCTCCCACGGGGTGCGCTCCCCGGGACCGACCACCCGCTCACGGCGGGTGGCGAATCCCACCAGCGACACCAGTGCGCACACCATGTACACGATGAACCCGAGCTGGTTGACGGAGCGGACGAACTGCAGATCATCGCCGCTGGACGCGGGGAAGACGAAGCCTGCGATGGCGACGAAGGCGGCCAGCGCGGAGTTCAGCACCGAGATCACCACGAGGGGGTAGAGCACCGCGTCGCCGCGGTCGGGGAGACGCAGCCACTCGACCAGGAGGAGGAAGGCGAAGACCGCTGAGAGGAAGAACAGGATGCGGAAGGCGACGCTGTAGGCCTCGGTGGCCCCGGCCGCGACCAGGATGATCGGGCTGAGGACCGACAGCAGCGCCGCCAGCCACCACCGCGACGGCGCGCCCCGCAGCGTGCGGAAGCCCGCCCAGAAGAACCCCGGCGCGCCCAGGAGAGCGCCCAGCGCCACCCGGCGCATCGTCTCGGAGTCGACGGTCTCGGCGAGAACGACGCCCCATGAGGATGTCATCGCCACAAGGAACGCGATCGACCACAGCAGCGTCGAGCGATGCGGTCGATCCAGGAACGCCACCCCGATCATGATGACGACACCGAGCGTCGCGACCGTGGCCTGCGCCAGCGCGAGATTCGGCCCGCTGAACGAGGGGATGCCGTCGATCATGCGTCGGCCGCCCGGGGCAGGACGACCTGGGCCGTGGTCCCCGCACCGACTTCCGAGGCGAGGGTGAGGGTTCCGGCATGCGCCTCGACGATGTCGCGGGCGATCCCGAGGCCCAGGCCCGTCCCCTGCGCCGTCTGCCCCGCTTCGGGCGAACGGAAATACGGCTCGAACACCCGGTCGATCTCGTCGGCCGGGATCCCGATCCCCGAGTCGATCACGTCCACACGCACGACGTCGCCGGCGACGGCCGCCCGCACCGAGACCGTCCCCTGGCGAGGCGTGTACTTCACGGCGTTCGTGAGCAGGTTGTCGAAGACCTGGCGAAGGCGGAAGGCGTCGCCCCGCACCGGCAGGACCGGCGGCAGCTCGGTGTGCAGGGTGATGTTGCGCGCCCGCGCGTTGGCCTGCACCCCGACCAGAGCCGCCTCCAGCACGCTTCGGAGGTCGATCTCATCCGTTCCCCGTGGCGCGGTGAACGACGATCGAGAGTCGCGGAGGGTCTGTTCGAGCATCGTGAGCATCCGCTCGGCCGAGGCCTCGATGACGGCGAAGTCGTCTCTGCTGGCGGGGTCGACGTCGCGTTCCAGCGCGAGCTCGGCGCGACCGAGGATGACGGTCAGGGGGTTGCGGATCTCGTGGGAGGCCATCGCGACGACCTGATCCCGCGCGCGCTGCGCCTGCAGCAGCGCGGTGACCTCGCGCGCGACCAGGAGCATGCTGGCCTCACCCTCGCTCCGCGATGCCAGCGGGCTCGCCGACACCGTCACGGCCCGCCACGCGCCCTCGGCGTCGAGGAGCCAGTAGGTCTCGGGCTGGAAGGCCTCGCCGCGTGCCGCGCGGGCGAACGGGCGCTCGTCGACCGGCACCTCCGGTCCGTCGATGCCGGTGTGCTCCACCACGGCCGCGTCGGTCGGGCTCTCCTGCTCGCCGAGTCCGTAGAGACCGCGGTAGGCGGCGTTCAGCGCAAGCAGTTCGCCGGTGGGAGACAGACGCACGATGCCCAGATCGATGCCGTCGATCATCTCGGCGATCCGCCGCTCCTGCGCTGTCGCGCGATCCAGCGTCGACCGCAGTCGGCGTGCCTGCTGACGCAGCAGCCGCTTGAACGCCCGGGTGCGCCGGGACCCCACGTGCAGGGTGATGCCGATGAAGCTCAGCACGATGACGATCAGCACCACGCGGATCGTGGAGTCGGTGCCGGGGCCGAGGCTGGCGACGACGAGGAGGAAGAGGCCGACCGCACCGAGCGCGACGGCGAGGGTGCGGGCGCCGTAGTGCAGCGCGATCCACACGATGGGGAAGGTCCACAGGAACGCGAACCGCAGGTCGCCCTCGAGGTTGAGCAGCCCGACCGCGAAGAGGTCGGCGAAGGGCACGATCAGAACCGCCGCGGCCGACAACCGCCCCCACGGCGCGATCATCGTGGCCGCGGTGATCGCCACGAGCAGCAGGATGCCCCCGCTGAAGGTCCAGCTGGCCAGCTGCCCCGGCTGGATGAACAGCAGCAGGATGACCACGGCGAGGACCGTCGCACCGAGCACGAGCTGGCTCAACCAGATCGATCGGGTTCGGCTGGAGATCGGCGCCGGAGCCAGCACGCGCGTATCCGGAGAGGTCGACCACGTCGCGGCCGGCGCGGGGGCGACGTCGACCGTTCGCGACCTGCCCCCCGACGACATACGCAGAGTTTAGCCACGGACGCCGAGGCACTCAGCCCGCCGTCGGAACCTCCGCCGGCTGCGCCGCCGTGATGTTCGCCGTCACCAGGATCGGCAGGTGATCCGACAGGCCCTGCGGAAGGGTGCGGACCCGATCGATCGTGAATCCGGATGAGGTCACGAAGTCGTAATGGCCGCGGAAGAATCGATAGCGGGTGTATGTGCGGGAGTCGCTGAGGCTGAGCTCGTACCCCTGCTCGCGCACCTTCTGCCCGAGGTTCTCCTTGAACACCGGGTAGTTGTAGTCGCCCACCATCAGCGTCGGAAGGCCCACCCCCAACTGCTCCAGCTCCGACAGCGCCGTGCGGATCTGATGACGGCGTAGCGAGTTGAGTGCCGTCAGGGGCGCCGCATGGAAGGACGCCACGATCAGGTCGGTGCCGTGATCGATGTCGTGCAGCCGCACCCCGAGCATCCGTTCCTCGGCGGGCTTCAGCAGGTGATCGTGCAGCGACTTCTTCAGCGCCAGGGCCCGCACCTCGACCGCGCGGAACGTGTTGGCGCGGTAGTAGACCGCAAGACCCAGCCGGTTGCGCGAGGTCGCGTCCGCGAGGCGGAGCCCCGCGATCTCGTCGGGGATGTCGGAGGTGTCGTACTCCTGCAGACACAGGACGTCGGCACCGTGGCGTTCGACGAGCTCGGCCAGCTCGCCCGCGGCGCGATGCTTGCGCAGGTTGTACGAGATCACTCTCATCGACGCCCAGCCTACGGCCGCGACGGGAGACGCGGGCTGACCAGGAGGTGTCCCATAAGCGATGATCAGGTTTCGTCACTCCGCTTCGCGTCGCGCCCGGGTCTGCTCGGCGCGGGCGGCGAGCAGGTCGTCGGAGGGGTAGCCCACCTCGGCGAGGGTCAGTCCGCGCGCGGCGAGGACGTGGATCTCGGGCACCTTCCCGCCGCGATCGCGGATCGCGGCGAGGTCTCCCGGATCGAGGCGCCCCTCCCCCACGGCGACGCACCCCCCGACCAGGGCCCGCACCATGCTGTGGCAGAACGCGTCGGCCCTGACGTCGGCGATCAGCACGCCGTCGGCGTCGCGGCGCCAACCGAAGTCCAGCAGGGTGCGGATGGTCGTCGCCTCCTCGCGCGGCTTGCAGTAGGCCGCGAAATCGTGGAGTCCGATGAGCGAGCGCGCCGCGACATCCATCCGCTCCTCATCGAGGTGCGACCGCACGCTCGTGGTGCGGTGGCGCTCGAGAGGGTCGTATCCTGTGGCGCGGTCGGCGATGCGGTAGACGTAGCGCCGCCAGACCGCCGAGAAGCGGGCGTCGAACCCCGCGGGGGCGAGCGTGGTCGCCCGCACCGCCAGATCGGCGTACGCGCCCAGCACCCCGTTGATGCGACGCGCGAGCTGCGCGACGGGACCGTGCGTCGTGCCCGGACTCGCCGCGCCGCGCGGCGCGCGCGCGGCGGCCAGACGTTCCTCCTGCGCCGGGTCGAGGTCGAGGTGGGCGACCTGCCCGGTGGCGTGGACGCCGGCGTCGGTGCGCCCGGCGACCACGACGCGCGGATCGCCGCTGAGCACGCGGCCGAGGGCGGACTCCAGCGTCCCCTGCACCGTCCGAAGGCCCGGCTGACGGGCCCACCCGCGGAAGTGCGTGCCGTCGTAGGAGAGATCGAGGCGGATGCGCACCGCACCAGCGTAGTTCGCCCCGGCCGAACGCCCCGAGCCATCGCCACGGGGCGTTCGCGAGAGCATCGCTCTCGGAGATTCCTCGGGGGCCGGGACGAGGACCGACGTACACTGTGGTGTCCCCCCGCAGGATCGTCGACCTGACCGGTTACCTCATGACGCTCACCGCCCCCATACGTCTCAGCGCCCCCAGCTCGCCGACCGCCGATCTTCCGCGCCGGTATGCGGGATTGGACGGGATGCGAGCGGTCGCCGTGGCGCTCGTGGTGATCTACCACCTCTTCCCCGCCATGCTGCCGGGCGGGTTCATCGGCGTGGACGTCTTCTTCGTCATCAGCGGGTTCCTCATCACGAGCCTGCTGCTGCGCGAGCACGCTCGGAACGGCCGGATCGCGCTGGTCGGGTTCTGGCGCCGACGGGCACGGCGGCTCCTGCCGGCGCTCGCGCTGGTGGTGCTCGTCTGCTCCAGCGCGGCGCTCTTCGTCGGCGGCGATGTGCTCGTGCGCCTGGGGGCACAGGTGCTCGGAGCGGCGACCTTCAGCTACAACTGGGTCTCACTGGCCGGTGACAGCGGCTACTTCTCCGCCGCCACCCCCGAACTCTTCCGTAACTTCTGGTCGCTCGCCGTCGAGGAGCAGTTCTACGTCATCTGGCCGCTCCTGCTGCCGCTGTTCCTCCTCCTCCCCCGCGCGTGGGCGCGTGCCGGGGCGGCCGTGCTGCTGGCGGCGGCCTCGGCTGCGTGGATGGCGGTGCTGGTGACCTCCGCTCTCGGCACGCCCGGCGGCGACCTCACCCGCGTGTACTTCGGCACTGATACCCACGCCTTCGGCATCCTGCTGGGGGTGGCCCTGGCGTTCGCCACGACGAGGGTGCTCGCGCGTCCGTCGGCGACATCGCGTCCGCGGTGGACCGGGCCGGTCGGCGCGGCGGCGATCTCGGGACTCGTGCTGCTGTCGTTCCTCGCACCGGTCGACGGGCTGGTGACCTTCCCCGGCGCGCTGGTGGCGGCGAGCCTCCTCTCCGCCGCGGCGATCATCGCCGGGGTGTGGCCCGGTTCGCGGTTCGGCACGGCCCTCGACACCCAGCCGCTGCGGTGGATCGGCGACCGCTCGTACGGCATCTACCTCTGGCACTGGCCGATCCTCGTCCTGCTCCTCGCGGGGCTCCAGGGCACCGGTGCCGAAGCCGGGGTCCCCGGGAGCGTCGGCCTCACCGCCCTCGCGCTCACCCTCCTCGCCGCCGAGCTGTCGTATCGCTTCGTCGAGACGCCGGTGCGTCGGCACGGGTTCCGTGGATCGCTCCGCCGGCTCGGGAGGGCGCTGCGCGCTGGCGCGGGCGCGCGCATCGGTGCGGTGACCGCCGGCGCCGTCGCGATCGCACTCGTGGCCGGGACCGGTGCCGCGGTCGCCGCGGCACCGACGGTGTCGTCGGGACAGGCGATGGTGGATGCCGGTCAGCGCGCGCTCGCCGAGGTCGACGCCCCCGCAGCGCCCGCTCCGACCCCGTCACCGGAGGCGACGGGGTCGACCGGCGTGGAGGGTGCCCCCGCGGCATCCGGATCATCACCTCCTGCCGTGCCGGGCGTCCCGTCCGGCGACAGCGTGCCCCGCCCCGCCCCGACGCCTGTGACGGGGGATCAGATCTCGGCGGTCGGCGACTCGGTCATGCTCGCCTCGGCCCCGGCGCTGCTCGAGCGCTTCCCCGGCATCGCCGTCGACGCGGCCGTGTCGCGCTCGGCGTGGGCGGGCCCGGGCATCCTGCAGCAGCTCGCCGACAGCGGGCAGCTGCGCCCGTACGTGGTCCTGGGCCTCGGGACCAACGGTCCGGTCGATCGCGACGCCCTGGAGCGGATGGCGACGATCGCGGGGACCGAGCGCACCCTCATCCTCGTCAACGCCTTCGCGCCGCGGGACTGGATCCCCGGCGTCAACGCCGAGCTGGCCGACTTCGCCGCGACGCACCCGCGCGTGTTCATCGCCGACTGGTCGGGGGCGATCACCCCGAAGCCCGAGCTGCTCGCCGGCGACCAGATCCACCCCGACTCCGGTGGCGGGACGGTCTTCGCCGACGCCGTCGGGCAGGCCGTCGAGCGCGCGGAGGAGCATCGCGCCCTCCTCGCCTACGAGCAGGAGCTGCGCGCCTGGCGGCGCGCGCACTTCACCGTCGGCCGCGAGTTCGAGTAGCCCCCGGCGGGGCCCCCGCACCAACGACGAGACCCGCCGCCCCTGGGGGCGGCGGGTCTCGGTACGACCGGGGTCGTTACTTCTTGTCGGCGTCGGCGTCGGCGGTGGAGTCGCCCTCCACCACGGCGTCCTCTGCGGCCTGCTCGGCGGCGGCACCCTCCTCGGGCGACTCCGAACCGGCGTCGGCACTCTGGTCAGCGGTGCTGTCTTCCACGGCGGCCTCCTCGGTGGTGTCCTCCGAGACAGTCTCCTCCGCGGCGGTGTCCTCCGAAGCGGGCTTGACAGCCGGGGCCGCGGTGGTCGACGTGCGCGAGCTCTTCACCTTCGGGGTGACCGGCTCCAGCACGAGCTCGATGACCGCCATCGGGGCGTTGTCACCCTTGCGGTTGCCGATCTTGGTGATGCGGGTGTAGCCACCCGGGCGGTCGGCGACCAGCGGCGCGATCTCGGTGAAGAGGACGTGCACGACCTCCTTGTCACCGATCACCGACAGCACCCGGCGACGCGCGTGCAGGTCGCCGCGCTTGGCGAAGGTGATCAGGCGCTCAGCCAGGGGACGCAGCCGCTTGGCCTTGGTCTCCGTGGTCTGGATCGACTTGTGGGTGAAGAGGGCCGCGGCGAGGTTCGCAAGCAGCAGGCGCTCGTGGGCGGGGCCGCCTCCGAGGCGGGGACCCTTCGTGGGCTTGGGCATGTCAGTTACTCCAGTCGAAAGTCAGTCGGGACGCCGCAGCTCAGGCGGTCTCGTCGTCGTAGCCGCCGTAGAAGTGCGCGCCGTCGAACCCGGGGACCGAGTCCTTCAGCGACAGGCCGAGCGAGACGAGCTTGTCGCGCACCTCGTCGACCGACTTCTGGCCGAAGTTGCGGATGTTCATCAGCTGCGTCTCCGAGAGGGCGACGAGCTCGCTGACGGTGTTGATGCCCTCGCGCTTGAGGCAGTTGTACGAGCGCACCGACAGGTCGAGGTCCTCGATCGGCATCGACAGCTCGTTGGACAGGACGGTCTCGACCGGCGCGGGGCCGATCTCGATGCCCTCGGCCTCGACGTTCAGCTCGCGGGCCAGGCCGAACAGCTCGGTCAGGGTGCGACCGGCCGAGGCGACGGCATCGCGCGGGGCGATGGAGGGCTTGGACTCGACATCCAGCACCAGCTTGTCGAAGTCGGTGCGCTCACCGGCACGGGTGGCCTCGACACGGTACGACACCTTCAGCACGGGCGAGTAGATCGAGTCGATCGGGATCTGCCCGGCCTCGGCGTACTCGTTGCGGTTCTGGGTCGCCGACACGTAGCCACGGCCGCGCTCGATGGTCAGCTCCAGCTCGAAGCGCGCGGTGTCGTTGAGGGTCGCGATGACCAGCTCGGGGTTGTGCACCTCGACGCCGGCGGGAGCGGAGATGTCGGCGGCGGTGACCTCACCGGCGCCGGTCTTGCGCAGGTACGCGGTGATGGGCTCGTCGCGCTCGCTGGAGACGACCAGCTGCTTGATGTTGAGGATGATCTCGGTGACATCCTCCTTCACACCGGGGATGGTGCTGAACTCGTGGAGGACGCCGTCGATGCGGATCGACGTCACGGCAGCGCCGGGGATCGACGACAGGAGGCTGCGACGCAGCGCGTTGCCGATGGTGTAGCCGAAGCCCGGCTCCAGCGGCTCGACGACGAAACGGCTGCGGAACTCCCCGATCTTCTCCTCGGTCAGAGTGGGACGCTGTGCGATGAGCACGATGTGTTCCTTTCAATCACGTGCCCGCTATATGACACGTGCGGTGGGTGAAGTATTGAGTTGTGTTCAGGGATGCCGCGGGGGCGCGCACCACGAGGGACCGCGCCCCGCGGCATCCGTGAGTCAGAGAGCGAGCGTCAGACGCGGCGACGCTTGGGCGGGCGGCACCCGTTGTGCGCCTGCGGGGTGACGTCCTGGATCGAACCGACCTCGAGGCCGGCGGCCGTCAGCGAACGGATCGCGGTCTCGCGACCCGAGCCCGGACCCTTCACGAAGACGTCGACCTTCTTGACGCCGTGCTCCTGCGCCTGGCGGGCGGCCGACTCGGCGGCCATACCGGCGGCGTAGGGGGTGGACTTGCGCGAGCCCTTGAAGCCCACACCACCCGAGGACGCCCAGCTGATCACGGCGCCCGACGGGTCGGTGATCGAGACGATGGTGTTGTTGAACGTCGACTTGATGTGGGCCTGACCCACGGCGATGTTCTTCTTCTCCTTGCGGCGCGGCTTGCGCGCGGCGGACTTGGCCTGTGCCATGTGCGTGTTCTCCTAAACCCTGCAGGCCGCGCTCAGCGCGCCTTCTTCTTGCCGGCGACGGTGCGCTTCGGGCCCTTGCGGGTGCGCGCGTTGGTCTTGGTGCGCTGTCCGCGCACCGGGAGGCCGCGGCGGTGACGCAGGCCCTCGTAGGAGCCGATCTCGACCTTGCGGCGGATGTCGGCGGCCACCTCGCGGCGGAGGTCACCCTCGACCTTGAAGTTGGCCTCGATGTAGTCGCGGAGGGCGATGAGCTGGTCATCGCTGAGGTCCTTCACGCGGATGTTCTCGTCGATCTGCGTCTCGGCGAGGATCGCGTGCGAACGGGTACGGCCCACGCCGTAGATGTAGGTCAGGGCGATGACCACGCGCTTATCGCGCGGGATGTCGACGCCGGCAAGACGTGCCATGCGGCTCTCCTAGGAGTTGGTGGAGGTGTGGAGCAGGATCGGTGCCCGGGCCTCCGCCCCGAGGTGTCCCCCTTGCGGGTTCTGATCCTGCCTGTGTGTGTTCAGTTATGGGTCTTCGTCGTGAGGTCTGAGCTCAGCCCTGACGCTGCTTGTGGCGCGGGTTGGACTTGCAGATCACCATCACGTTGCCGTGGCGACGGATCACCTTGCAGTGATCGCAGATGGGCTTGACGGAGGGGTTGACCTTCATGATGTTCCTGTTCGCTGTCTTCGCCGGGCACGCGGGCTCTCCCGAGCCGCGAGGGGCGTTACTTCTCGACCGGTCTAGCGGTAGCGGTAGACGATCCGGCCGCGGGTGAGGTCGTAGGGGCTGAGCTCCACGACCACGCGGTCCTCCGGAATGATGCGGATGTAGTTCTGCCGCATCTTGCCTGAGATCGTGGCGAGCACCTTGTGACCGTTGGTGAGCTCCACGCGGAACATCGCGTTCGGCAGCGCCTCGGAGATGACACCCTCGATCTCGATGACACCGTCTTTCTTCGCCATAAACTCGCTAACGCTTGCATGCAGACCGGCCGGTCTGCGGTGGATGGGATTGTGGTGCGGCGACACGCCAATGAAGGCGCAACGCACCAAAGATCAACTATAGGTGATATCGCACCCCGCGGCAAACCGTCCTTGCCCTTCGCCGGCGCACTTCCGCCGCCCGCCCTTCCGCGACGCGCCCTTCCGCGCCACCATGGGGATTCATCCGTCGCAGATGCACGCTACATGCGCCCTCGGCGTACATCTGCGACGGATGAAGGAACGGAGAGGGGCGCGCGAAGCGCGCGGGAGCGGGTGGGCGCGGGTCGCGGGTCAGGAGAAGAGCGGGGCGAGATCGACCGATGGATCGCCCGTGAGTTGCAGGAACTCACCGTTCAGCAGGACCGTCGGCGTTCCCACTCGCCCGGTCTCGGGATTCGGCGGCGTCTGCTGCGTCATCGATGACACGAACCCGCTGTACCGCTGCTCGCTCACGCACGCGTCGACACCCTCGGCGCCGACCGACCCCGCGATCTCGATCAGCTGCGCGTCCGTCAGGCCCGACGAGCCCTCCGCCGGCTGGTTGGCGTACAAGGCCTGCATGTACGACACCGCGGAATCGGGCGCCGTCTCTGCGACGCAGTACATCGCGTTGGCCGCGCGCGTGGAGTACTCGGTGCCCTGGGAGTACCGGTCGAGGATCGCGATCGGATGGATGCCCAGGGTGATGGTCCCGTCGTCGACGAGCTGCTGCATCGACTCGCCGTAGGCCTGCTCGAACTGGTTGCAGATCGGGCACATGAAGTCGATGTAGGTGTCGAGGGTCTGCTCGCCCGTCCCGACCTCGATGGCACCGGTCTCGGCGTTGATCGAGGCAGACTGGGGCGCCGGCCCCGCGTCATCCGTCGCGTTGTTCGACCACACCACGATCGCCGCCGTCACGACGAGCGCCAGAACCACGGCGACACTCACGAGAATCGCGAACCAGTTGACCTTGCGCGTGGCGGTTGCCATCGGCGTCCTCCCTGAAAATCCCGGCGCTACCGGATCGGTGCCGGGGTGACGCCGAACGGCGCGAGCCCGGCTGCGCCGCCGTCGGGCGCGGTGAGCACCCACACACCCTCATCATGCACCGCGACGCTATGTTCCCAGTGTGAGCCGGCCGAGCCGTCGACGGTCGAGACGGTCCAGCCGTCGTCCTCGACGAACGTCGCATCCGACCCCGCGACGACCATCGGCTCGATCGCGAGGGCGAGCCCAGGCCGCACCTCGGGGCCGGGGTCGTCGACGCGGTAGTTGAACACCGACGGCGACTCGTGCATCTTCCGGCCGATGCCGTGACCGACGTACTCGCGGAGAATCCCGTAGTCCTCGCCGTGAGCCCGGATGTAGTCCTCGATCGCCGCGCCGACGTCGGCGATGTGCCGGGCGGAGGCGAGCGCCGCGATGCCCGCCCACAGCGACCCCTCCGTCACCCGCGAGAGCTGCTCCCGCTCGGCGACGAGCTCGGGGCGCGACGGGTCGGGCAGGACGACGGTGAACGCCGAGTCGCCGTTCCAGCCCTTGTACTCCGCGCCGGCATCGATCGAGAGGATGTCGCCGGGTTCGAGCGGGCGGTCACCGGGGATCCCGTGCACCACCTGCTCGTTCACCGACGCGCAGACGGTGTGCCGGTACCCGCGCACCATCTGGAAGTTCGATTTCGCCCCGCGCGAGACGATCAGATCGGATGCCGCGGCATCCAGCTCCCGCGTCGTGACGCCGGGTGCGATGAGAGCCTTCACGGCGGCGAGGGCGTCGGCCGTGATGAGGCCGGGTTCGACCATCGCCCGCAGCTGCGCGGGGGTCTTGTAGATCGAGCGGCGCAGTCCCACGTTCAGACTCACGCGGCCGCGGGGCTCCCGAGCCCTCGGGCCCGGAGCGCGGCGAGGATGCGCTCGGTGATCTCGTCGACCGTGCCGGTGCCGTCGATCTCGTCGACGATGCCGCGCGTGGCGTACACGCCGATGATCGGCGCCGTCTCGCTCTCGTAGATCGCCAGGCGCTGCGCGATGACGGCCTCGGTGTCATCGGCGCGTCCCTGCTCGAGCGCACGCTTGCTCAGGCGGGCGATCGACTCCTCGCGGGGCACCTCGAGCACGATGACCGCGTCGAGCTCCTCCTCGCGGCCGCCCAGGAACTCGTCGAGGTGCATGACCTGCGGAAGGTTGCGCGGATATCCGTCGAGGAGGAAGCCGCTCGCGGCATCCTCCTTCGACAGTCGATCGCGCACGACCGCGCTCGTCAGCTCATCGGGGACGAGCTGCCCGGCGTCGATGATCTCCTTGACCTGCACACCGAGCTCGGTGCCGCCCGCGACGTTCGCGCGGAAGACGTCGCCGGTCGAGACGACCGGCACGCCGAGCGCCTCGGCGATGCGGACGCCCTGGGTGCCCTTGCCCGAGCCCTGTGGCCCGACGATGAGGAGACGAGCCATCAGCGCAGAAGCCCTTCGTAGTGACGCTGCTGCAGCTGGGCGTCGATCTGCTTCACGGTCTCCAGACCCACACCGACGATGATGAGGATCGAGGCACCGCCGAACGGGAAGTTCTGGTTCGCGCCCACCAGTGCCAGCGCGAACAGCGGCAGGAGTGCGACCAGGCCCAGGTAGATCGAACCCGGCAGCGTGATGCGGGTCAGCACGTAGTCGAGGTACTCCGCCGTCGGACGTCCGGCGCGGATGCCCGGGATGAAGCCGCCGTACTTCTTCATGTTGTCGGCGACGTCGACCGGGTTGAAGGTGATCGCGACGTAGAAGTAGGTGAATCCGACGATGAGCAGGAAGTACAGCGCCATGTACAGCGGGTGATCGCCCGAGACGAGGTACTGCTGGATCCACGCCACCCAGCCCGGAACCTCCTGGCCCGGCTGCGGCTGGTTGAACTGCGCGATCAGCGCGGGGATGTACAGCAGCGACGAGGCGAAGATGACCGGCACCACACCGGCCATGTTGACCTTGATCGGGATGTAGGTGTTCGTGCCGCCGTAGGTGCGCCGGCCGACCATCCGCTTGGCGTACTGCACCGGGATCCGCCGCTGCGACTGTTCGACGAACACCACCAGCGCGACCACGACCATGCCGACGGCGAGGACGAGGAGGAAGACCTCGAAGCCGCGCGACTGCGCGATCGCCCACATCGAGGCGGGGAACGCGGCGGCGATCGAGGTGAAGATCAGCAGCGACATGCCGTTGCCGATCCCGCGCTCGGTGACCAGCTCGGCGAACCACATGATGAGGCCGGTGCCGGCGGTCATCGTGATGATCATCAGCAGCTGCGCCCACCACACGTCGTTGGTGAGCAGCTGCTCGCACTCGGGGATGCCGGTGATGCCGAACAGCTGGCCGCTGCGCGCCACGGTCACCAGGGTGGTGGACTGCAGCAGCGCAAGGGCGATGGTCAGGTACCGGGTGTACTGCGTGAGCCTGGCCTGACCCGCCTGGCCCTCCTTGTACAGCGCCTCGAAGTGCGGGATGACCACGCGCAGCAGCTGCACGATGATGGTCGCGGTGATGTACGGCATCACACCGAGCGCGAAGATGGACAGCTGCAGCAGCGCACCGCCCGAGAACAGGTTCACGAGCGACAGCAGGCCCTCGGTCCCGGCGCTGTCGCGCAGGCAGGACTGCACGTTCGGGAAGTCCACGAACGGCGCCGGCACGTGCGCACCGAGTCGGTACAGGGCGATGATGGCGAGGGTGAAAGCGATCTTCCGCCGCAGATCCGGAGTGCGGAAGACACGCGCGATGGCGCTGAACAAGAGGCTGCCTCCATTGGGGATGCCGACGACCACGCGGGCACGCCGACTCCCAGGGTAACGCGAGGAGGGGCCGGAGCGAACTCCGACCCCTCCTGCAGGCCTTACTGGGCGGTGCCCGCCGACTCGCCGGCGGAGACCGAGCCGCCCGCGGCGACGATCTTCTGCTCAGCGGAGCCCGACACCTTGTCGACCGAGACGTTGAGCGCGACCGAGATGTCGCCGGTGCCGAGCACCTTGACCTTCTCGTTCTTGCGCACCGCGCCCTTGGCGACCAGGTCGCCGATGGTCACGTCGCCGCCCTGCGGGTAGAGCTCGGCGAGCTTGTCGAGGTTGACCACCTGGTACTCGACGCGGAACGGGTTCTTGAACCCGCGCAGCTTCGGCGTACGCATGTGGAGGGGCATCTGCCCACCCTCGAAGCCGACCTTGACCTGGTAGCGGGCCTTGGTTCCCTTGGTACCGCGACCGGCCGTCTTACCCTTCGAACCCTCACCGCGACCCACGCGGGTCTTGGCGGTGTGAGCACCGGGGACCGGGCGGAGGTGGTGCACCTTGAGCACGCCCGGGCGCGAAGCCGGGGCATCCTTCTTCGGCGCGCTCTTCGCAGCGGTCTCCTTCTTGGGCGCAGTCTTGCGCGCCGTGGTCTTCTTCGGCGCGGACTCGACGGCCTCGGCCGTCTCTTCCTTCTTCTCCGCCATCAGTCGATCTCCTCAACCTTCACGAGGTGGGCGACAGTGCGCACGTACCCGCGGGTCTGGGCGTCATCGGGACGGACGACGGTGTCGCCGATCCGCTTGAGACCCAGGCTCCGGAGGGTGTCGCGCTGATTCTGCTTCTCGCTCACCTTGGACTTGATCTGCGTCACCTTCAGACGCGCAGCCATCAGGCACCTACCTTCGCTGCTGCCGCGGCCTCGGCCTCGGCGCGGACCAGACGGGCGGGAGCGACCTGGTCGAAGTCCAGTCCACGGCGCGCGGCGACGTGACGGGGCTCCTCCAGCTGCTTCAGCGCCTCGACGGTCGCGTGGACGATGTTGATCGTGTTCGACGAACCGAGCGACTTCGACAGCACGTCGTGGATACCCGCGCACTCGAGGACGGCACGCACCGGGCCGCCCGCGATCACACCGGTACCGGCGGCGGCGGGGCGCAGGAGCACCACACCGGCGGCAGCCTCACCCTGGACGGGGTGCGGGATGGTCGAGGCGACGCGGGGCACGCGGAAGAAGTTCCGCTTGGCCTCTTCGACGCCCTTCGAGATCGCCAGCGGCACCTCTCGGGCCTTGCCGTAGCCGACGCCCACGAGCCCGTTGCCGTCGCCGACGACGACGAGCGCGGTGAAGCTGAAGCGACGACCACCCTTGACGACCTTCGACACGCGGTTGATCGTCACGACGCGCTCGAGGAACTGGCTCTCGCTGCGGTCGCGCGACCCACGGTCGCGGTTCGGGTTGCGCTCACGTCCACCGCGGCGCGGCTCGCGCTCACGCTCGGCGGGAGCGGTGGCGGCCTCGGCCGGAGCCTCGGCAGCGGCCTCTGCGGTCACGTTGTTCTCCTTGTTGTCACTCACAGGTTGAGCCCCCCTTCGCGGGCGCCGTCGGCGATGGCCGCGACACGACCTGCGTATCGGTTGCCGCCGCGGTCGAACACCACGTCGGAGACGCCGGCGGCCTTCGCGCGCTCAGCGACCAGCTCGCCGACCTTGCGGGCCTTGGCGGTCTTGTCACCGTCGAACCCGCGCAGGTCGGTTTCGAGCGTCGATGCGGATGCCACGGTGTGGCCCTTGCTGTCGTCGACGACCTGGACGAACACGTGGCGTGCCGAACGGGTGACGACCAGGCGGGGACGCTCGGAGGTGCCGACGACCTTCTTGCGAAGGCGGGCGTGACGGCGCGACCGCGCGTCGGACTTCGTCTTCACAGCCATGGTTACTTACCAGCCTTTCCGGCCTTGCGCCGAACGACCTCGCCGGCGTAGCGCACACCCTTGCCCTTGTACGGCTCGGGCTTGCGGATCTTGCGGATGTTCGCAGCCACCTCGCCGACGGCCTGCTTGTCGATGCCGCTCACGGTGACCTTGTTGTTGCCCTCGACCGTGAGCGTGATGCCCGCGGGGGGCTCGACGAGCACCGGGTGCGAGAAGCCGAGCGCGAACTCGATCGAGCTGCCCTTCTGCGCGACGCGGTAGCCGGTGCCGACGACCTCGAGGCCCTTGGTGTAGCCCTGGGTGACGCCGATGATGTTGTTGTTGATGAGCGTGCGGGTCAGGCCGTGGAGCGACCGCGACTCGCGCTCGTCGTCGGGACGGGTGACGATCACCTGGTTGTCCTCGACCTTGACTTCGATGGGACGGGCCACGGTGAGCGCGAGCTCGCCCTTGGGGCCCTTGACCGCGACGTCCTGTCCGGTCACCGTGATGGTGACGCCGGAGGGGATGTCGATCGGGAGACGTCCGATACGCGACATGTCAGATCACCACACGTAGGCGAGGACTTCCCCACCCACGCCCTTCTGCTCGGCCTGACGGTCGGTGAGAAGACCGGAGGAGGTGGACAGGATGGCAACGCCCAGACCGCCGAGGACCGTGGGGATCTCGGAGGACTTCGCGTAGACGCGCAGGCCCGGCTTCGACACGCGCTTGATGCCGGCGATGGACCGCTCGCGGTTCGGGCCGTACTTCAGCGTCAGGGTCAGCGTCTGGCCGACACGGGCGTCCTCGACGGCCCAGTCGGAGATGTAGCCCTCCTGCTTGAGGATGTCGGCGATGTGGGTCTTGAGCTTCGAGCTCGGCAGCGACACGGAGTCGTGGTGCGCCGAGTTCGCGTTGCGCAGACGGGTCAGCATGTCAGCGACCGGGTCTGTCATCGTCATTTCTTAGCTTCTTTCGTTCATGAGGTATCGGCAGCCGTTACACGACTGACGACCTTCCATGGTCAGGTGTTACTGCTGTGCGCCCTCGGCGCGGAAGGGGAAGCCGAGGTGGCGCAGGAGCGCGCGGCCCTCGTCATCCGTCTTCGCCGACGTCACGATCGTGATGTCGAACCCGCGGACGCGGTCGATCTTGTCCTGGTTGATCTCGTGGAAGACCGACTGCTCCTGCAGGCCGAAGGTGTAGTTGCCGTTGCCGTCGAACTGCGTGCCCGACAGGCCGCGGAAGTCGCGGATGCGAGGCAGAGCCAGGTTGACCAGGCGGTCCAGGAACTCCCACGCGCGGTCGCCCCGCAGGGTGACGTGCGCGCCGATGGCCTGGCCCTCACGCAGCTTGAACTGCGCGATGGACTTGCGGGCCTTGGTCACGACCGGCTTCTGACCGGTGATCTTGGTGAGGTCGTCGACCGCACCATCGATCACCTTGCTGTCGCGAGCTGCCTCGCCGACACCGGTGTTGACCACGACCTTCACGAGGCCCGGAATCTGCATGACGTTGGCGTAGCCGAACTCGTCCTGCAGCTTCTTCTGGATCTCGGACTTGTACTTCTGCTTCAGGCGGGGCTGGATTTTGCCAGCCTCGACGGCAGTTGCGCTGCTCATATTCAGAGGTCCTTGCCTGACTTCTTCGCGTAGCGCACGCGGACGGTGCGCTTCACGCCGTCCTTGACCTGCTCCTCGACGCGGTGACCGACGCGGGTCGGCTTCTTCGTCTGGGGGTCGACCAGGGAGACGTTGGAGATGTGGATCGGGGCTTCCATCGTTTCGATGCCACCCGTCTTGGTGCCGCGCTGGGACTGGCCCACGCGGTTGTGCTTGGTGACGAAGTTCACGCCTTCGACGATCACGCGGTTCTGCTCGGGAAGGACCTCGAGGACCTTGCCCTGCTTACCGCGGTCTCCGCCGCGCTCGGGCTTGGCGCCCGAGATGACCTGAACCAGGTCGCCCTTCTTGATCTTCGCCATGATCAGATGACCTCCGGGGCGAGCGAGACGATCTTCATGAACCGCTTGTCGCGCAGCTCACGGCCGACCGGCCCGAAGATGCGGGTGCCGCGGGGCTCCCCGTCGCTCTTCAGGATGACGGCGGCGTTCTCGTCGAACTTGATGTATGAGCCGTCGGCACGTCGGGTCTGCTTGACCGTCCGGACGACGACCGCCTTGACGACGTCACCCTTCTTGACGTTGCCGCCGGGGATGGCGTCCTTCACGGTGGCGACGATGACGTCGCCCACGCCGGCGTACCGACGGTTGGAGCCGCCGAGCACGCGAATGGTGAGCAGCTCCTTGGCGCCGGTGTTGTCGGCGACCTTCAGCCGGGATTCGTTCTGAATCATGTCTTACTTCGCCTTCTCGAGGACCTCGACCAGACGCCACCGCTTGGTGGCCGACAGGGGTCGGGTCTCGTTGATGAGGACGAGGTCGCCGATGCCGGCCGTGTTGGCCTCGTCGTGCGCCTTCACCTTGGACGTGCGGCGGATGACCTTGCCGTACAGCGGGTGCTTCACGCGGTCCTCGACCTCGACGACGATGGTCTTGTCCATCTTGTCGCTGACGACGTAGCCGCGGCGGGCCTTGCGGTACCCGCGGGCATCGGCGTCGCGCACATCGTGCTCGGCGCTCTCGTGGCCCTTGACCTGCTCCTTGGCGGCGTCGGCCTTCTTCGCGGTGGCCATCACTCAGCCCCCTCTTCCTTCGCGGCCGAGTCAGCGGCATCCGCCTTCTTGGCCTTCGTCTTCTTGGTCTTCGTCGCGGTCTCCACCGGCGCGGGCGTGGCACGGATGCCGAGCTCGCGCTCACGGATCACGGTGTACAGCCGCGCGATGTCGCGCTTGACGGCGCGAATGCGGCCGTGGCTCTCGAGCTGGCCGGTGGCCGACTGGAAGCGCAGGTTGAACAGCTCTTCCTTGGCCTTGCGCAGCTCCTCGACCAGGCGCTGGTCTTCGAACGTGTCGAGCTCGCTCGGTGCGAGCGTCTTGGTGCCGATCGCCATTACGCGTCGCCCTCCTCGCGCTTGATGATGCGTGCCTTCAGGGGCAGCTTGTGGATGGCACGGGTGAGCGCCTCACGAGCGAGCTGCTCGTTCACGCCCGAGACCTCGAAGAGGACCCGGCCCGGCTTGACGTTGGCGACCCACCACTCCGGCGAACCCTTACCGGAACCCATGCGGGTTTCGGCGGGCTTCTTGGTGAGCGGTCGGTCGGGGTAGATGTTGATCCACACCTTGCCGCCACGCTTGATGTGACGGGTCATCGCGATACGAGCGGACTCGATCTGACGGTTCGTCACGTACGCGGGGGTGAGGGCCTGGATGCCGAACTCGCCGAAGGAGACCTTCGTGCCGCCGGTGGCCTGGCCCGAGCGACCCGGGTGGTGCTGCTTGCGGTACTTGACCTTGCGGGGAATGAGCATTACGCCGACGCTCCTTCTGCGACGGGGGCCTCGCTGCGGGGGCCACGGCGGCGGTCGCCGCGGTCGTCACGACCGCGCGACTTCGGCGCGTTCGCCTGCTCGCGTGCGAGTTCCTTGTTGGTGAGGTCGCCCTTGTAGATCCAGACCTTCACGCCGATGCGGCCGAAGGTGGTCTTAGCCTCGTAGAAGCCGTAGTCGATGTTCGCGCGAAGCGTGTGCAGCGGCACACGGCCCTCGCGGTAGAACTCCGAACGGCTCATCTCGGCGCCGCCGAGGCGACCGGAGACCTGGATGCGGACGCCCTTGGCGCCGGCGCGCTGCGCGCCCTGCAGACCCTTGCGCATCGCGCGGCGGAACGCCACACGAGCCGAGAGCTGCTCCGCGATGCCCTGGGCGACCAGCTGAGCGTCGGCCTCGGGGTTCTTCACCTCGAGGATGTTCAGCTGGATCTGCTTGCCGGTGAGCTTCTCGAGGTCGGCGCGGATGCGCTCGGCCTCGGCGCCGCGACGACCGATCACGATGCCCGGGCGGGCGGTGTGGATGTCGACGCGGACGCGGTCACGGGTGCGCTCGATCTCGATGTTGCTGACACCGGCGCGGTCGAGCTGCTTCTGCAGCAGCTGACGGATCTTGATGTCCTCGGCCACGTAGTCGGCGTAGCGCTGACCCGGCTTCGTCGAGTCGGAGAACCACCGCGACACGTGGTCGGTGGTGATGCCGAGGCGGAAGCCGTACGGGTTGACCTTCTGTCCCATTACTTGCTCGCCTTCTTGCTCGTGGCAGCCGGAGCCGTCTCGGCGACCTCGGGGGTCGACAGCACGACGGTGATGTGGCTGGTGCGCTTCTTGATCTGGAACGCACGACCCTGGGCACGGGGCTGGAAACGCTTGAGCGTCGTGCCCTCGTCCACGTACGCGTTCTTCACGTACAGGTCGGCGTCGTCGAGGTACTCGTTCTCCTTGTCGGCCTTGACGCGAGCATTCGCGATGGCCGACTCGACGAGCTTGTAGATGGGCTCACTGGCGCTCTGCTGAGCGAACTTCAGGATGGCCAGGGCCTCCTGAGCCTGCTTGCCCTTGATGAGAGCGACGACACGACGAGCCTTCTGAGGGGTCACGCGGATGTGTCGCACGCGTGCGATGGACTCCACCATTTCTCTCTCCTTGCGCCCCCGCGTCAGCGGCGGCGGCCCTTCTTGTCGTCCTTCTCGTGACCGCGGAAGGTGCGGGTGGGCGCGAACTCGCCCAGCTTGTGGCCGACCATCGTCTCGGTGACGAAGACCGGGATGTGCTTGCGGCCGTCGTGCACGGCGATCGTGTGGCCGAGCATGGCCGGCACGATCATCGAGCGACGTGACCACGTCTTGATGACGTTCTTGGTTCCCGCCTCGTTCTGCGAAACAACCTTGCGAAGCAGGTGCTCGTCGACGAAGGGGCCCTTCTTAAGACTGCGTGGCATCTGAAGTTCCTACCTACTTGCGCTTCTTGCCGGCGTTGCGACGGCGGACGATGAGCTTGTCGCTCTCCTTGTTGGCGTGGCGGGTGCGGCCCTCGGCCTGACCCCACGGCGACACCGGGTGACGACCACCCGAGGTCTTGCCCTCACCACCACCGTGCGGGTGGTCGACCGGGTTCATGGCGACACCACGCACGGTCGGGCGGACGCCCTTCCAGCGCTTGCGGCCGGCCTTGCCCCAGTTGATGTTGGACTGTTCGGCGTTGCCGACCTCGCCGATCGTCGCGCGGCAGCGGACGTCGACGTTGCGGATCTCACCCGAGGGCAGACGCAGCTGGGCGTACGGGCCGTCCTTCGCGACCAGGCGCACAGCGGCGCCGGCCGAGCGGGCCATCTTCGCGCCGCCACCGGGGCGGAGCTCGATGGCGTGGATGACGGTACCCGTGGGGATGTTGCGCAGCGGCAGGTTGTTGCCCGGCTTGATGTCCGCCGACGGACCCGACTCGACCACGTCGCCCTGCGCCAGCTTGTTCGGCGCGAGGATGTAGCGCTTCTCACCGTCGACGTAGTGCAGCAGCGCGATGCGCGCGGTGCGGTTGGGGTCGTACTCGATGTGCGCGACCTTGGCGTTCACGCCGTCCTTGTCGTCCCGACGGAAGTCGATGACGCGGTACTGGCGCTTGTGGCCACCACCGATGTGACGGGTCGTGATACGGCCCTGGTTGTTGCGGCCACCGGTCTTAGCCAGCGGGCGGAGGAGGGACTTCTCGGGCGTCGATCGGGTGATCTCGGCGAAGTCCGCCACCGACGAGCCGCGGCGACCGGGGGTCGTGGGCTTGTACTTGCGAATAGCCATGTTCTCGTCCTTATCCCGCCGGTCAGCCGACCGCGGTGAAGATGTCGATGGTGCCCGACTTCAGGGTCACGATGGCGCGCTTGGTGTCCTTGCGCTTGCCCATGCCGAAGCGGGTGCGACGGGCCTTGCCCGTGCGGTTCAGCGTGTTGACCGAGGCCACCTTGACGCCGAAGATCTTCTCGATCGCGAGCTTGATCTCGGTCTTGGTCGCCCGCGGGTCGACGAGGAAGGTGTACTTGCCCTCGTCGATGAGCCCGTAGCTCTTCTCGGACACGACCGGCTTCAGGATGATGTCGCGCGGGTCCTTATTGACGGCGATGTTGCTCATGCCGAGACCTCCTGGGTGGTGGCCGTGCGAGCCGAGACGAAGGCGTCGTACGCGGCCTTGGTGAAGACGATGTCGTCGGAGACGAGCACGTCGTAGGCGTTGAGCTGATCGAAGGACAGCACGTGGACGTACGCGAGGTTGCGGACGCTCATGACGCTGACCTCGTCGGTGCGCTCCACCACAACCAGGACGTTCTTGACGGCGCCGAGTGCGGTGAGCACGGACGCCGCGGCCTTGGTCGAGGGCGCATCGGTCACGCCGAGGGACTCGACGATGTGGAGGCGCTCACCACGGGCGCGGTCGCTCAGGGCGCCCAGGAGCGCCGCGGCGATCATCTTCTTGGGGGTGCGCTGCGAGTAGTCGCGGGGCTGCGGACCGTGGACGGTGCCACCGCCGCGGTGCTGCGGCATGCGGACCGAACCCTGACGGGCGTTACCCGTGCCCTTCTGCTTGAAGGGCTTGCGACCCGAACCCGAGACGTCGCCGCGGGTCTTGGTGGCGTGCGTCCCCTGGCGGGCGGCGGCGCGCTGGGCGACGACGACCTGGTGGATCAGCGGGATGTTCGTCTTGACGTCGAAGAGCGCGGCGGGCAGCTCGACAGAGCCGGCCTTCTTGCCGTCGGCCTTCAGGACGTCGAGCGCGAGAGTGGAGTCAGCCATGTCGATCAGGCACCCTTCACTGCGTTGCGGACGTAGACGGTACGGCCACGGGCACCGGGGACGGCGCCCTTGACGAGCAGCAGACCCTTCTCGGCGTCCACGGCGTGCACCGTGAGGTTGAGAACGGTCACGCGCTCGCCGCCCATACGGCCGGCCATGCGCATGCCCTTGAAGACGCGGCTCGGGGTCGACGATGCGCCGATCGAACCGGGCTTGCGGTGGTTTCGGTGAGCACCGTGCGAAGCCGAGACACCGGCGAAGTTGTGACGCTTCATCACACCCGCCGTGCCCTTGCCCTTGCTGGTGCCGACGACGTCGACCAGCTGGCCGGCCTCGAAGACGCCGTCCACCGTGAGCTCCTGACCGAGTGAGTAGTCAGCGGCGTCAGCGGTGCGCACCTCGGTGAGGTGACGGCGGGGGGTGACGCCCGCGGCCTCGAAGTGGGCCGTCAGGGGCTTGTTCACCTTGCGGGGGTCGATGGCGCCGGCGGCGATCTGGACGGCCGAGTAGCCGTCCTTCTCCGCGGTGCGGATCTGGGTGACCACGTTGGGGGTCACCTCGATGACGGTGACGGGAACGAGCTTGCCGTTCTCATCCCAGACCTGGGTCATGCCGAGCTTGGTGCCCAGCAGAGCCTTGGAGACTTTTTCGTTGATGTGTGCCATGTCGACGAACCTCAGAGCTTGATCTCGATGTTGACGTCGGCCGGCAGGTCAAGGCGCATCAACGAGTCGACGGCCTTGGGCGTGGGATCGATGATGTCGATCAGACGCTTGTGGGTGCGCATCTCGAAGTGCTCGCGGCTGTCCTTGTACTTGTGGGGCGACCGGATGACGACGACGACGTTCTTCTCCGTCGGGAGGGGCACAGGGCCCACGACCGTCGCGCCGGCACGGGTCACGGTGTCGACGATCTTGCGCGCCGACGAGTCGAGACCGGCGTGGTCGTACGACTTCAGTCGGATGCGGATCTTCTGTCCCGCCATGTGTCTGCTCACTCTCTTTCCGCGTCGTACCGTCCCGGAGGGCCCGGGGGCATTGGACGCACGGTGGCGCTGACGCGCCGTGGCACTTTCGCACCGCTTGCGCAGTGCGTGCTGCACCGCTGTTCTTCTGTCAATCCGGGCACGCGCGGCACCCGGCATCCGTGTCCCCTTCGGCACGCGAACGCGCGGCTCACGAGCCGGATGGGGAAGGATTTGTGCTGTTCTGCTGCCCGCGGCCTAGGCCTGTGGCGCTTGCGCACCGCCTATGCACTGCCCTGGCAGTGATCCGTCGCACGCCGAAGCGCGCCGGAATGTGGAACTGGAACAGTCTACGTGTCGCCCGGGCGTGTCGCAAACTCGGGCGTGTCGCGCCCGCGTGCCGGGCAGGATCGGCCTGCTACTGGTTGCCGATGTGCTTATCGATGTTGTCCCGGACGCCGTCGACGTGCTGGTCGACGCTGTCGGGGGCGACCTTCTTGACGAATTCCGCCGCGGCGTCGAGAGCCTTGTCGCTGACGCCCTCGGCCTGCTCCGACTTCAGCGTCTCGGCGATCTTGTCCTTGTTCTGGTCGAGGAATTGCTTCCCCTGATTCATCAGGTCGTCGATGCCCATTGCCTGCTCCTTCGCGAGGGTGTGGCCTCCATCATGCTCCTCCCCGCGCCGGATGGGGAGTGTCGGCGACACATCGGAGGAGATCGACAAGTGGGAGGCCGCCCACGTCGCATCCGCCCTCCCGTGTGCCGATCTCCTCCCGTCTGCGCGGCGTTCTCTCCTGCACACCCCGGCCGGCGCGTCATCCGTCCACAGATCGCCTCCCCATCGCGCCGACGCCGAGCGAGGCGCGCGAGGCTCGAATGGTGAGCAGGCCGGAGTCGATGAGGGATGCCGCGGTGCGGCGTCGACGCCAGGAGGTGCTCGCTTGCGTCGCCCGGACCGACGGCATCGCTTCCGTCGCGACCCTGACGCAGGGCGGCCACAGCCGCCACGTCATCGACGCGCTGTGCGCCGATGGAGCGCTAATCCGGCTCCGTAAGGGGTGGGTGGCGCTCCCGTCCGCTGATGCTCAGCTGATGGCAGCCGCCCGGCACGGGGTCGTCCTCACCTGCGTCACCCAGGCCGAGCGGCTCGGACTCTTCGTGCTGCACTCCCCCGCCGCACCGCACGTCGCCGCCCCACCGCATTCCGGTCGCGCCGGCCGTCTCGCCGCGACGGTCCACTGGGCGACGCCGGTGGTACCGCGGCATCCCCACAGCCTCATCGACGACATCGAGAACGTGCTCGTCTCGGTCGCATCCTGCCTCCCCGTCGAGGACGCGCTGGTCGTCTGGGAATCGGCGTTCCGCCAGGGGATCACGACACCACAGGCGCTCGCGCGCCTCCCGCTCCCGCCCACCGCTCGCGCCGTTCTCGACGCGGCCGACATGTTCTCGGACTCGGGCCTGGAAACACTCGTCGTGCCACGGTTGCGCTGGCTCGGGCTGCCGCTGCGCCGCCAGGTGTGGATCAGCGGCCACCGGGTCGACCTCCTCATCGGCGATCGCCTGGTGCTGCAGATCGACGGGGCGACCCACACGGGTCCGCAGCGCACGAGCGACATCACCCACGACGCCGAGCTGATGCTGCTCGGCTACCACGTGATCCGCATCGGGTACGAGCAGGTGGTGCACCGCTGGCCCGAAGTGCAGGACCGCATCATGCGCGCCGTCGCGCAGGGCCTTCACCGCGCGTGAACGGCGACGCTCGTCGGTGGGCCGCCGACGAGCGGGCGACACACGGGAGGAGATCGACGCACGGGAGGGCATCTCCGACCGCACAGTCAGTCGGTGAGCCGATCTCCTCCGCTCCGCGGCTGCGGTTCCGACCTCGGTCGCGCAGGCCTGCCCGACAGCCAGATGTAGACCACCGCGCCGGCGACGACGGCTGCCGAGATCAGAATCCACCAGGGGAAGGTCGGGATCTCGGGGCGCTTCCCGGCGTCGTCGACGTCTCGTTGCGGGGTGGGGATGACGCGCTCCGCCGTGACGAGGATGCGGTGGCTGTTGACTCCCAACGGTGTGCAGGTCACGAGAGTCATCAGGTCGCGCCCCGCCTGAGGCAGAAGCGCTTCGGTGTCTTCGGGCTGTACGACCACGGTGCGGACGACACGGTAGGTCAGCACCTCACCGAACACCTCCACCGTGAAGGTGTCATCGACCTCGACCCGGTCGAGATGGGTGAACAATTCGGATGTCGCGAGGCCGCGATGAGCAGTGAGGACCGAGTGGGTGGAAGCTCCTCCGACCGGAAGGGCGGTGCCCTGAAGATGGCCGACACCCCGACGCAGGACCGTCTCGCTCGTGCCGTGGTAGATCGGCAGGTCGATCTGGACGGAGGGGATCTTCAGACGGGCCATGAGGCCGTCGGCGTCGGCGGCGAGGACGGAGTCGTAGTCGGAGGGGTTCTCAGCGTCGCGCGCCAGCGGAAGGCGCTCGTTGGCCGCGACGTCGGCGCCGCCCGTGATCTCAGCGTTGTACGCCCGCGCGCGATCCAGTTCCTCGCGAAGGGTGTCGGCGCCCAGATCGCGGATGCCGTCGGAGTACCCGTCGATGCGCTGGGACTGCTCGTACTGCGAGAACCAGGCGGCGATCGACGGGTACTGCAGAAGACCCGCGCCGAGGATGCACAGCATGGCGATGACGCTCGGGATGAGGGGCATCCGCCACGCGCGCGCTGCGCGTGCCTCCCGCGCGTCGCGCCGCAGTCGCGACGACGGGGGCGGAGCGTCGGAACGCTCCACCCCCGCCTGTGTCATGCCAGTGATGCTACGCCCGGTGTCAGACCGCAGCGCTGTCCGCGACACGCGCCTGCGCGGCGCGACGACGAGCGACGATCACTGCGGCGCCGAGCGCGGTGAGGATCATCGCGGCACCACCGACGCTGAACCACAGACCGCCGTCGCCACCGGTGAGGGGCAGCGCGAAGGCCGGGACCTGCTGGTGCTGGAACTCGACGTAGTTGCGCACCGGAGGTACCGTCGAGGTCTCGCCCGCGACGACCTGCGTGACGACGCGGTCGGGCGTGGGGAGCTGGAAGCCGGCGGGCGGCGTCACCTCACGCACGTAGTAGGTGCCCGGCGTGATGATCGGGATCTCGACGAAGCCGTCGGCGCCGGTCGTCCACTGCGAGATCCCGTCGATGACGATCGGGTTCTGGTTGCGGTCGGCATCCTGCTGAGTGAGGTACACCTGGTAGACCGCACCCTGGAGCGGGGTCCGCTCACCGTTGCCGACCGCCTCGAAGGCGAACACCGTCAGCTGACCGATCGGCGTCACACCGATGACGGTCTCGGTCGAGCCGTTCACCGTGCCCGTCGCGATGTTCTCGATGCTGCCGTCAGCCGGAATCGAGACCGCGCGGGTCAGCACGTTGAAGCTCACATCCCCGCCCTGAAGGTTCGACAGGCGAAGCAGGCCCGCCGACGTGAAGGTCAGCGTCTGGTCGGCACCCGTGGTGGTGATCGCGTAGTCGGTCTCCGCGACGAAGTTCTGCGGGATGCCGGCGGCGTTCGTCACGACGACATTCGTCGGCGTCACGCCCGCAGGGGGCGTTTCCACGTACTCGAGCTCGGCGGGGATGGTGTCGGTGAGCACGAAGTTCTCAATGGTGTCGCCGGCCGCCAGCGTGGGGATGCTCGCGGCGATCCCCCAACGGATGAGGTCGGGGTTGCGTGCCTCGACGGAGTTGGCCGCCGGGGCGATGCGTGTCTTGGTCAGCTCGGTCACCGCGTTCTTCGGGTAGACGTGAACGTCGTAGATCCACTCATTCGCCGGAGCGCCGCTCGGACCCGTCGGGAAGGGAAGAGTCACGAGGAACGGAGCGACGGGGTTGGTCGCCTCGTCGGGGAGAGTCGTCTCGGTGACGAGGTAGAGACCGATCGGCAGATCTGCGGGGAAGGTCGCGACACCGGCGGTGTTCGTCGGGCCGGACGTGAACGATGTCGTGGACAGCCGCGTCGCCGCCTGTGCGGGCGTCAGGTTGGCGACGATCTCCCACCCCTGCGGGGTCAGCAGGTCGACGTCGGTGACCAGGGTCGCGGTGAACTCGGCGCCGGCGAGCGGGGTGCCGGGAACATTCGCGAGCTCCTGGCCGGTGCCGATCTGCTGAGGGCTCTCGGGCCCCAGGGCGTACTTGTGCACCGTGAGGCTGCGCGCCTGGTCGGGGTCGATGTTGCCGGGCAGGGTGACCGCCTGCGCGGGTGCGACCGCCGCCAGGGCGGTGAGCACACCGAGCGTCAGCGCGCCCAGGGCGGCTGTCGCTCGGCGGGCGATGGATGTGGACATTTTCTTTTCCCCCTTGGGTGTGGTGGTGGAGTGCGATGTTTTCGCGTCTGTGGTGGAACGGATGGGATGGGATGGACTCATGGGCGTGCCTCCTTGGGGCCGGGTTCTTTACGGCGCCAGGCGTTCAGCACGCCGCCGATGAGAGCGAGGATGAGAAGGGCCCCGCCGGCGAAGAGGAACGCGTCGGCGCTCGTTCCTCCGGTGAGCGGTAGGGCCGGTGGCTGGACGGGCGCGTTGACGAACCGGTAGATCACGCTCTGACCGGGAGCCGGGGCAGTGACAGACGCAGACTCGACCGTGACCCAGGTCGTCCCCACCAGTCGCTCGAGCCGGAGCTGCCGGTAGGCGAGCCGGCTGTTCGGATCCGTCGTCGTCTCCGACAGGGTGTAGGCGTGCCCGGGGCGCACCTCGAACGTGCTCGCCGGATTGCCCGAGGCGCTGAAGGCGGCGCCGACGCGGCTCTGGGTGGGAAGCGCGGCTCCCGGCAGCGCCGCCGGAGCAGCGGTGAGCCGCCAGTCGGCGACCTGGAATCCCGGTCGCGGGTCCTCCACCTGTTTGAGGAGCGTCATCGATGCGGTGGCGAAGGTGACGGTGCAGACCACCGCCGCGCCCGGGGCGGCGGTCACTTCGCTCGTCGCTGACACGGCCACGGACTGGCCCGCACCGTCGACGCACTGCCAGGGCCCGGTCGGCACGTAGGCGGGGTTTCCACCGTTCGTCGCGAGACGATAGGCAACGCCGGGGGTCACTCGCCCGCTCGCTGAGGGTGCCCCGGAAACGCCCGACGGGCCCGGCAGTGCTCCCGCCGGCGCGCTCGCGGCGAGCGTCCATTCGGTCGGCTGAGCCGAACCGAAGGCCACGGCCGCGACCAAGGTGAGGGTCGCCGACGGCCTGTTCGTGAAGACACAGTCCACCGTGTTCCCCGGCGCGATATCGGTGTTGACGCTCGCGCGGACCACTCCCGCCACGGTCGTCACCGTCACCGGCGCATTCGCCCCGTTCACGGTGCACACGACGCTCTGATAGCGGAAGCCCTGCTGCTCGGTCTCGGTGACGGTGATGCGCCCGCGGTTGTTGGCCGCTCCGAAGAGGAGCCGCCAATTCGCGGAGCCATCCGCGCCGGTCTGCTGCTCGGGGTTTCGCGACGGCAGGGCCGTCACCGTGCTGCCGGTGTTGGCCTGCACCGTCGTGCCGACGGTCCATCCGGCCGCCGGTGTGCGGTTGGCTCCTGTCTCGTCCTCGATGATCTTCGTCACGCGGACCGTCGCGAACGGCTGAGGTGTGTTGAAGAACGTGCAGGCCACCCCGACGCTCAGCCTGTTGGGGATGCGCACAGCCACGGAGCGCTCGGTGCCGTTGGCGATGCGGACACCCTCCGCCCAGCATTCGTAGACGGTGGTGTAGCTCGTGATCGGGGTGAGGGAGCCCGCCGCCATCGTCTCGGCGATCGTGACCGTGGTGTCGATCTGCACCGGAACCGGGCCGACGCGCGCGGCCTGCAGACCCGTCGCCGATCCGCTCGTGGTCGCCACCGCCGATTCCACGACCGGCGAGCCGGTCGACAGGGCGAGGCGGAACTGATCGGTCGTCGACACCCGCGACCCCACGAGGTTCTTCTCGATCGAGATGGTGGACGGGGTGGCGCAGCCCGCGAGATCCGTACTGCCGCTGGCAGGAGTCGCACTGTTGATGGCGGCCCGCGGACTGCCGGGCACCCGCACCCAGGTCGTGGGATCGAACTGGTAGGCGAGAGTGCCGTTGCCGAGGTAGACCGTGCCTCGCGGCGAGAAGGCCATGCCGTTCACACCCGTGAGTGCGTTGTTGGCGTCGGTGCCGCTCAGTCCGCGGCGCACCGTACTGCTCGCTGCCAGGGTGCCGCCCGACGCCTGCGAGAGCGTCTGCTGCGTGACGGTGAACAGCCCGACGCTGCTGGAGTCGGTCGGTGTCTGCACGATGTGGAGGTTCCCCGCCGCGTCGAAGGCGATGTCGCCGTTCTCCCCCGCGGTCGTCCCGGTGTTGACCTGTCCGAGGTAGAGGAAGTCACTCGTGCCCGGTGCGTCGGGCGCGTACTGCCACAGGCGCACCGATCCGGCGTCGGTCTTGCCGATGATGTACGTTCCCGTGAGAGGGTTCACGGCGCCGGCGATGATCGTTCCTGCGAGGGCGGCACCGCTGCGGTTCTGCAGGGCGCCCTGGGCCGTCGTCAGCGCCGTTCGTGTCGCCTGCAGCGCCCCCGCAGCCGACGCCGTGTATCGAATGACCGCCGTGACGTTCGACGATCCGGCGTCGCGATCCAGGGCGAAGGCGACGGTTCCGTCGTTGTTGATGCCCAGGGCATTGGCGTCGGTGGTACCGGCGACCGCGCCGAGGATCTGGCTCACGCTTCCCGCACCTGATCCATTCACCTGGGCGATCGAGCCGTTGGCGCGAAGTGCGTAGAAGTAGGTGCCGTCGCAGTACAGCCGGGCCACCTGCGGCGTGTTCGTGAACGTGCATTCGATGGCCGCGCCTGCCTCATCCGGGATGGTGATCGACCCCGACACCGACGACCCGGTGGCGATGGTCACGCCACCCCGCGAACACTCATATCCGGTGGTGTAGGTGCTGAGGCTCGCGCTCGTGACGACCGTTTCGCTGATGGTGTACGTCTGACCACGCGTGACAGGGACCGGACCGAGCTGCACGGACTGGATCCCCGTGGCCGAGCCGGTGGTGGTCGCCGCCGTCACCTCGGTGCCACCGAGGCTGAGCGCCAGGCGGAACTGGTCGTTCGCAAGCGCCCGGCCCGCGACGTTCTTGCGGATGGTGAGCGTCGCGGGCGCTTCGACGGTGAGAGTGGCGCTGTCGGGGGCGACGAGGGCGGTCGTGACGTTGCCCGGGCCGTTGGTGTAGCTCCCCGCCGTCGCCGCGACGACATGCACCGTCACGGTGCAGCTCGTCGTTCCCGTTGCGAGGTCGCCACCGGTGACGGCGATGGTCGACGCCCCCGCGGCCGCCTGCACGTTGTACGCCGCGCCGGTGCTGCTCGTGCAGGAGCCCCCGACCGCCGGGGTCGGCGCGACGACGAGGCCGGAGGGGAGGGCGTTGGTGAAGCTCCAGTCCGGCTTGGCCGCGAGTTCGGCGGTGTTCGTGACGGTGAAGGTGAGCGTTGTGGGGGTGCCGGCCGTCACCGTCGCGGGGCCGAAAGCCACGTCAAGACTGGGGGTGACATCCAGCAGACGAAGATTGTCGACGGCGAAGTCGTTGCCCGCCGAGGCCAGGACCTGATTGGAGATGCGGACGCGCGCAGACGCAGCGTCCGCCGGTGTCAGCTGCGCGGCGGTATCGGTTGTGAACCGCCCCGCGCGCACCGAGAGTGTGCTGCCGAAGTTCGCGGTCTGACTCTCGCCGCCGTTGATGAGCGGCGAGTTGTAACGGCCACCGGTGACGTTGCACGCGACGATAGGCGCGGCGGTGAGCGGCCGGGTCGACGCGCCGGCGAGCAGGGCGACGTCCAGGCGGGAGTTGTTGTTCGCTCCCCCGGGGCGCAGCGGGCAGGAGTCCTCGGCGACGTCGAGCGAGACGGCGTAGTAGCGGTTGGTCGTCGGGGCGGGGCTCGGCGCCGCCCCGGCACGGGCCTCGAGCACCACCGTCTGCGCGCTCGTCGCGGAGCCGGTCATCGAGAGCTCCGCCGTGGCACGGTTGCCGCGCGTGGTCGCTGTGGAGCCGTTGACCGGGGCGTTGTCCGCCGCACCGCCGGTCACGCCGGCGTTCACCTGCCCCAGGACGTCGGCGAGGCGGCGAGCCTGCCGCTGGGTAAGGGCGTCGACGGTCGCGGTGTCGGCGTCGCAGAGCGCCGTCGTACCGGCGAAGCTGCTGTCGTAGCGCAGCAGAACGCCGTTGCACGCGGCGGCGTTCCCCCAGAAGGTCGATGCGGTGTACCGGAACGTGGCGGGCGCCGGGTACTGGGAGAGCGCGAGCGGTGCGGTTCCCGCAACGTCGTCGAACGACTCGCTCCAGACCACGACGGGGGCCTCTGGAATCCCGGCCGCGAGAGGACGGATGCCGCCGGGCGCAGTGTCGCGCACAGCGACAGGTGCAGCGGGGGCGACCGCGGAGGCAGGTCGGGTCTCCAGCGCGGCCGCAGGCGCCACTGCACCCGGCACCAGACCGGCGCCGACGAGCACCAGGGGCGCGATCACCCCGAGCGCGCGCAGCAAGCGACGCCGCTCGGGGCGCGCGCGAGCGCGACCGCCGAAGAGCATGAAGAGAACCCCGAGCCAGGCACGCCGGAGCGCGCGCGAACATGGACAGAGGTGCCGTGCGAAGCGCACCGGTGCGGGGTTGAGAAGCTGCTGTGCGAGGTGAGATACCGTCACGACCAGTGACGGGTTATGCGTTTTCCGATCCCTGCGATCAGCAGTAAACCAAAGAAGCCAGGTTCAGGCAAGCGTTGATGTCACCGAATGGGAAAACGGTTGGTGAACACGACGTCGCGACCTCATCCCGGGTCGCCGCGCACGGCCCGGCCGCGCGCGGGAGGAGATCGACGCAGGGGAGGCCCCACACGCCGTGACCGTCCTCCCCTGTGCGGATCTCCTCCCCTGTGCCTGCGAGAGGCCGTGGGTAGGGAGGTGAGAAGGGCGAGAGCGGGGGGGGAGGGAGAGAGCGAGGCGGGAAGTGAGGACCCAGGGGGGAAAAAGAAGGCCCCCCGGGAGACCCGGGGGGCTTTCGTGGGTGCGCCTAGGGCGCGGAGATCACTTGAGGATCTTGGTCACCGTGCCGGCGCCGACGGTGCGGCCACCCTCACGGATCGCGAAGCCGAGGCCCTCCTCCATGGCGATCGGCTGGATCAGCTCGACCGTCATGTCGGTGGTGTCACCGGGCATGACCATCTCGGTGCCCTCGGGCAGCGAGATGACGCCGGTGACGTCGGTGGTGCGGAAGTAGAACTGCGGACGGTAGTTCGTGAAGAACGGGTTGTGACGGCCGCCCTCCTCCTTGGACAGGATGTACGCCGTGCCCTCGAAGTTGGTGTGCGGGGTGACCGAACCGGGCTTCACGACGACCTGGCCGCGCTCGACGTCGTCGCGCTTGAGACCACGAAGGAGCAGACCACAGTTCTCGCCGGCCCACGCCTCGTCGAGCTGCTTGTGGAACATCTCGATACCCGTGACCGTGGTCTTCTGCGTCGGGCGGATGCCGACGATCTCGACCTCGGAGTTGATGGCGAGGGTGCCACGCTCGGCGCGGCCCGTGACGACGGTGCCGCGACCGGTGATGGTGAAGACGTCCTCGATGGGCATGAGGAACGGCTTGTCCTTGTCACGCACCGGGTCGGGGATGGACTCGTCGGCGGCGTCCATCAGCTCGACGATCGACTCGACCCACTTGTCGTCACCCTCGAGAGCCTTCAGGCCCGAGACGCGGACGACCGGAGCGTCGTCGCCGGGGAAGCCCTGGCTGGACAGCAGCTCGCGGACCTCGAGCTCGACGAGCTCCAGGATCTCCTCGTCGTCGACCATGTCGGCCTTGTTCAGCGCGACCATCAGGTAGGGCACGCCGACCTGCTTGGCGAGCAGAACGTGCTCACGGGTCTGAGCCATCGGGCCGTCGGTGGCGGCGACCACGAGGATCGCACCGTCCATCTGAGCGGCACCGGTGATCATGTTCTTGATGTAGTCGGCGTGACCCGGGGCGTCCACGTGAGCGTAGTGACGCTTGGGGGTCTCGTACTCGACGTGCGAGATGTTGATCGTGATGCCGCGCTGACGCTCCTCGGGAGCCGAGTCGATCGACGCGAAGTCGCGCTGCACGTTGGTGGCCGACGGGTACTTGTCGGCGAGCACCTTCGAGATCGCGGCGGTGAGCGTGGTCTTGCCGTGGTCGACGTGACCGATCGTTCCGATGTTCACGTGCGGCTTGGTCCGCTCGAACTTGGCCTTAGCCACTGGGTCCTCCTCAGGACGGTCGTGTAGAAGTTCCGGGCACTGGTTTGCGACCGGTCGTCTACGGGGATGGCTCTCAGTGTAGTAGAGAGGGTTTCTGGTGGTTGGTGTGCGCGTGGCCCCGGAGGGTCACTCGCCCTTGGTCTTCTGGACGATCTCGTCCATGACGTTGCGCGGAACCTCGGCGTAGCTGTCGAACTCCATGGAGTACACAGCACGGCCCGAGGTCTTCGAGCGCAGGTCGCCGATGTAGCCGAACATCTCCGACAGCGGCACGTTGGCACGCACCACCTTGACGCCGGCGGCATCCTCCATCGACTGGATCTGCCCGCGACGGGAGTTCAGGTCGCCGATGACGTCGCCCATGTACTCCTCGGGAGTACGCACCTCGACGGCCATGATCGGCTCGAGGATGACGGGGTTCGCCTTGCGGATGGCCTCCTTGAAGCCCATCGACCCGGCGATCTTGAACGCCATCTCCGACGAGTCGACGTCGTGCGCCGCGCCGTCGAGGAGGATCGCCTTCACGCCGACCATCGGGTAGCCCGCCAGGACACCGACGTTCATCGCGTCCTGGAAACCGGCGTCGACCGAAGGGATGTACTCGCGCGGGATGCGGCCACCGGTGACCTTGTTCTCGAACTCGTACGTCTTGTCGGCCGTGACCTCGAGCGGCTCGATCGCGAACTGGATCTTCGCGAACTGACCCGAACCACCGGTCTGCTTCTTGTGGGTGTAGTCGTGACGCTCGACGGTCTTGCGGATCGTCTCGCGGTACGCGACCTGGGGCTTTCCGACGTTGGCCTCGACCTTGAACTCGCGCTTCATGCGGTCCACGAGGATGTCGAGGTGCAGCTCGCCCATACCGCGGATGACGGTCTGGCCGGTCTCGGCGTTCTGCTCCACACGGAACGTCGGGTCCTCTTCGGCGAGCTTCTGGATCGCCAGACCCAGCTTCTCCTGGTCGGCCTTGGTCTTGGGCTCGATGGCGACCTCGATGACCGGCTCGGGGAAGGTCATCGACTCCAGGACGACCTGGTTGCTGCTGTCGGACAGCGTGTCGCCCGTGGTGGTGTCCTTCAGGCCGATGACGGCGTAGATGTGCCCCGCGGTGACCGAGTCGACCGGCATCTCCTTGTTGGCGTGCATCTGGAAGATCTTCCCGATGCGCTCCTTCTTGCCCTTGGTCGCGTTGACGACCTGGGCACCGGAGTCGAGGTGACCTGAGTACACGCGGATGTAGGTGAGGCGACCGAAGAACGGGTGCGTGACGATCTTGAACGCCAGCGCCGTGAAGGGCTCATCGCGGTCGGGGTGACGCTCGATGATGATCTCTTCGTTCTTGGGGTCCTTCGCCTCGATGGCGGGGACGTCCAGCGGCGAGGGGAGGTAGTCCACGACCGCGTCGAGCATCGGCTGCACACCGCGGTTCTTGAACGCCGAGCCGCACAGCACGGGGTAGACCTCGCTGGCGATCGTCATCTTGCGGATGGCGCCCTTGATCTCGTCGTGGGTGAGCTCCTCGCCGCCGAAGTACTTCTCCAGGAGGACCTCGTCGCTTTCGGCGACGGTCTCCATGAGCTTCTCGCGGTACTCGTTGGCCTTGTCCACGAGGTCGGCCGGGATCTCCTGGATCTCGTACTTCGCACCCATGGTCACGTCACCCTTGGCGTCACCGGGCCACACCAGCGCACGCATGTAGACGAGGTCCACAACGCCGACGAAGTCGTTCTCGGCGCCGATCGGGATCTGCAGCACGAGGGGCTTTGCCTTCAGGCGGTTGACGATCGTGTCGACCGTGAAGTAGAAGTCGGCACCGAGCTTGTCCATCTTGTTGACGAAGCAGATGCGGGGGACGTCGTACTTGTCGGCCTGACGCCACACCGTCTCGGACTGGGGCTCGACGCCCTCCTTGCCGTCGAAGACGGCGACGGCACCGTCGAGCACGCGGAGCGAGCGCTCCACCTCGACGGTGAAGTCGACGTGCCCGGGGGTGTCGATGATGTTGATCTGGTTCTTCTCCCAGAAGCACGTCACCGCGGCGGAGGTGATCGTGATGCCACGCTCCTGCTCCTGCTCCATCCAGTCGGTGGTGGCAGCGCCGTCGTGGGTCTCGCCGATCTTGTGGTTGACGCCCGTGTAGAAGAGGATGCGCTCGGTCGTCGTCGTCTTGCCGGCATCGATGTGCGCCATGATGCCGATGTTGCGGACCTTCTTGAGGTCGGTGAGCACTTCTTGTGCCACGGGGTGTCTTCCTTACCTTGTGTCGGGCTTCACCGGCCGGAGGGGTGGCCTCCGGCCGGTGAGAGGATGCTGGTTACCAGCGGTAATGCGCGAAGGCGCGGTTCGACTCGGCCATCTTGTGGGTGTCCTCGCGGCGCTTGACCGCGGCACCCAGGCCGTTCGAGGCATCCAGGATCTCGTTCTGGAGGCGCTCGGTCATGGTCTTCTCACGACGGCCCTTGGCGTAGCTGACGAGCCAGCGCAGCGCGAGCGTGTTCGCACGGTGCGGCTTGACCTCGACCGGCACCTGGTAGGTCGAACCACCGACGCGGCGGCTCTTGACCTCGAGGGTGGGGCGGACGTTGTCGAGCGCCTTCTTGAGGGTCGCGACGGCGTCCTGGCCGTTCTTGGCCTCCACGCCGCGCAGGGCGTTGTAGACGATCGACTCGGCGATGGACTTCTTCCCGTCGACGAGGATCTTGTTGACGAGCTGGGTGACGATCGGCGCGCCGTAGACCGGGTCGTTGACGACGACGCGGCGAGGAGCGGGTCCCTTACGAGGCATCTAACTCAACCCTTCTTCGCGCCGTAGCGGCTACGGGCCTGCTTGCGGTTCTTCACGGCCTGGGTGTCCAGGGCGCCGCGGACGATCTTGTAGCGGACACCGGGGAGGTCCTTCACACGACCGCCGCGCACGAGCACCAGCGAGTGCTCCTGCAGGTTGTGGCCCTCACCGGGGATGTAGGCGGTGACCTCGGTGCCGTTGCGCAGCTTCACACGGGCGACCTTGCGCATCGCCGAGTTCGGCTTCTTAGGGGTGGTGGTGTACACGCGGGTGCACACGCCCGCCTGCTGCGGGTTCGCCTTCAGGGCGGGCGCCTTGGTCTTCGAGACCTTGGGCGAGCGACCCTTGCGAACCAACTGCTGAATGGTTGGCACGTTCTCTCCTTGTCAGTGCTGCACGGTGACAGCGTCGTGGTTTCACCACAGATCCACCGGCGCAGCAGAATGACCTGACGCGATTTCGAGGGTGGATATGCCGTGGGGGTGGCCTGTTCGCAGAACCAATCCCTGTGCGGCGCCGGGACGGCCGCTCGCCGGACTCGATTGTCGTGAGGCACAGCGGACGGCGCGCGTGAGCGCACACCCGCTCAATGATACGCCCCTTTCGGGGACCGGGCAATTCAGGCGGGAAGCGCGAGGAGCGCGACCACTCCCGCGACCGCCGCCGCCATGACGATCGCCGCCACGATCACCACCACCGCGGCCCGCCAGCGCGTCCGCCGTCGCCGCTCGGCCGCCTCGCGGGCGGCGTCGACGACGGGTTGCGCCGGCTGCGGAGCCGGGGCCGTCCGCGGCACCCGGGCGGCGGTGTCGGCGCGGGGTGCGTACGCGTGGGCGTCGGCGCCCGGGCGGCGCGCCGTGCGCGAGGACGCGTCGGCCTCGCTCCCCTCGGCGTCAGGAGCCGGACGGATGACACCTGTCGACCGCGCATCCGCCGTGCGCACCGTCCACTCGTCGACACCGTCGCCCCGACTGCGCGCGCGCCCCGAGATCGCCGTCTCCTCGGCGGGGGCGCGCCTGGCCGAGGGCTCGGTGGTCTCGGCCGGGGCTTGACGCCGCGACAGCACGGTCTTCTCGACCGGCTCCTGCGCCGGCGGGGCGTGGCGCTGCGACGGCGCGGTCCGTTCGTCGGGGTGGTCGGTCATGTCAGCTGTTGCTGCGCACCAGACGGATCTCGGCGTCGCCGAGGAAGAACCGGTCGCCCGCCTCGACCTCGACGCCCGAGGGCGCCTCCACCTCGGTGCCCATCAGGGTGGCGAACACGACGCCGTTGGTGGAGCCCAGGTCGGTGATGTACCAGGTGTCCTTGCGCAGCTCGAGCCGCGCGTGCGTGCTCGAGACCGTCGAGTCGTCGATGCGGATCAGCTGGGCGCGCGGGTACTCGGCGTCGGGTGCGGGCCGGCGGCCGAGGATCGCGACGTCGGAGGAGATCGCGATCGACTCCCCCGCCGGCGTCACGACGGCCCAGTTGGTGCGGCGGCGACGCGCGACGATCGTCTGGTCGAGACCGTCGTCGAGGTCGGGCACCCCGGGGCGTGCGTACTGCGCCGACACCGCGCCGCCCGCGGCACGGGGGGCACCGGCCACCGGCGCGCCCGCGATGGCCGACACCGGCCCCGAGGTCTCGGGGAACGGCTCCGACTCGGGCATGGGCGAGTGCGCGGGCCGCCACGGCTCGTCATCGTCGGGCGCCGAGGGTGCAGGGCCCGCCGCGGGAGCCGGATCTGCGGACGGCACCCGGGTCAGGGGCGCCTGGAAGAGCGGGACGGATGACGCGGGGTCGGCGTCTTCGCCGGCATCCGTCGTATCGGCGGTGCCGCGACGACGGATGCCCGGGACGTCCTCGCCGCCGGCGGACGGCGTCGCGCCGTCGGAGGGAGCGGCGCCGTCGGAGGGGGTGACGGCGCCGGGGACGGCGGCGATCGGTGCGGGCGCCCCGGTGACGGCTCCGGTGACCTCTCCGGTGACGTCCTGGTCGAGGACGAATCCGTTCCACACCGACGCGGAACGACGGATCTCGGCGCGCGAGGCGGCAGCGCCGCCCGGTTCCGACGCGGCATCGGGCTCGCGCTCGTCGGCGCGGGCGCCGGAGACCCCCGCGGCGACGGCCTCGGCCCCGGAGGCGCCCTCGACCGGCGGGGCGGGGGGCGCCTCGTCGACATCCCCGCTCGCTGCGGGCTGCTCCGCCGGGTCGGGGTCCCACGACCGCACCGGGCGGAAGGGCTCGACCGACGGCCACACCGGTCCGGAACGCACCGGGCTGTCAGGTCGAGATGCGGCCGGCGCCGACGGCCACGACGGGAGGGAGAAGGGGTCGGATGCCGCCGGCGCGGCCTCCGGCGCAGGCTCGGGATCCGTCGCCGGATCCGCTGCGGGCACGTCCTCCGCTGCGGGAGGGGTGAAACGCGGCGGCTCGGGCGCGGCGAACAATCCACTCAGCACGTCGTCATCGCCGGACTTCCGACCGGCTCCGGCCGACGCCGTCGCGATCGGCGCCGTGTCGCTGGGTTCGACCGCGAGGGTCGCGGCAGGAGGGGCCGACCGGCGCGCCTCGTCGGTCGAGGAGTCCTCGTCCAGTTCCGGATCGCCGAGATCGACGTCAGCGGCCTCCCCCGCGCCGGCGCCACGGACGGTGTCCTCCCACGACGCCTCACTCCGGGTCGTCTCTCGCGAGCCGGCGTAATCGGGGGCCGGAAGGAGCGGGGTGTACACCGCTCCGCGCGCGGTCGGGACTCCGTAGACCCGGTCGTCGAACTCGTCCTCGTCCGAGCCGCCGGCCACGGAGACCGAGCCGCCGAGGTCGGGGTTGACGCTCCGGCGCGGGCCGGCGTCGTCGGTTCCCACCCACCGGGCCGATCCGAAGCCGAGTACCGAAGCCCACACCGGCAGGAGGAGCGCCGCCAGCACCGTCATCCCGGCGCCGTAGCCGAACTCCCGTCCGATGCGGTAGCAGGCGACGATCATCGCCACCCACACCAGCAGCTGCCCGAGCACGGGCAGCAGCAGGAGGAGCACCAGCCACCCCGAGAAGCCGCCGAGCTGCAGCAGCACCGCGATGTTCAGGATCGGCACCCACGCCTTCCAGCTCTGCTCGCCGGACTTGCGGAAGACCGCGCCCAGAGCCAGGGCGGTCCACACGTAGAGCACGACCGCGACGAGGGCGCTGGAGACCCCCAGTGTCACGACCAGCGATGCGTCGGTTGCGCTCATGTCGTTGCGCGCGCAGGGAGGAGTCCCCGGCGCTTCCCCCTCTCGACGGTGCGCGGGCTGTCGCCCCCAGGCGACAGATGTCGGATGAACGATCTCAACGATACGGTCGCGGCAAGTCCGCGCCAGAAGCCACGCTCACGGCGCAGCCGCCGCCGCTCCCCGTCGACGCCCCGCCAGAACTCGCGGACGTCAGCGTCGGAGAGGTCGGATCGCGAGAAGACCGCGCGATCGGCGGTGACCGCGAGCGCCCGTCCCGTCGGCGAATCGAGGCCGGCGGCGAACTCCGTTCGGGTCAGTGACGCGGGGGCGTCCCGGCCGGCGTCGACCGCCGCGTCGACGTACTCGTCCCATCCGGAGGCCACGCGCGTGGGCGCGTCTCCGCGACGACGCCGGCCCCGCCGGCGCAGCGACTTGGCGAGGATGATCGCCAGGAACGGCCCGAGGACGAGCACCAGGATGAGGAGCACGAGTCCGGTGATCCGCAGGATCGGCCAGAGCCACGCGAGGTCCAGACCCGCCTGGTCCTCGTCGGTGTCGTCGCGCGCCGAGTCCTCCTGCGTCGGGTCGGGCGGCACGACCTCCTCGACCGGGTCGGGGAGCACTTCGGTGACGTTCTCGGGGTCACGCTGCTCGGTGACCTCGAGGCTCGGCGACTGCGCGTACTGCGGGGTGACGTCGATGGGCACCCAGCGTCCGTCGCTTCCCTGCACCTCGGTCCAGGCCGAGATGTCCTGCGCGCGGCACGCGCCCGCCTCGCACACCGACACACCCGTGTCGGCCGATGCCAGTCGCGCGCCGACGACGACCCGCGAGGGGAAGCCGACCTCTCGCGCGATCAGGGCGACGGCGACCGCGAACTGCTCGTCGTCGCCGATCGCGGCGACGTAGTTGCCCGTCTCTGCGGCGCGCGGGTCGCTCTCGCGCTCGAGGAGGGTGTCGAACATGTCGTCGATGCGGGCGAGCGAGTGCCCGGCGGTGCTCGGCTGGAACCGGTAGTCGGGCAGGTCGCTCATCCACAGCGGCGGCTGCTCGCCGATCTCGAGGGCGTGGCTGAGATAGCCGCGCTCACGCAGCAGCGACACGAGCCCCTCGAGGGCCGCGCCGCCTTCTCCGGCGGCGTGCCGCTCGACCCACCGCGAGAGGTTCTCGGGTGCGGCCGGGGCGCCGTCATTCGGGGCGCCCGGCGCGGTGAGGCTCGACAGGGCGGGGAGCGCGGGCTCGACGCCCTCGACCGTGTACCGGTCACCCGGTGCGAGCCCGCCGTCGGCGGTCTGCACGGCCGCGGCGAGATCGGCGTTGTAGTAGAACCGGTCGGTGAGGGCGTCAGCCCGATCGCCGCCGAAGCGCACCGCAGCGACCCGGCCGAGCGTCGGCATCCAGATCCCCTCCCACTCACCGATCTCGATCCCTGCCGTCGCCGGAGTGCCGGCTCCGGGATCGAGCGCGGAGGGGAGCCGCACGAACCGGGATGCCGCGTCGGCGCCGCTGCGGAAGACCTCGCCGTCGTAGGTGTCGAGGGTCGCCAGCCGCACGCGATCGGGCGCGCGCTCCCCGTCGGCGGTGACGGTGAAGAGCACGTCGCCTGCCCGATCGTCGGCGAACAGGGCACGGTATTCGGCGAGGGGGCTGACCTCGCGCGAGAGGTCGAGGTCGGGTCCGGTGGTCGAGCGCAGCACGTCGCGCGACCCGCCCTGAGCGAGGAGCGGCACGACCCCGGCGCCGACCACGAGGGCGATGACGATCATGCCCGCGCCGAGCAGGGTGCGCCGCCGCTCGCTCCGCGAGGGGCGGCGGGTGATGCGGACTCCGCTGGAGAGCGCCGCGCGCTGCAGGGCGCGGGTGCGTTCGTCATGGCTCCGCCAGGCCATCCACAGGATGCCGGTGAGCACCGCCAGGGCCCCGACCGCCGTCTCGACGGGCGCGGTCAGGGTGAACGGCCCGACGACGAGCGGGGGACTCACGACGGCCTGCCCGAAGAGCAGGCCGAAGCCGGTCATCGCCAGACCCACGGGCACCGCGGCGTAGGCGAGACGGTCTTCGCGCCACGACAGCCGGAGCGCGGCCGCCGTGCCGACGAGGAAGACCACGAGGGCGGGAACGAGGAGGTTGCGGTACGACCCGACCGGCAGCTCGACGGTGACGAGGTCCTTCCAGCCGACGACGGCCCCCGCACCGAGCTCGGCGAGCCCCCTGAGGAACTCCCCCGGGCCGGTCAGGCGGGTGGGTACGGCGAGGGGGACGCCCACGACGACGAAGACGCCCGCCAGGAGGGCGGCCACGAGCCATCCGCTCCATCGCCGCAGGTGCGCGAGAACGACGATCGCGGCGGCGAGCGAGGCGGCGACCGCCACGAGGAGGATGAACGAGGTCGACCGGTAGACCGGCCATGCCGCCACGGCGGCGATGAGCACCATGAGGAGGGTGAACACACCCCCGGCGATCAGGCGCGGGAGATCGCTCCGCCGATCCGCGCGGGGATCCGCGGCGCGCTCGGGCGCCTCGACGACCCGGCTCACGAGGCCGCTCCCCGCACCAGGAGGCCCGAGAGATCGTCGAGTGTGCCGACGGTGAGGACGCTGAGTCCCGTGAGCACCCGCATGCGCGGGTGGGCCCGCTCGTCGCAGATGACCGCGGCTACGGCGGTGTCGGCGGGGAAGGTCAGGGCCGCCTGCTGCAGGCGTGGCAGGGTCACGGTCGACCCGACGACGAGGAAGGCCACCGACAGCCGCTCATTGGCCTCGGCCGTCAGCCGGCAGACATCGACGATCGGCATGGTGCTCTCGAGCCGTTCGACCCCGCTGAAGCCGTCGAGCATCGCGCGCGGCGAGATGGTCGGCAGGTGACGGATGGCGCGGAGCCGCCCCCGCACGACGCGGGGGATCTCCGACCCCACCGCGATGTCGAGGTCACGGGCATCGCGGACGGCACGGAGGCCGAGCGAGGCGGCGGTGCTGACGGCGAGCTCGAACTCGTCGTCGTCGAGGTACTCGTTCTCGGCGACGCCGAGCACGACCGCCATGCGCGAGCGCCGCGTCTCCTCGTACTGGCGCACCATGAGCCGGCCGGTCTTGGCGGTGGACTTCCAGTGGATGTGGCGGCGCGAATCGCCCGCGGCGTACTCGCGGATGGCGTGGAACGACATGTCCGCGTCGACGAGCCGTCGGGTGGGGCTCCCCTCGAGGTCGCGGACGAGACCGGCGCTCGTGGAGGGCAGGGCGACGGTGCGCGGGTGGACGTACACCTCGTGCACGTCGTCGAAGCTGTGCTCGCGACGGAGGAGCCCGAGCGGGTCGGATCGCACCGTCGTCGCGGGCCCGACCGGTACGATGCCGCGCCGGAGCGAGGGGATGTCCAGCGGCTGGGCCACGGTGTGGCCGGGACGCAGGAGCGGCACGCCGAACTCGATCAGCCCCCGGCCGACCGGGATGTCCAGCCGCCCGGGGAGGGCGATCCGCCGGCTGTCGTTGCGGACGGTGATCTCACCGGAGATCCCCTGACCGGCGACGACCCGCTCGTGCGTGAGGGCGAGGTCGACGTCGTAGGCGCGGGCGCCGAAGAGGAACGGGATGCTGAGGACGACCAGCACCAGCGAGATGCCGCCGGCGACCACCCACTCCGTCCAGCCGAACACGATCCCGATCACCAGGCCCACCGTGGCGGCCAGAGCGACGAGCGCGCCCGCGGGACGGATCGTCCGCGCTGCCCACGAGGCGGCGACCCGCGAGGCGTCGCCCACGGCCCGCCCGGCCGCGGTGACGGCGACCGCAGCGCGGACGAGGCGACCGGAGCGTCCCCCCGGGGCCAGCTGCGTGGTGCTCTGCAGCCCCGTCCCCTGCACGGTGCTGTGCAGGGTGTGCCCGCCCGCGCCGGTCCGCCCCCCGGTGCGGGAGGTGCGGGTCACGCGGGACTCGGTGGCGCTCATGGGTTCGAGGGGGCGCCTCAGACGGTCGCTTCGCGACGGGTCGGGGGCGCGACGTCCAGCAGCACCTGGCCGACGACGGCCTCGGGTGTCACGCCGTCGAACTCCGCCTCGGGCTGGAGGATGAGGCGGTGCGAGAGCACCGCCACGGCGAGCGCCTTGACATCGTCGGGGGTGGCGTAGGTGCGTCCCTGCGAGGCGGCGCGGGTGCGGGTCGCGCGGGTGAGGGCGAGGGCGCCGCGGATGCTGACGCCGAGCCGCACCTCGTCGGCCGAGCGGGTGCCGTCGACCAGGCGCGCGATGTAGTCGAGCACGAGGGCATCGACGTAGACGTTCGCGGCGAGATCGGCCATCCCGACCAGGGCCTGCGGGGTGATGACCGCCGGCAGATCGGAGGTGGCGACCGCGGCGCCGTCGAGGATGCGGACGGTCGCGGCGTGGTCGGGGTAGCCGAGCGAGGTCCGCATGAGGAACCGGTCGAGCTGCGCCTCGGGGAGCCGGTAGGTGCCCGCCTGCTCGACGGGGTTCTGCGTGGCGAGCACGAGGAACGGCACGCCCACCTGGCGGCTGACACCGTCGACGGTGACCCGGCCCTCCTCCATGACCTCCAGGAGCGCGGCCTGGGTCTTGGGGCTCGCGCGGTTGATCTCATCGGCGAGGACGATGTTGGCGAAGATGGGCCCGGCGTGGAACTCGAAGGTACCGCTCTTCTGGTCGTAGACCGAGATGCCGGTGATGTCTCCCGGCAGCAGGTCGGGGGTGAACTGGATGCGGGTGTTCGTGCCCTGCACCGACTGCGCCATCGCTCGGGCGAGCGAAGTCTTCCCGGTGCCGGGTACGTCTTCGAGGAGCACATGGCCGTCGCTGAGCATCGCCGTCAGCACCAGCTCGACGACGTGGCGCTTTCCCAGCACCGCCCGCTCGACGTTGTCGGCGAGCTGGCTGAAGGTCTGCGCGAACCAGGTGGCCTGCTCCTGCGTGATGGTCATCGTGTCGTTCCTCGGTTGTCGGTGGAGCGTGAGATCAGGGGGTGGGAGGGGCGCCGCCGTCGCCGGGCTGGCAGTCGGCCGGGAACCGTTCGGTGACGTTCTGCAGGCCCCAGCCGCGAGCCGACCAGTCCACAGTCACGGTGATGCCCTCGACACGGTCGGCCCCGACCGGCACAGCGAAGGAGTCGGCGGTGTGCGGCAAGACGTTGTCGTCGGCGTCGAAGTACCGCAGGTTCGCCGGGCTGAAGGTGATGGCCGCGCCGTTGCCGCCGGGGCCGGTCGACGAGTCGCCGACGAGCGTGAGGGTGCTCCCGCCCACGCACGAGGTCGCTCGCCAGGACGCGGTCATCTGCCATGGGGCGCTTCCCTCGCGGGCGGTGACGGTCGCCTCGGCCGAGCGGGTGCCCCAGAACTGGTGCTCGTACCACACCCGGACGCGGGGGTCCTGTCCGAAGACGCTCGAGGGCAGGCCGGAGAAGCGCACCTGATTGCGGTTGGGGATCTCCTCGTTCGAGGTCGGCTGGTCTCGGATGACCCAGTCCGCCCGGTTGCCCGAAACGTTCGGCCGACCGTCCACGACGAAGGTGTACCCGGTCGGTGCCGCCGCCGACTGCGCCGCGCGAACCGTCGCGGTCGCGGTCGCGGTGCCGTAGACCTCGCCCTGGTAGACCGACTCGACGCACATCTCGAACTCGTACTCCTCGCCGTCCTCGAAGCCGGGGAAGGTCGCGGTCGCCCCGCCGTCGGCGGGGACGCAGCGGTCGCCCTCCTGCACGATGCCGAACCGGAGGGTGGACCCCGTACCGTTCGGGCCCGCGCTCGCGCGCGCGGTAATCGTCGAGGTGCCCTCCCCGTCGGAGACGGAGTCGAGGTCGAGCGCGGGGTTCAGCGGCGCGCCCACGCCGTTGGCGTTGACGGTCACCGACGCGCCGGCGTTCACCCCGCCACCGCCGAGGCCGGGCGGCCGGTCGAAGCGCGAATACGGCGTCACCGTCACGGGTGTGGGCGCATTGGATCCCACGCGGTACGAGCGGACCTCGACCGTGGTGTCGCGACTGCCGACGTTCACCACCGACCGGTCGCCTGTGGGACTGGTGATCTCCAGCGACCCGGTGCGAGAGGGGTCGACCCCCTCGATCCGCAGCGAGACGTAGCCGCCCTCGCCGCGCGTCTCCAGCGGTGTCCACCGGACCCCGGCCGGCGCGGGCGGGGCGTCGTAGGCCCACGCCTCGGTGCGCACCGCCCCGCGCGACTCGCCGACGGCGTTGACCGCGACCGCTTCGTAGGTGCGTCGCTCGCCGTTGGGCGCCGAGATGGCCGGGCACGATCCGGCAGGACCGCATTCGGCGACCACCTGGCCGTTGAAGCGGATGCGGAAGCCGCTCAGCCCCGGGTAGGCCAGCCGCGCGTCGCCCGGGTCGACGCGAAGCGTGACGGTCTCGTTGCCGAACGCCGTCTGCACGAGCGCGGCCGGCGGCCGCGGGAATCCCTGGAGATCCAGCAGCAGGCGGCCGTCGCGCTCGCCGGCAGTGCGCCGGCCCTGCGCATCGACGACGGAGAACGTCGCCGAACAGGTCGCCCCCGGAGCATCCGGCGCCCACGACGCCACGACCGTGCGCGGCGACGACACCTGGAAGCTCACGCCCGCGCACGCGCCCGTCGGGCGGACGTCGACGACCTCGAGGGGCGTGCGCGGCAGCGGATTGATCTCCCCCGCACCGCCGATGACCGTGATGGTGCACGACGACCCGCTCGCCTGCGAGCACTGCTGGGTCACCGACCCGCCCTGCGGGAGGGTCGACGGCGCCTGGCCGACCCGCAGGATGAGCCGCGACGGCGCGGTGTTGGGGTGGCTCGACGCCGAGACCCCGACGACCTCCTCGCGTCCGGGCACCGCGGTGTCGGTGCCCGTCACGGTGACGATCGAGCCCTCGAGCGACACCTCGAACGCGCCGCCCGGGTACGACAGGGCGTACGCGATGCCGTCCCAGTCCTCGCGGAGCTGCCACGTGGTCATGTTCCGCAGATCGAAGGTGGCGGTCTCGCCCGGTCCGACGGTGAGGGCGCCGGGTCGCAGCTCGGGCTGCGGGTCCTGGGCCTCGACCAGGATCGGCACGGCGAGATAGCTGAAGTCCTCGGTCCCGGCCACGCGCACCGGCACCTGGCAGGCGTCGGTCCACGGCGCCCCCGCCCCGGCGTCGTACCGGATCTGCCCATCGCCGACGGCGGTGCAGACCGCCTCGCCACGCGCGCCGGAGGCCCGCACGTCGTCGCCGACCTCGAGGTCGGCATTACGTGGGATGGCGACGAGGTCGTCCATGTCGAAGGTGACGGATTCGAGCTCGGGCACCTCGACGGGGCGCGCGGACGACCGCAGCGCCAGCGACAGGTCGGCGTCGCCGGGCACGCGGAGGAAGCCGTAGCTGGTCACCTCGCCGGAGGCCCCTTCACCGGTGACGGAGAACGGGATGACGCGGGTGGTGTCGGGGAGGGGACCCGAGATCTCCGCTCCGCGAACGGTGACATCGTCCGGTTCGCCCCAGAGATCGAGCTCGAGGTCGTTGATGTCGCCGCCCGACCAGGAGACGTTCCCCGAGAGCACGTCGACGCCGTCGACGAAGTCCTCGCGGGTCTCGGCGGTGAGCACGGTGTCCTCCACGATCGGGAAGTCCGGCACGCTCTCGCGCACGACCGTGATCACGATGAGCCCGCGACCGGTGTTGCCCGAGCTCGACGAGACGTCGTAGAGGAACGACATCGTGCCGGGCTCGGTTCCCGCCGCGATCACGACCTGGCTGTCGCCGACGGACCGGATCCGCCCCTCGAGCCGGGCGAACTCGGGGTTCTCCGAGCCGTCCTCGAGGGTCTCGGGCACGTCGGGCCGCACGTCGTCGACCGTCAGCTCTCCCATCGTGGGATCGCTGTCGTTGGAGAGCGGGTTGACGCGGATGGTGCTCTCGGCACCCGCCTGCACCTGCACGTAATCGGTGAAGGTCACCGGGCTCGGGTTGGCGTCGCTGTCGAGCACGCCCACGCGCGCGATGCCCTCGCCGCGCTGACCGAACTCGTCGACAACGCGGTAGGGGAAGGTCACCTGGCCGCTGAAGCCCGACACGCTGGTGTAAACGATGGCGTCGCCGTCGGCCGAAATGGTGGCGACCCCCGACTCCGGCTGGGCGATGATGCGGTCGAGCGCCACCGCGTCGCCGTCCGGGTCGACGCCGTAGCCGTCGAACTCGATCCGCGTCGACTGGCCGCTGAGGACGCGACCCTCCAGGGTGTCGGGAGCGGGAGCGCGATTCTCGTCATCGGGCAGCACCTGCACGATCACGCGCGCCTGATCCGACAGCGACGGCGCACCCGTGGTGTACACGTCGTAGTCGACGGCGTATTCGCCGGGCTCGTCGGGGGCGAGGTAGCGCAGCACGTCACCTGACCCGAAGGCCAGGGCCGCTGCGGAGGACGACGTCACCGTCGCGGGGTTGAGCGTGGGGCGTCCGCCGGCAGGGGCGACGTCGTTCTCGAGCACGGGGATGTCGATCTGCGTGCCGGCACGCACGACGACGGTGTCGTCCACCGCGATGGGAGCGAGCTCGGGTGCGGGAGGCAGCAGGTAGACGGTGGCCTGCCCCTCCACCGAGGAGCCCTGGTTCTCGGTGCCGTCGGTGACGGTGTAGGTGATCGTGCCGAGCCGCCCCGGCGAGCCGTCGGCGGTCGAACCCGACACGCGCAGGTAGTTCTGCGACAGCGTGTCGAACGACAGCGACGCTCCGGCGTCGGGCTGCGCCTGCACGTCGCTGAGGAGCAGGACGCGCCTCGTGGGGTTCGACACCGCGGCCAGGATGTCGAGCGTGGCATCCTGCTGCGGGCGGACGAAGGCGACCACCGGCGCCGTGGCCAGTTCGGTCGGGGCATCCGCTGCCAGCGCTGTGACGCGCACCGTGCCGTTCTCCTGTGTCGTGCCGTCGGTGACCGTCACATCGACGCGGTAGGTTCCGGGCTCTTCGGCGCGGAAGTCGAACGAGGTCGAGCCGCCGACGATCGTCGCGCTCGCGCGGGCGTCATCGAGCACGCGGACCGCATCCAGGCGGACGGTTCCGGCGGTGCCGGTGACGTGGGGACCGACGTCGACGGTGGTGGTCGCCCCGACGATGTCGACGACGGCGAAGGACTGCATCGACAGCGTCGGCTGCGGCGACACCCGGATGACCAGGGACTTCGTCGCCACCGCGCCCCGGGTGTCGGCCACCGACACGACGATCTCGATGAGCTGCTCGGCGCCGCTTCCGTCGTCTGCATGCTGGTAGACGATGTCCCCCGCAGGGGTCGCGGCGACCTTACCGACCCCCGAGGCGTTCTCGGCTGACAGCAGCAGCATCGGATCACCGTCGGGGTCGACCCAGCCCGTCATGACCGGCACGGTCACCGTGCCACCCCGCGCGACCTCGGGGCTCGGCCACTCGGCGAGACACCGCTCGACGCCGCACCATACGGGAGCGCCGTTCTGCTCGTCGCCGGCCACCAGCAGCGAGACCGTCGTCGGGCTCGAGGCGAGGCCGCCGGGGGCGGTGCCATCGGTCACGGCGTAGGAGAAACTCGCGGCCCCGCTCGCCCCGGGAGCGACGCGGACCGCGAGGCGCTGGCCGTCGTCGGTGATCGACACCGTCCCGAAGCCGGGGTCGAGCCCGGTCACCGAGGCCGGGTCGACGCTGAGGACATCCTCGTTCGGATCGTGATCGTTCAGCAGCACGGGAAGGCTCACGAGCGCTCCGGGGCGAACTCCGAACGCGTCGGGCTCGGCGATCGGCGCCTTGGGGTCGATCACGACGCTCAGCTGCTCTTCGCTCGGCTGCGCATCGGAGACGACCTCGTCCTCGAGGCTCCACTGCTGGCTGGAGGGGACCAGTCGCCCCTCGGGAACGGTCCAGACCCAGCCCGTCCGCGTCTCGTTGAGGATGACGGTGTCGCCGTTGGACGTGAAGACCGGACGCCGCTGATCGGAGAGCTCCTGCCCTGCGTAGTCGAGCGGGCTGAGGGTGCCGCGCTCGGAGGTCCACAGCTGGCCGCCGAGGTCCCCCTCCGCCAGCCACGCGGCGTGGACCACGCCGTCTTGCACGAGAGGCTGGGCCGGGGTGCCGAGGAGCGTGGTGTCGCCCACCACCGGTTCGGGATCGCCGCCGTCGACGGGGATGCGCGCGAGCCCGGTGTCGGAGGCGAGGTACACCGCCTCCCCGTCGGGGTCGGGGGAACCGGCGACCACGGCTCCGGTGACCGGCGCGGGGCGCGCGGCATCCGTCCCCTCCACCAGGTACGACCCGTCCTCGCGATCCACCAGCACCCACGTATCGCCGGCGCCGGTGATGGCGGGATCGGCGAGATCGTCGATCGACACGGCGTCGCGGGAACGCACGGTGGACGCGCCGATGTCGTAGGTCAGGACCGAGCCGTCGCCCTCGGAGAAGCTCAGGAGGATGCCGCGGTCATCGAGCGCGACGGCGTCGGCGGCGTACGACGGGGCGTCCTCGTCGTCGGACGGGAACGGCTCGAGCCGTGTGGCGGAGCCGCCCCCGTCGAGCGTGCCGGTGTACAGAACGCCTGACTCGGTCCGATAGACCACGAAGTCGCCCGCGGTGACGACCTCGACGGTGCCGTCCGGGGTGCTCGGCGACTCGCGAAGGGCCTCGTCGTCGAGGTCGACGGGGAGGGCCTCGTCGACGCGGGTCACCCGGCTGTTGCTTCCGGTGAAGAGGAACGTGCCCGAACGGGACTGGGCGACCTGGCTGGGGTCGGAGACGGTGCGGACGGTGTCGAGCTCGAGGATCGAGGTGTTCACCCGCGCATAGCGCGTGCCCTCGCCGGTCTGCAGCGCCCACACCGACGTGTCCACCGGCGGGGTCTCCTGCGCGTCGAGCCCCGGCCAGACGATGCTGGCCACCACGACCGTGGCCACCGCGACACCGCCCGCCACGAGGGCGAGGAGAGGGCCGCGGCGGGGGATCCGCGCCGCGCGGGGACGCACGGCGTGCGCGGGTCGAGCCCGCCGCGCCGCCATCACAGCACCCCTGCCGCACGGAGGGCGGCGAGGACGACGGCGATGAGCGCAGCGGCGCCGGCACCGCCGAGGATCCACGGCAGGGCGCGGTGCGGTGCGGGCGCGGGGGCCGGTGACGACAGCGAGGTGTCCTCGTCGCGCAGCAGCGAGGCAACCCCCGTCGTCGCGGTCCGTTTTCGGGTCACCTCCCGCTCGAGACGGCTGCGCGCCGGGCCCCGCAGGGCGTCGTCGGACAGGTCGATGCCGCCGCCCGCGGCCCAGTCGGCCACCGGCACCTCCAGGGGGGTCGGCGACAGGCCGAGCCCCGCCTGAACCTCGCGGAGCGCGTCGGCGAACCCTCGCGAGGTGGTGTGGCGCTCACGCGGGTCGCGGCTCATCGCGCGGGCCAGCACGTCCTGCAGGGCATCGGGCACGTCGGCCCGGTTGATCGGGGTGTAGCTGGCCTTGGCGATGCGGCGCCGGAGGAGCTCCTTGGTGTTCTGGCCCTTCTCGCGCCGCTCGAACGGACTGTGGCCCGCCAGCAGCGAGTAGATCGTCGCGCCGAGACTCCACACCTCACTGGCGATCGTTCCGGCCGTCTCCTCGGCGACCACCTCGGGGGCACTCCACGGGATCGACATCGCCAGCACCTCTCCGGCGGTCACCCGCGCGAGCGAGGAGGAGATGCCGAAGTCGGCGAGCACCGGGGCACCGAAGGTGGTGACGAGGATGTTGCTGGGTTTGACGTCGCGGTGCACGAGCCCCGCCCGGTGGGCGGACTCCAGGGCGCTGGCCATCTTCACACCGATGGTGAGGACCTCGTCCACCGGCATCCGCTCGATCCGGTAGCGCTGGGCCAGCGACCCGGGGCAGTACTCCATCACGATGTACGGGCGGCCGTCGGCGGAGATCCCGGCCTGGTAGACCGTCACGATCGACGGATGTGCTGACAGGTGCGCGAGGACGTCGGCCTCGGCGTTGAACATGCGCCGCAGCTCGGGGTCGCCCACGTCGCTGGGGAGGACCTTGACCGCGACGTCCCTCCGGGGCATGTCCTGCCCGTAGAGGAAGACGTCGGCGAAGCCACCCGAGCCGAGGGGCCGGATGTACGACAGTCCCGGCAGGATCGGGGGTGCGGAGGGCAGGCGAGTCGTCACCGTATCCCCTCCCCGCACATCCGCCCGCCGACCGGCGGGATCACAGCGCAACGACGCTGGAAACCCGGCCATGCTAACAAAGCCTGCCTGCACCCTCGTCCAGGGCTGCGGAGAGCCTCGGTAACGGCTCGAGGATCCTCACAGACCCGCTCGCCCGCTCAGGGCAGAGGATTCGGGTCGTTCGGGTCGAACGGAGCGTCGAGCGACCGGGTCAGCTCGTCGAGCATCGCCTCGATCTGGGGCTCGACGTATTCGGTGACTCCGGCCTGGATGCGCAGGCGATGGTGCAGCAGGATGGTGCAGACTTCGCGCCCGACCATGTTGGCGTAGTCGTCGGCGAGCCCCACCTCCTGGCGGAGCGCCGCCTTGGCCTCCTCGGTGAGCGGGGGAAGCTCGGGCACGTCCGAATCGGCCTGGGCGGCGAGTCCCGACAGGGTGAACAGGAACGGCGCACCGGGCGTCGGTTCCGGGTCGAGCGGCAGACCTTCGAACTCGGGCTCGAGCCCCTCGGCGGGCCGGTAGCTGCGTGCGCGGTTGCGGGCGGCCTGCTGGTCGAGCTCGGCCTGGAGCATCGGGAGGTTCACGGCGGTGTACTCCGCGACGGCGTGGTCGACGATCGTCTTGATGCGGGTCGAGAGGCCGTGCTGCACCCCGTGCGGCACGTCGGCGCCGAGCCCGGCGGCCGACAGGACGGGTGAGCCGAAGCAACGCCGGCATGGAGCGACGCGCCCCCGATGGGTCGCCGGCTCCCAGCGCGGCAACCACCGCAGCCAGGCGTCCACCGCCTGGCTGACCTGGGTCTCGAGCGACCGCTCCACCCCTACACGGTATCCCTGCGGATCGGCGGCGTCATGCGTCATCCCGCTCCTCCCCCTCCCAGGGCCACTGCCGCCGGCCGCCGCGGGTGCGCACCATCGCCACGCCGCTGACCCCGGCGATCGCCCCGGCGGCGGCGAGGACGAGTCCGAACCAGGATGCCGCGATGCCGCCGGCCACGGTCGAGGCGGTGCTCAGCTCCTCACCCGAGGCGACGACGGCGATCCAGACCACGACGACGTAGCCGAGATAGGCGCCGAGCCCCGTCCAGAGGGCGACGGAGTAGCGGGGCGACGCCGAGGCATTCGCGGGAGGCGGGGCGTCGGGCTGCGGAAGGAGCGGACGCGGCATGGCGCTCAGCAGAACGGCGGCGACCGCGAGTGTCGAGGCCGTGGCGGCGAAGACCCCCGGGAGCGGACCGAGACCCTGCACCTCGATGACGCTGCGATCGAGGGCGAGGCTGGTCATCCCCAGCCCGAAGATCATCAGGGCGACGTATCCCACGGTCGCGAACGTCACCGCGATGAGTGGGGGCACCGGCACGCGGGGGCGGTCGTCGACAGGCTCGATCACGTCAACCCGTCACTGCCGGCCGTCGCCTGCGTTCCAGCCTCGTCGCCTCAGCGCGCCCGGCTCACTGCCGGACGAGCTGGGGCCCCGCCTCGAGCGTGCGCTCGTACTCCCGCTGCGCCTCGTCGTTCAGCTCGGTGACCCGCCGTCCTCGCGATGCCACCCACGCGCCGAACCAGATCGTGAGCTCGCGTCCGAGGATGAACGCCACGATCGCCAGGGGTGCGAGCACCTGCTCCGCCGTGATCTCGGCACCCTCGCGCGCGGTGAGCGTCCAGAACGGCGCCTGGAAGAGCTGGCCCAGGATGTGACCCGCCCACGCGGCGAAGCCCACCAGCAGGCCGAAGATCACCCACGCGCCCCAGCGTCCGCGGTTGATGACGGCGCCGAGCAGCCAGAATGCGAGGAAGAAGACCAGGACGGGGATCCACAGCGACCAGCTCGCGAGGGCCGTCAGGGTCGTCGACACGAAGGTGTCGACCGTGACGTCTCCCGCGAGGGCGCCGAGACCCACCCAGGCGGCGAGGTAGAGCAGACCGAACACCAGTGCGGCCAGGAGGCCGATGGCGCCCGCCGCGGCGCGGTTGCCGCGGGGCCGGGGCGCCTCGGGCGCCTGCACGAAGATCGGCTGCGGCGCCGCGGTCTGCTGCGGCGGAAGGGGGGCGGAGACGACGGTGGGGGCGTCATATCCGCGGTCTGAGGCAGGTTCGCTCGGGGTCACCTGCGGGCGCGAGGATGCCGCGGCGGCACCGGCGGCGGCGCCTGCTGCGGCGGCGGGCGCGACGGAGCGGTCGGCGGAGGTGTCGGCCGAGGCCTCGTACGCCGCGAAGCGGTCGCGCTCGGCGTCGTCGCGGTAGTCGGCGGCGTCACGGTCGCCGGGAGCGTCCCACCGGGCGGTGGCGGGCTCGCTCGTCGGGGCGTAGGGCCGGTCATCCGCGGCGGGCGCGGCGGCCGCGCGGCCCTCACCGGCGTCGGTGTGCGCGGCGGAGTCGTGGTGCGAACCGTCGGTGGGGTGGCCGGGGTCGGCCTGGTCGGCCGCGCGGGCGGCGTCCTCGCGCACGGCGGCCTCGCGTGCGGCTTCGGCGTCGGCGAGACCCTCGTTCGCGCGCGTGACGACGTCGTCGTCCGCCGGACGGGGCTCCTCGACGGGGTCGCCGTACGACGACTTCGAATCACTCATCGTTCGCACTCCTCACGCGGGACTGGCGCCCCGCAGAGCGAAACTAGCGGCACCGATGCCCGGAACCGTGCAGGCGTGCCGCGCGGCGGCGGACCGATTCGCCGATCTAGCGCGAACCGGCCCCTCCGGCGCCATTCCCGGATGGGAATATGCGGCTGACGGGCTTCTCCCGCGCGTCGCCGAGAGCCGTCGCGACGGGTTCGTAGAGCGTGGCCATGACGCACCGTGCGGTCGTCGCGGCAGCGGCGGCATCCGTCCTTCTTCTCACCCTGGTTCTCGGCGGCTGCGCGCCCGAGGAGGGTGACGAGGGTGCGTCCACCCCCTCGGCCGGGGCCTCGGCGACACCGAGCTCCTCAAGCTCCGGTTCTCCCACTCCCTCCGCGACCCCCACGCCGTCTGTCGCCGTGGGGGCTGCGGCCGTGCCCGAGGATTGCGAGGCGCCGCTGTCGGAAGCTGTGCGCGCACAGCTGAGCGACGTGCCGCTGAACGATCCGGTGAACGGCGTGGCCGTCGGCCCTCAGACCGACGGGTCGCTGGTGTGCCTGTGGCGGGATCCCGGCGCCGACACCACCTTCCTGGAGACCTCCTACCTGCCGATGAACCGCGGGCCGGCACTCGACCTGCTGAACCAGCTGGCCGCGGACGAGGGGTTCACCTGCTACACCCCCGACGGGGGCACCCGCTGCGAGAAGACGTGGCAGAACGAGCAGTACCCCGTCACCGACGGACGGACGCTCTTCTGGCGAGACGACCTGCTCATCGACACGCGCTACTCGAATCTGGCCCCGAGCGGCTACACGGCGTCGATCGTCTCGTCGATCTGGCCTGCGGCGTAAGGCAGCCGATCAGCCCCAGAGTCGCGCCGCGATACGGCCGGCGTAATCCTCGGGGTGCCAGCCGCGCTCGACGCTCACGAGCCACCACCCGTCACGCAAGACGTGCGTCTCGATCGCGTCCGCGGTCGTCCGGGTGCAGGTGAGGCCGGGGGCGACGACGTTGCAGGCGAAACCCGCGCCGCGCAGGGCGGCCTCACCCGCGGCCGAGGCGTCGGGGGCGATGGTGGCGAGTGCCGTCTGCAGGGTCGCACCGTCGCGGGTGTGCCACCGGCACGAGACGCGGATGTCGGGGGCCAACGCCTCGACGAGGGGCGGCGCCGCGGTCTCGGGGACCGCCCCCGACTGGGCGAGCAGCGCCCCCGGGAACCAGGCGAGTTGCCGCCAGAGGTCGTCGGGGTAGATGTCCCGGCAGTCCAGGGGCGCCTCGCCGGCGAGGGCCGCCACCAGGGGGTCGTCGGGCGGCGCCGCTTCGGCGCGGGCGCTGGCAGCGCGCAGGGTGTCGCCGGCCCAGGTCACCACGGTCGGGACCATCGGGGCGGCCAGCCACACCAGTGCTGCGACGACCGCCGCGCAGAGAAGTCCGACCGGAGCGGAGAGCCACAGGCTCCGACCCGGGATGCGCGCCACCTTCTTCCACCTCCGGATCCACGGTACGGCGGCGCACCCGCGCCGCGCGTGACGGCTCGCCGGGACGCGCACCTCTCCCGCCAGCCCCCGCGCGTCGGCGCTGCGCACATCAGCGCCGCCGCGCCGCGGCATCCGTCCGTCCCCCGCCGAGACACCACATCTCCGCCGAGGCACCACGCCGCGGGAGCGATCTCGGCGCGGATACGGTTTCTCGGCGCAAAGCCGAAGGGCCCCGGCGGATGCCGGGGCCCTTCGGGACGTACTGCGGAGATTCGACTCAGTTGTAGGTGCCGAAGTCGTCCGTGGAGAAGCTGTCGAAGTCGACGTAGCTCAGGTCCGCGTCGCTGTAGGCGCCGTCCGAGGCGAAGATGCGGTTGGGGTACCGCTCGCTCTTGGCCTCCTCCGTCGCCTCGACCACGACGTTGCGGTACTTCGCAAGGCCGGTGCCGGCGGGGATGAGCTTTCCGATGATGACGTTCTCCTTCAGGCCCACCAGCGGGTCGCTCTTGCCCTCCATGGCGGCCTGCGTGAGAACACGCGTGGTCTCCTGGAACGACGCGGCCGACAGCCACGACTCGGTGGCGAGCGACGCCTTGGTGATACCCATGAGCTCGGGACGACCCGACGCCGGACGCTTGCCCGAACCGACCGCTTCGCGGTTGATGCCCTGGTAGCGCTTGAGGTCGACCAGCTCGCCCGGAAGCAGCGTCGTGTCGCCGTGGTCGACCACGGTGACCTTCCGCAGCATCTGGCGCACGATGACCTCGATGTGCTTGTCGTGGATCGGCACACCCTGCGAGCGGTACACGCCCTGGACACCGTTCACGAGGTACTTCTGCACCTCGCGGGCACCCATGACACGCATGACCTCCTTGGGGTCGAGCGTGCCGACCTGCAGGGGCTGGCCCACGGTGACGTGCTGGCCGTCCTCGACCAGCAGCGTCGCACGCTTGAGCACCGGGTAGACCACGGGCTCGTCGCCGGAGTCGGGCGTGAGGATGATCTTCTTGCTCTTGTCGGTCTCCTCGATCGTGATGCGGCCGTCGGCCTCCGCGATCGGGGACGCACCCTTAGGGGTACGGGCCTCGAAGAGCTCCTGCACGCGGGGAAGACCCTGCGTGATGTCATCCGCCGACGCCGAACCACCGGTGTGGAAGGTACGCATCGTCAGCTGGGTACCGGGCTCACCGATCGACTGGGCCGCGATGATGCCCACGGCCTCACCGATGTCGACCATCTTGCCGGTCGCCAGCGAGCGGCCGTAGCAGCGGGCGCAGACACCGACGGCGGAGTCGCAGGTGAGCACGGAGCGCACCTTGATGGTCTCCACACCCGCCTCGACCAGCGCGTTGATGACCACGTCGCCGACGTCCGAGCCGGCCGCGGCGAGCACCTCGCCGGAGGCGCTGACCACGTCGGCTGCGAGCGTCCGTGCGAACACGGAGTTCTCGACGTTGGCGTCCTTGACCAGGGTGCCGTCGAAGCCGGGAGCGGCGATCGGCAGCTCCAGCCCCTTCGACGTGCCGCAGTCCTCCTCGCGGATGATGACGTCCTGCGAGACGTCGACGAGACGACGCGTGAGGTAACCCGAGTCGGCCGTACGGAGGGCCGTGTCGGCCAGACCCTTACGGGCACCGTGCGTCGCGATGAAGTACTCCGCCACCGACAGACCCTCGCGGTACGAGGAGATGATCGGGCGCGGGATGATCTCACCCTTCGGGTTGTTCACCAGGCCTCGCATACCGGCGATGTTCCGGATCTGCAGCCAGTTACCACGCGCGCCCGACGAGACCATCCGGTTGATGGTGTTGTCCTCGGGGAAGTTGTCGCGCATCGCCTTCTGGACCTCGTCGGTCGCTTCGGTCCAGATCTTGATGAGCTCCTGACGACGCTCGGCGTCGGTGGTGAGACCCTTCTCGAACTGCGACTGGACCTTCGCGGCCTGCTTCTCGTAGCGACCCACGATCTCCGCCTTGTTCGGCGGGGTGAGGATGTCGCTGAGCGCAACGGTCACACCCGAACGCGTGGCCCAGTAGAAGCCGGCGTCCTTGATGCGGTCGAGCGTCGCGGCGACCTCCACCTTGGGGTACTCCTCGGCGAGCTTGTTGACGATCTGCGAGAGCTTGCCCTTGTCGGCCTGCTCGCGCACGAACGGGTAGCCCTTGGGCAGCGCGTCGTTGAAGATCGCCTGGCCGAGCGAGGTGTCGACGAGGCCGTGGCGCTCGTAGCCCTCGGGAGCTTCGCCCTCGAGGAAGGCGAGCCCGGGGATGCGGATGCGAACCTTCGCCTGCAGGTCGAGGGTGCCCTCGTCCTTGGCCAGGATCGCCTCGGAGACCGAGCCGAACACGCGACCCTCGCCCGCGGCGCCCTCCTTCACCGTGGTGAGGTGGTGGAGGCCGATGATCATGTCCTGCGAGGGCAGGGTCACCGGGCGGCCGTCCGACGGCTTCAGGATGTTGTTCGAGGCGAGCATCAGGATGCGGGCCTCGGCCTGGGCCTCGACCGACAGCGGCAGGTGCACGGCCATCTGGTCACCGTCGAAGTCGGCGTTGAACGCCGCACACACGAGCGGGTGGAGCTGGATGGCCTTGCCCTCGACGAGCTGCGGCTCGAACGCCTGGATGCCCAGACGGTGCAGGGTGGGCGCGCGGTTCAGCAGCACCGGACGCTCGCGGATGATCTCCTCGAGCACATCCCAGACCTCGGGACGGGTGCGCTCGACGGCGCGCTTGGCGGCCTTGATGTTCTGCGAGTGACCGAGGTCGATCAGGCGCTTGATCACGAAGGGCTTGAACAGCTCGAGAGCCATCTGCTTGGGCAGACCGCACTGGTGCAGCTTCAGCTGCGGACCCACGACGATGACCGAACGGCCCGAGTAGTCCACACGCTTTCCGAGCAGGTTCTGGCGGAACCGGCCCTGCTTTCCCTTGAGCATGTCGCTCAGGGACTTGAGGGCGCGGTTGCCGGTGCCCGTGACGGGGCGACCACGACGGCCGTTGTCGAACAGCGCGTCGACGGCCTCCTGCAGCATCCGCTTCTCGTTGTTGACGATGATCTCGGGGGCACCGAGGTCGATCAGGCGACGGAGGCGGTTGTTGCGGTTGATCACGCGACGGTAGAGGTCGTTCAGGTCGGAGGTCGCGAAGCGGCCACCGTCGAGCTGCACCATCGGGCGCAGCTCCGGCGGGATGACCGGGACGACGTCGAGCACCATCGAGGCGGGGCTCATGCCGGTCTGGAGGAAGGAGTTGACCACCTTCAGGCGCTTGATCGCGCGGATCTTGCGCTGGCCCTTGCCCTCGGCGATCTGCAGGTGCAGGCTCTCCGCCTCAGCGGCAAGGTCGAACGCCTCCAGGCGGCGCTTGATCGACTCGGCGCCCATGTGGGCCTCGAAGTACTGACCGAAGCGGTCCTGCAGCTCCTGGAAGATCTCGTCCTCGCCCTTGAGCGAGCCGACCTCGAGGGTGCGGAAGTCCTCCCACACGCGCTCGAGCTTGGCGATGGCGTCATCGGCCTGCTTACGGGCCTGCGCCATGTCCTTCTCGGCGGCGTCCTTGACCTTCTTCTTCTGGTCGGCCTTGGCGCCCTCCGCCTCCAGGGCGGCGAGCTCCTCCTCCAGCTTGGAAAGGCGCGCGGCGATCTTGGCGTCCCGGCGGTCGCCGAGCGTCTTGATCTCCAGGCGGATGTTGTTCTCCTGCGTGGCGAGGTCGCGGTGGCGCGCCTCCTCGTCGACGGAGATCACCATGTAGGCGGCGAAGTAGATGACCTTCTCGAGGTCCTTCGGCGCCATGTCGAGCAGGTACCCCAGGCGCGAGGGCACGCCCTTGAAGTACCAGATGTGGGTGACCGGGGCGGCCAGCTCGATGTGACCCATCCGCTCGCGGCGGACGGAGGACTTGGTGACCTCCACGCCGCAGCGCTCGCAGACGATGCCCTTGAAGCGGACGCGCTTGTACTTGCCGCAGGCGCACTCCCAGTCGCGGCTGGGCCCGAAGATCTGCTCTCCGAAGAGGCCGTCCTTCTCGGGCTTGAGCGTGCGGTAGTTGATGGTCTCGGGCTTCTTGACCTCGCCGAACGACCAGCGGCGGATGTCGTCGGCCGTGGCGAGGCCGATGCGAAGCTCGTCAAACGTTGTTGCGTCGAGCACTAGTTCTCCTGTTGTCAAAAGTGGGTTGCGGTCGGCGTCGACGGATCAGATCTCGTCGATCGACGACGACTCGAAGCGGCTCGAGATGTTGATGCCGAGCTCCTCAGCGGCGCGGTACGCCTCGTCGGTGCTGTCGCGGAGGCTGACCACGGTGCCGTCGGCCGAGAGGACCTCGACGTTCAGGCACAGCGACTGCATCTCCTTCATGAGCACCTTGAACGACTCGGGGATGCCGGGCTCCTGCAGGTTCTCGCCCTTGACGATCGACTCGTACGCCTTGACGCGGCCGGGGATGTCGTCGGACTTGATCGTGAGGAGCTCCTGGAGCGCGTACGCCGCGCCGTAGGCCTCGAGTGCCCACACCTCCATCTCACCGAACCGCTGACCGCCGAACTGCGCCTTACCACCCAGCGGCTGCTGCGTGATCATCGAGTAGGGGCCGGTGGAACGGGCGTGGATCTTGTCGTCCACGAGGTGGTGCAGCTTCAGGATGTACATGTACCCGACGGAGATCGGTGCCGGGAACGGCTCACCCGACCGGCCGTCGAACAGCTGAGTCTTGCCCGACGAGTCGATCAGGCGCACACCGTCTCGGGTGAGCGTCGTCGAGTCGAGCAGACCCGCGATCTCCTCCTCGGCGGCACCGTCGAACACGGGGGTCGCGACCTTGGTGCCGGGGGCGGCCTCGCGAGCCTCCTCGGGCAGGCGCACAGCCCACTCGGGGGTGCCCTCGACCTTCCAGCCCTGCTTGGCGATCCACCCGAGGTGGGTCTCCAGCACCTGGCCGAAGTTCATGCGACCGGGGATTCCGAGGGGGTTCAGGACGACGTCGACCGGCGTTCCGTCGGCGAGGAACGGCATGTCCTCGACCGGCAGGATCTTGGCGATGACGCCCTTGTTGCCGTGGCGGCCGGCGAGCTTGTCGCCCTCGGTGATCTTGCGCTTCTGGGCGATGTAGACCACGACGCGGCGGTTGACGCCCGAGCCCAGCTCGTCGTCGCCGTCCTCGGCGTTGAACTCCTTGACGGCGATGATCGTGCCCTGCTCGCCGTGAGGAACCTTCAGCGAGGTGTCGCGCACCTCGCGGCTCTTCTCGTTGAAGATGGCACGCAGCAGCCGCTCCTCGGCGCTCAGCTCGGTCTCACCCTTGGGCGTGACCTTGCCGACGAGGATGTCGCCGGGGCGGACCTCGGCACCGATGCGGATGATGCCGCGCTCGTCGAGGTCCTTCAGCAGGTCGGGGCTGACGTTGGGGAGATCACGGGTGATCTCCTCCTTGCCGAGCTTGGTGTCGCGGGCGTCGACCTCGTACTCCTCGATGTGGATCGAGGAGAGGGTGTCGTCCTTCACCAGCTCCTGGCTGAGGATGATGGCGTCTTCGAAGTTGTGACCCTCCCAGGTCATGAACGCCACGAGCAGGTTCTTGCCGAGCGCGAGCTCGCCGTTCTCGGTCGCCGGGCCGTCGGCGATGACCTCGCCGGCCTCGATGCGGTCGCCCGCCGAGACGATCACGCGCTGGTTGTAGCTCGTGCCCTGGTTGGACCGGTCGAACTTGCGCAGGAAGTAGTCCTGCGTGCCGCCCTCGTCGAGCTGGACGGTGACGACGTCGGCCGACACCTCCATGACCACACCGCTCTTCTCGGCGGTGACGACGTCACCGGCGTCGACGGCGGCGTAGCCCTCCATACCGGTTCCGACCACGGGCGACTCGCTGCGCAGCAGCGGCACAGCCTGACGCTGCATGTTCGCACCCATGAGCGCGCGGTTGGCGTCGTCGTGCTCGAGGAAGGGGATGAGGGATGTCGCGACCGACACCATCTGGCGCGGCGAGACGTCCATGTAGCCGATCTCGTCGGCGGGGATGAGGTCGACCTCGCCGCCGATCTTCCGCGCGAGGACCCGGTCCTCCTGGAAGTGGCCGTCCGCCTTCAGGGGGGCGTTGGCCTGGGCGATGATGTAGTCGCTCTCCTCGCTGGCCGTGAGGTAGTCGATCTGGTCGGTGACCTTGCCGTCGACGACCTTGCGGTACGGGGTCTCGATGAAACCGAACGAGTTGATGCGGGCGAACGAGGCCAGCGACCCGATCAGACCGATGTTCGGGCCTTCCGGGGTCTCGATCGGGCACATGCGGCCGTAGTGCGAGGGGTGGACGTCACGGACCTCGACGCCGGCGCGCTCGCGCGACAGACCGCCGGGGCCCAGCGCCGAGAGGCGGCGCTTGTGGGTCAGACCCGCGAGCGGGTTGTTCTGGTCCATGAACTGCGACAGCTGAGAGGTGCCGAAGAACTCCTTGATCGCGGCCACCACGGGGCGGACATTGATCAGGGTCTGCGGGGTGATCGCCTCGATGTCCTGCGTGGTCATGCGCTCGCGGACGACGCGCTCCATGCGGGAGAGTCCCGTGCGGACCTGGTTCTGGATGAGCTCGCCCACCGCGCGGATGCGACGGTTGCCGAAGTTGTCGATGTCGTCGACGTCGAGACGGATCTCGACGTTCTTGCCACCGCGCACACCCTCGAAGGTCTCATCGCCGCGGTGCACGCGCACGAGGTACTTGATGGTGGCGACGATGTCGTCGACGGTCAGCACCGAGTCCGACAGCGGAGCATCCAGCCCCAGCTTCTGGTTGATCTTGTAGCGACCGACCTTCGCCAGGTCGTACCGCTTGGGGTTGAAGTAGAAGTTGTCCAGCAGCGCGCGGGCGGCCTCGGCGGCGACCTGCTCGCCCGGACGGAGCTTGCGGTAGATGTCGCGGAGCGCGTCCTCCTTGGACAGGATCGTGTCCTTGGAGAGGGTCTCCTCGATGGAGTCGAAGCCGCCGAACTCGTTCAGGATGTCTTCGCTCGACAGGCCGAGGGCCTTGAGGAACACCGTGACCGACTGCTTGCGCTTGCGGTCGATGCGGACGCCCACCTGGTCGCGCTTGTCGATCTCGAACTCCAGCCACGCACCGCGGCTGGGGATGATGCGCGCCGACACGATGTCCTTGTCGGAGGTCTTGTCGGGGGTCTTGTCGAAGTAGACGCCGGGCGAGCGCACGAGCTGCGAGACCACGACACGCTCGGTGCCGTTGATGATGAACGTGCCCTTGTCGGTCTGGAGCGGGAAGTCGCCCATGAAGACCGTCTGGGTCTTGATCTCACCGGTCTGGTGGTTCATGAACTCGGCCTCGACGTAGAGAGGGGCCGCGTAGGTCTTGCCGCGCTCCTTGCACTCTTCGATCGAGTACTTCTCGGGCTCGAGGTAGGGGTTGGTGAACGAGAGCTGCATGGTCTCGCTCAGGTCCTCGATCGGCGAGATCTCCTCGAAGATCTCCTCCAGTCCGCTCATCTCGGGCACATCGGTGCGACCGGCGGCCTTGGCCTCGGCCACCCGGGCTCGCCACTGCTCGTTGCCGACGAGCCAGTCGAAGGACTCGGTCTGCAGCGCGAGAAGGTCGGGAACCGTCAGCGTGTCGGAGATCTTCGCGAACGAGAGCCGCGATGCGCCGCGGCCGTTCTTCGGGGTGGTGGTGGGATTGGATGCGTTGGGCGCAGCAGCCAAGGGATAACCTCCGTGAGCCCGGATCGGGCTTCGTTTCCTTGTCGTCAGGTGGAGTGCTCAGTCCTCCCCGAAGCCTGCACGTCGCTCACCGCGGTGAAGCGGGGGCGTGCAGTCACAGCCGACCACCATATGAGGGCAGGGGGAAACCAAGAGCGCAACTACCAAGCATAGTCCGGATGACGCGCCGTGTCCAGCGCGATCCTTGACGAGTTGATGTTCCTCGGGTATAACCCCGCGAAAACCCCCGGCATTCCCCGACATCTGGCGGAGAACCCCTGGTGGGACGATGATGTCTGCATGACGGGGGGCGACGCCGCCACCGCCGGGCTCGTCGAGTCCGCGACCGTGACGGGGCACGAGCGGGTGATCCGCACGCCCGACCAGCGCCTGCGGATCTTCGTCAGCTCCACCCTCCGCGAACTCGCCGACGAGCGCGTCGCGGTGCGCAGCGCCATCGAGGCCCTGCGTCTGGCGCCGGTGATGTTCGAACTCGGCGCCCGGCCGCATCCGCCCCGCGCGCTCTACCGCTCGTACCTCGCGCAGAGCGACGTGTTCGTGGGGATCTACGGTGACAGCTACGGGTGGGTGGCGCCGGAGGAGGAGGTCTCGGGTCTGGAGGACGAGTACAACCTCGCTCCCCGCGAGATGCCGAAACTCATCTACATCCGCGCCTCCGAGCACCGCGACCCGCGCCTGGTCGCCCTCATCGACCGCATCCGCGAAGACGACACCGCGGCCTACCTCTCCTTCACGTCGATCGACGAGCTCCGCGACCACGTCCGCGACGACCTGGCCACCCTCCTCGCCGAGCGCTTCGATGCCTCTCGTCCCCTCGCCGATCGAGAGATCTCCGATGTCGTCCCCGCCGCGGCGCCGAAGGTGCCCGTCCCCTACACCTCGACGATCGGACGGGAGGAGGATGTCGCGGCGGTCCGCGACCTCCTCACCGGGTCCGCCCACGTGGTCAGCCTCATCGGCCCCGGCGGAGTCGGCAAGAGCCGGCTGGCGATCGAGGTCGCCCGCGCGAGCGAGGACCTCTTCCCCGACGGGGTGTACTTCGTCCTCCTGGAGGGCGTGCTCGAACCGGGACTCGTCGTGCCCACGATCGCCTACTCCCTCGGCGTGCGCGACAACGGCGAGGCCCCGCTGGAAGAACGCATCGCCCGAGCACTGTCCGGCCGTCGCGTGCTCGTCGCCCTCGACAACTTCGAGCAGGTGATCGAGGCCGCTCCGCTGCTGGTGCGCCTCTCGCACGCCTCGCCTATGGCGACCTTCCTCGTCACCAGTCGCATCGTGCTCCACATCCGCGGAGAGCAGGTCTACGACGTCTCGGGGCTGCCCGTGCCCGACTCGTGGACGCGCGCCACGAGGGAGCGGGTGCGCGACACCCCCGCGTGCCGCCTGTTCGCCGACCGCGCGAGCGCGGTGAGTCCCGACTTCACCCTCTCCGACGCCAATGCGCAGGATGTCGCCGACATCTGCCGTCGCCTGGAAGGCCTGCCGCTGGGCATCGAGCTGGCGGCGGCGAAGGTGCGGGTCCTCGGCACCCGCGGGATCGCCGAGCGTCTGGAGCAGAGCCTGCCGCTCCTGACCGCGGCGGTGCGCGACCTCCCCGACCGGCACCGCACGATGCGGGCCACCATCGAGTGGAGCGTGAGCCTCCTGCCGGCCTCGCAGCGCGCCATGCTCGAGGATCTCGGCGTCTTCGCCACCCGGTTCACGTTCGACGCGGTGGAGGCGATCGGACGGAGCCGATCCTGGGGCGCAGGGGCGATGGAGGATCTCGCGGCGCTCGTCGACTCCTCGCTGGTCAAACCCGTCGACGTCGACGGGCGTCCGGTGTTCTCGCTGCTGGCCCTGGTGCGCGAGTACGCGGTGGGGCGACTGAAGGAGCGGGGCGACGCCGCCGCGGTGCGGACCGCACATGCCGACCACTACCGCGAGCTCGTCGCGCGCATCGCCCCCCGGCTGGGCGGACCGGGGCAGGCGGACGCGGTCGCGGAACTGGGCCTGGATCTGCCGAACCTCCGCGCGGCGGTGCGTCACCTCATCCACACCGACCGGCTCGACGACGCCGGAGACTTCGCATGGTCGCTCCTCATCTACTGGTGGGTGGCCGGCTTCTTCGCCGAGGTGCGGGTGTGGATGCTGGAGCTTCTCGGCAAGGACCAGCCGATCACCCAGCACACGCGCGCGGTGGCGTGGTTCTTCGCCCTGTGGGGCGAGATGTGGCAGCGTCCGAGCGAAGAGGCGGTGGCCGGTCTCGGGGAGTGCATCCGGCTGTTCGAGGAGAGTGGCGACGAGGATGCCGCGGCGATGGCGCTCGCCGCGCGGGCGACGGCGCGGCTCCAGCTCGAGCTGCCCGACCTCGACACCGCCGACCGTGAGCTCACGACCGCGGTCGAGCGGCTCCACGACCTCGGCAACACCTGGGCCGAAGCCATCACCGAGGTCGCCCGCGGACGACTTGCGTGGCTCCGCGGGCTCACCGACGACGCGCTCGGACACTTCGACCGCGCCACCGCGGCGGCCGCCGCCGGCGGCGACCTCTTCACAACGTCGGTCGCCGGCAATCACCTCGCGCGACTGCAGCTCGTCCGCGGCGAGATCGACACCGCCGAAGCGCAGTGCGTGCGGACACTCCTGGTGTCGCTGCGCCTGCACTTCGAAGAGGGGATCGCCTACGGACTCGAGGGGCTGTGCGCCGTCGCCGCGGCCCGTGGGGACGGTGAGCGGGCGGGCGCGCTGTCGGCGGTGGCCGCCGTCATCCGCCACCGCATCGGCGTGTTCGATGCCGAGGCCTTCACCGTCCACACCCCTCAGCTGGACGCCATGCGCGCCGCCGAGCCCGATGCGGTCGCCGCCGGGGAACGTCGCGGCGCAGAACTCACTCTTGCCGAGGCGCTGGCGCTGGCCCTTCCGGCCGACGCACGGGCCGAGGCATCGTCGCTGGTCGCCCGCTGGTGACGACGAACGAGGGGGCAGCCCCCGGCTGCCCCCTCGTGCGCTCCGGCGTCGCTACCGTCGCGCGCCCCTCGCCCGCGCACGTGCGAACCACAGCAGGGTCGTCCCCACGACCACTGCCGCCAGCGCCGGAAGCGCGTCGATCGCACGTTCCCCGGTCGCGGCGAGGACGGGTGTGGATGTCTCGGCCCGCCCCGCGGAGGCGGTCACCGCGACCGGCGCCACCGCTGGCGGTGTCCTCCCGGCGGACTCCTCGGGCGATCCGGTCGGCGTGAAGCCGCCCTCGTTCGCGGGGGTGGCGCCTCCCTCCGCGGGCGTCGTCGGTGCCGGCGCAGGTTCGGGTGTCGGTACGGGCTCGGGCGTCTGTCCGGGCTCGGGCTCATCGGCGGTGACGATGATGGTCAGCACGCTCGTGACGGCCCCCGTGCCGTCGGCGATGTGCAGGAGGAACTGCCGCGTTCCGACGAAGTCCGGCGCCGGCCAGTAGCGCAGCTGCGCGACATCGACCGCCCAGTCCTCCCCCGGGATCGCACCGCCGAGGGGAGTGGCCCCCTGCACCGTCAGCACATCACCGTCGACATCGACGTCATTGACCAGCACGGCGGCGGCGGGAAGGACGAGCAGGGTGTTCCGCGCGGTGGTCGCGGTGTCATCGCCCGCGACCGGCAGGGTGTTCGTCGGCTCGGCCGGCGGCGGTCCCACGCTGATCAGCACGGTCGCCGGCGCCGCGCTGCGGATCGTCGCGTCGGCGCGGTCGAAGGCGTAGTAGGTGAACGACGCCGCCCCCGAGAAGCCGGGCTCGGGCACGAAGGTGAAGGTGCACAGCTGCCCGTTGGTGTTGGTGAAGAATCCCCCCGAGATGTTCTGGATGTCACCCGCCCCGATCGGGTTCTGCTCGGCATCGAGGTCGTTGCCGCACAGCGTGAGGTCGATCGCCGTCTCGAACGGCGTCGTGAACACGTCGTCCACGGCGACAGGCGGGGTGTTGACCGCCGCCGTGCCGTTCTCCTCCGGCGCGGCCGACGCGGCGGCCGGGGCAGCGGCGAGCGCGAGCCCCGCAGCGACGAGAGCTCCCGTCAGGCGGGCGACTCGGCGGACGGGGGGACGGACTGGTGTCCTCATGCGGGATCCTCTTCGCGATGTCGGGGAGCCGGAGCGACCCGGCCGACACCGAGGTTCTCGCGATCGACGGCGGACGCGGATGAGGGGCGCCTGCTCATCCCGGTCCGGCGTCATTACTCAGCGCGACGCCGACTACTCACGCAACGAGCCTGCGGAGCTCTACAATCGCGCTCAGCGTTCATCTCTCGCCGGATGATCAGGAGGCACGATGACGGATGTGCCGTGGGAACGGGTGCTCGCGCCGTGGCCCCTCACCGGGCGCGCCGCGATCACCGACCGGGCGGCCACCGCGCTGCGCGGCGACGTGCGCACCCTCGTCCTCTCTGGGGAGTCGGGAGTAGGGAAGAGTCGTGCGGTCGCGACCGTCGGAAGCCGTCTCGCCGCAGAGGGGTGGCTCGTTCTGCACGCCTCGGCCACGGCGATCATGTCTTCGGTGCCGCTCGGCGCGCTCCTTCCGCTCTTCTCCACCGACCGGACGCAGCTGATGGAGGCCGCCTCCGACCCCGGCACGCTCTTCCATCGGTCGGTGAGCGCCCTCGAGGCCCTCGGCTCGGCCCCCGCACTCCTGGTCCTCGACGACATCGGACTCCTGGACCCGTTGTCGACCACCCTCGTGGCCCAGCTCGTGACGACCGATCTGCTCCGCGTGGCGACCACCATCCGGACCGGGGATGCCCTGCCCGACCCCTTCCTCTCGGGCTGGTCGGCGGACCGATCGCTGCGCATCGAGCTGGATCCGCTGGATGTCGACGCCGTGCAAGAGGCTCTTGTCGCGGTCCTCGACGGAGCAGTGGCCCACCGCACCGCGAGCGAGTTCCACCGCGCCACGGGCGGGAACCCGCTGTACCTGCGCGAGCTCACCGTCGGCGCTCTGGACGCCGGACGGCTCTTGCGCGAGGCGGGCGTCTGGCATCTCACCGGTGAGCCCGTGGGAACGCCGGCGCTGCGGGATCTGATCCTGGCGCGGATGGCGCAACTGGATCCCGCGGAGCGCGACGTCGTCGAACGCCTGGCGGTCTGCGGGGAACTGCCGGTCGGCCAGCTCCGGCAGCCCGGCGCGCGGGCAGCGCTCGCGAGGCTGGAGTCCGCCGGGATCGTCGCGGTCGGCGAACAGCTGACGGGACGACTCGCCCACCCGCAGTACACCGGCATCATCGCCGCGTCGCTGTCGACGCTGCGCACGGCCGACCTGTTGCTCGAGCAGGCCGACATCCTCGACGAGTCCGCACCGACCGACGCGGCCGCGGCCCTGCGATCGGTCACCTGGCGTCTCGCCGCCGGTGGTGAGGCCGACCCCGACATCCTGACCGGTGCGGCGCTCCTGGCCCGTGAGGCCGGGGATCATCGCACCGTCGAACGGCTGGCGACCGCGGCGCTCGTCGGCGCCGGACCCCGGGCCGACCTCCACCTGCTGCGCGGGGAGGCGATGCTGCGACGCGGGAGAGCGACGGAGGCGCTGGAGGAGCTCCGGGCAGGTCAGGCCCTCTCACCCGGGGGCGAGCTGGCGACATCCCTCACCGCCGCCGTCGCTCTGGCGCACATCAGCGTGCACGAGGGTTTGGGTGACGCCCTGGAGGTCCTGCGCGACGCCGACGGCGCCGGCGCCGCGCCCGCGCTGGCGCTCCTGCGCGCCCTGGTCGAGCTGTACACCAACGACCCCGCCTCGGCGGCGACCACGGTCGAGCAGGTCGCGTCGATGTTCGGCGACTCCCCCGCCGAGAGTGCGGTCGTGGCCGCCGCGCGGGCCCTGCCTCTGGCGGCCCTCGGCCGCATCGACGAGGCGGTCCTCGCGGCTGAGACCGCACTGGCCTTCGCCCGGGCGACCGACGGCAAGGCTGTTCCCGGCCACACCGTCGCCAATCAGCTCCTGACGCTCGCCACGGTTCAGCTGCACGGCGGCCTCATCGACCGGGCGCGAGAGACGGCGACAGAGGCGCTCGTCGAGGCCATCGGCGCCGACGACGAGATCGTCACACGATCGATCGAGTTCCTGCTCGCCCGCATCGCCGTCGAAGCGGGCCACCTCGAGACGGCCGAGCGCTGGTACCGCGACACGATGAGCGGAGCGATGACGGTCGGTCCGATCAGCCTGTACATCCCCGGTCTCGCAGGACTGGCGATCTCCCGGGCGCTGCAGGGCGATGCCGCGGGGGCAGCCCGCGAGCTGGGCACCATTCCCGACGGGGTCGACACCGGACCGGGTGGGATCGTCGCACGCGCGTGGATCGCCGCGACGACCGGACGGCTCGATGAGGCTCGGCCGCTGCTCCTGGAGGCCAGCCGCGAAGCGGCCTCGACCGGTCACCACTATCTCGCCGGCATCTACCTCCACCACCTTGCGAGACTCGGCGCGCCCGACGACGCCGCCGGCCCTCTGGAGGCACTCGCCGTGTCATCCGGGAGCCCCCTGGCCGCACTGCAGGCGCGGCATGCGCGCGCGGAGGCGGCGGCGGACGGCGACGCGCTCGCTGGGGTCGGCGGGGAGTGGTCGGCGCGCGGCGCGCATCTCTTCGCCGCCGAGGCGTTCGCGTCGGCCGCGCGCGCCGCGCGCACGCGCGGGGCGGCGCGGCTGGCCGTGTCTCTGCAGGCCCGCAGCGACGAGGCGGCCGCGCGATGCGAAGCACCGGCGACCCCGCTGGTGAGGTTCACGCAGGAGCTCACCCCACTGACACGCCGCGAGCGCGAGATCGCCGCGCTCGCGTCATCCGGAGCAAGCTCGAAGGAGATCGCCGCGAAGCTCTTCCTCTCCACCCGCACCGTCGACAACCACCTGCAGTCGGTCTACGGCAAGCTCGGGATCAGCGGCCGGCACGAGCTCGTCCGGCGCTCCTGACCTCAGACGACGACCGCCGAGACGACCTGATCGCGACACCCTTCGAGGTGGGCGCGGACGACGCCGACCAGATCATCGGCGGCCCCGAGGTCGTGAAGCGTCGTGGCGAGGTGCTCGACCACCGCATCGTAGGCGTCATCGGTGATGTCCAGGCCCGCGTGCGCATGCTCCAGACCCCGGCCGGAGAACAGCTCCGGCCCGCCGAGCGCAGCGGCGAGGAACGCGCGCTGGTGGCCCTTGAGGCGACCGAGGTCGACGTTCTCGAACCACCGGGCGAGGTCGGGATCTGCCTTCACACGGTCGTAGAAGACCGTGACGGCGGCTTTGACGGCCGCCGAGCCCCCCAGCTCGTCGTACACGCTCATCTCGCCCTCCCTCACCCGGTGGTCGGATTCCCCCAGTAAGCCGAGATTACGACCGACGCTGCGCGAGCACCTAGGCAATCACTACTCACTTCCGCTGCGTCCTCCTACTCGGTCGGTCGCGAGTGGCGGAAGCGGATGCGGCTGCCCGGCCGGGCCTGGGCGAGAGCGTCGCGGGCGGCATCCGCCACGACCGCGATCACAGGGTAGCCGCCGGTGACCGGGGCATCGGGTCCGAGGATCGTCGGTCGGCCGGAGGGCGGCACCTGCAGGGCGCCGGGCACCATCCCCTCGCTCGGGAGTTCGCCGCTGCGCACGCGGGCGAGAGACGGACCGTCGAGGCGGATGCCGACGCGGTCGGCGGCGCCCGAGACGGTCCACGTCGCCTCGAAAAGGGTCGCGCGGGCACCGTCGGTGAACCAGTCCGCGCGCGGCCCCGGCGCGAGGTCGATCTCGAGGTCGTCGCCGTCGGGCGCGCCCCATGGCGCGTCGGGGGCGGGCGGGACGGGGGCGTTCGGGTCGGCGCCGACGCTCAGCACGCAGCCCGCGGCGAGGGGGGCGGGCCCGAGACCCGAGAGGATGTCGGTGGCCCGCGACCCGCGGACCACCGGCCCGTCGACGCCGCCGCGGAGGGCGAGGAGTGCCCGCGCGCCCCGCTCGATCCACCCGACCTCGAGCTCGGCGCCGGCGGGCCAGCGGTGCGCCACGTACGGGTCGATGTCGCGCCCCGCGAGCCGGAGCGGACCGCCGCCGCCGGTGACGGCGAACACCAGGTCGGCGAGGGCGACGGCGCGGAACCCGCCGAGGGTGATCTCGATCGCCGCCGCATCGCCGGGGTTGCCGACGAGACGGTTCGCGGCGCCGAGCGCGCGGCGGTCCATCGCCCCCGAGCGGGAGATGCCGAGGGCCGCCGAGCCGGGACGGCCGAGGTCCTGGACCGTGGCGAGCAGCCCCGGCTCCTCGACGCGGAACCCCCGCCCTGCCCCCGCCCCCGCTCCCGCTCCCGCCGCGAGGGTGCGCTCCTCCCCCGCGAGGGTGTGGTCCTCACCGGCGAGGGTGCGCACGTTCCCGGCGAGGGTGCGCTCGCCCCCCGCGACCGGGCGGAACCGCACCCGCATGCCCGGGACGAGGAGCGCCGGATTCTCGCGCGCAGGGTCGAACAGCGGCGCGTCCGTCGTGCCGAGGAGTCGCCACCCTCCGGGGGTCTCGCGCGGGTAGGCCCCCGAGAACACCCCCGCGACCCCCACCGCCCCGGCCGGGACCCGGGTCCGCGGGGTGTCGAGCCGCGGCACGTCGAAGGGCCACTCATCGCTGACGAGGTACCCGAATCCGGGCGCGAAGCCGGTGAACGCGACGGTCCAGGTCGCGGCCGCGTGGCGCTCCGCGAGCTCCGATGCCGACACTCCGAGGAGCGCCGCGGTCGCGTCGAGGTCGGGGCCGTCGTAGCGGATGTCGACCACGACCTCCGGAGCCGCCGGCGCGTCCGCCGTCGGGGCCGCGGCCGTGGCATCCGTCACCCACGCCCGCGCGCGCGACAGGCTCAGCACCGCGGGGTCGACGGTGATGAGCACGGTGCGCGCCGCGGGGACGATGTCGACGACCCCCGGCGGCACCGCGGCGACGAGGTGGGCGTGAAGCGACAGCACCTCGTCGAGTCCCGCGACCTCGACGAGGATCGCGCGGTCACCCATCGGCAGCATGTTCACCACGGCGCCCGCACGGCGACGCCGGCGTCATCCAGCGCGCGTCGCACCGCCTCTCCCATCGCCACCGCGGCCGGTGAATCGCCGTGCAGGCAGAGCGACGCCGCCGCGACGGTCAGCACCGACCCGTCGGCGGCGACGACCTCGCCCGATCGCGCCAGCCGGACCGCCCGCTCCGCAGCCGCCGCCGCGTCATCCAGCACCGCACCCGCTCGCCCCCGGGGCACGAGACCCCCGCCGGGCAGATATCCGCGGTCGAGGAACGCCTCGACGACGAAGGGCAGGCCGGCCGACTCGGCCGCCCAGGCGATCTCCCCCGGCATCCCGAGGATCGGCACGGCGCGTCCCTGCGACGCGGCGAGCTCGGCGACCGCCTCGGCCACCGCCCGCGCCGCCCCCGCGTCGGCGGAGACCGCGTGATAGAGGGCCCCGTGAGGCTTGACGTACCGGATGTCGGCCCCCGCCGTCGCCAGCGACCGGAGCTGCACCGCGACCTCGGCCCGCAGATCTGCGGGAGCGAGCGCCATCGGCACCCGGCCGAAGTTCACCGGGTCGGGATAGGACGGATGCGCCCCGACGGCCACGCCGTGAACAGCCGCGCGCGCCACCGCCTCGCGCATCGACCTCTCATCGCCCGCGTGTCCGCCGCAGGCGATGCTGGCGCTGGAGATGACGGCGAACATCGCGTCGTCGTCGGCCGTCGGCATCCCGTCGACCGTCTCACCCAGGTCGGCATTGAGGTCGATCACGCCCATGTCTTCACGCTACGCCGCGCGGCAACGTTACGGATGCGTAAAGGCTCCCGGCGCCGGATGCGCCGAGACCCGCGCCGGGGCAGGATGGGGGGATGCCTCGATCTTTCGAGCGGCCCGCGGCAGGGACGCCGCTGCTGCAGGTCCGCGACATGGCCGTGGAGTTCCGCACCGTCGACGGGACGGTCCACGCCGTCGAAGGCGTCGACCTCGATCTCGCCGCCGGTGAGACCCTCGCGATCGTCGGCGAGTCGGGGTCGGGGAAGTCGACCACGGCGATGGCGGTGATCGGTCTCCTCCCGGGCAACGGGCGGGTGACGCAGGGCAGCATCCTCTTCGAGGGCGAGAACCTCGTCGGAGCCCCCGAGTCGGTGATGCGCCAGGTGCGCGGCCGTTCGATCGGCCTCGTGCCGCAGGACCCGATGTCGAACCTCAACCCGGTCGCGAAGATCGGCACCCAGGTGGCCGAGACCCTCCTCGCGCACGGCCTGGCGACGCGCAAGGACGTCGACCGCAGGGTCGTCGAGACCCTCGAGGCGGCGGGTCTTCCCGACGCCGCCGCCCGCGCCAAGCAGTACCCGCACGAGTTCTCGGGCGGTATGCGCCAGCGCGCGCTCATCGCGATCGGCCTGGCGTGCAACCCCAAGCTCCTCATCGCCGACGAGCCCACGAGCGCGCTCGACGTGACGGTGCAGAAGACGATCCTCGATCAGCTCGACCGGATGACCAGCGACACGGGCACCTCGGTGATGCTCATCACGCACGACCTCGGCCTCGCCGCCGAGCGCGCCTCGCGCGTGGTCGTCATGCACCGCGGGCGCATCGTCGAGCAGGGGCCTGCGCGACAGATCCTCGAAGACCCGCAGCAGCCGTACACCCAGGCGCTGGTGAAGGCCGCCCCGTCGGTGGCGGCGGTGCGACTGCGTCCCGAGGCCTTCCGCCGGGCCGAGAAGACGGATGCCGCCGAGTCGGCTGCGCCCGCGGCATCCGTGTCCGTCGTCGAGAGCGCGTCGGCTGCGCCGGCCGGCGCGGGTGCCGAGGCGGCCCCGGATCACATCGTCGAGGTCGAGGGGCTGACCAAGGTCTTCCCGGTGCGGGGACAGAAGGACGACTTCGTCGCCGTGAAGGACGTCTCGTTCGCGATCCCGCGCGGGCAGACCGTCGCGATCGTCGGTGAGTCGGGGTCGGGGAAGACCACGACAGCCCGGATGATGCTGAAGGTCGTCGAACCGACGAGCGGCACCATCTCGTTCGACGGGGTCGACGTGTCGACCCTCAAGGGGCGGGCGCTGAAGGATTTCCGCCAGAAGGTGCAGCCGATCTTTCAGGACCCCTACTCGTCGCTGAACCCGATGTTCACCATCGAGCGACTGATCGAGGAGCCGCTGGAGTTCTACCGGCGCGGGTCGTCGGCCGAGCGCACCAAGCGGGTGCGGCAGCTGCTGGATGACGTGGCGCTGCCGGCCTCGATGATGCGCCGGTACCCGTCGGAGCTGTCGGGAGGCCAGCGTCAGCGCGTCGCGATCGCCCGGGCTCTCGCCCTGTCTCCCGAGCTGATCGTCTGCGACGAGCCGGTCTCGGCGCTCGACGTGCTCGTGCAGGATCAGGTGCTGCGGCTCCTGCGAGACCTGCAGCGCGAGTACGGGCTGAGCTACCTCTTCATCTCCCACGACCTCGCGGTGGTGCGGCTGATCAGCGACTACGTCTGCGTGATGAAGGACGGGCACCTCGTCGAGGCCGCGTCGGGCGAGGAGATCTTCACCAACCCGCGCGACCCCTACACGCGGCGTCTGCTCGCCTCGATTCCGGGCAACGAGCTCGACATCGCGGTCTGACCCCGCGCCGCGGCATCCGCTCCTCCACTGCCCTGCAGCTCCCCCGTCGCCTTCCGCCCCTCCGCGCGCGCGACCGGGGCCGAACGTGACGGGGGAGGCGCACGACCTTCGCGGTGATGGGTACTCCCCCGTCACGATCCGCCCCTCACCCGCGCGCGGAGGGGCCGAACGTGACGGGGGAGGCGCGGGGGTGTTCGCTCCCCCGTCACGATCCGCCCCTCACCCGCGCGCGGAGGGGCCGAACGTGACGGGGGAGGTGATGCGGGCGTGAGGGCGCGGCGCTAGCGGGCGCGGGTGCGGGGATCCATCGCTTCGCGCAGCGCCTCGCCGAGCAGGGTGAACCCCAGCGCGGTGATCGTGATGCAGGCACCGGGAAGGAACGCCAGCCACGGCGCGATCGCGAGCTCGAGCTGCGCGTAGGTGAGCATGCGCCCCCACTCCGCGGTCTGCGGAAGCCCCCCGCCGAGACCGAGGAACGACAGCGCGGCCGCCTCGATCACCGCGGTCGCCAGCGACAGCGTGCCCTGCACGATGACCGGACCGATGGCGTTGGGCAGCACGTGGCTCATCGTGATCTTGCCGCGGCCGAGGCCGAGCGTCTGGGCCGACAGCACGTAGTCGGCCGACCGCTGCTGGAGCATCGACGCCCGCAGAAGCCGCGCGAACACCGGCACCTGCGCGGCGCCGATCGCGATCATCACCGACAGCTGGGTCTGCCCGAGGATCGCCGCGATCGACACCGCCAGCAGCAGTGACGGCACCGAGAGCAGGATGTCGACGAAGCGCATCACGACGACGTCGACCCAGCCGCCGAACGCGCCGGCGATGAGGCCGAGCAGCATGCCGCCGAGAAGACCGAAAGCGGTCGAGACCACGCCGATCGTGAGCGACGCCTGCGCGCCCCAGATGAGCTTGGACAGCACATCGCCGCCGAAGCGGTCGAGTCCGAGCGGGAACTGCGGGAGCTCCCCCGGACCCGGGATGTAGGTCGGTGTGATGTACCGCTGGCCCGGCAGGTCGGTCGGGCCGTAGGGCGCGAGCACGGGCGCGAGGGCGGCGACGAGGATGAACAGGGCGATGATGACCGCCCCCACCCATGCCGAGGGGTTCCGACGCAGCCGCCGGAACACGTCGCGCCAGAAGCCGCCGCGCACCTGCGCGCCCAGCAGCTCCCGATCATCGATCGCGGTGTCGTCGACCGGCCCGCCGCTGGGGGCGGGGGGAAGCATCGCCGAGGTCATTGGACCCTCACTCTCGGGTCGATGAAGCTGTACGAGACATCCACGATCAGGTTGATCAGGGCGTACGCGATCGCGATGAAGATGATGAAGCCCTGCAGCACCGGGAAGTCACGGGTGAAGATGGCGCGGGCGAGGAACGATCCGATGCCGGGGAAGGCGAACACCGTCTCGGTGAGCACCGCCCCCGAGATGAGCAGTCCCGTCTGCAGACCCACCGTCGTGACGACCGGGAGCAGCGCGTTGCGCAGGATGAACCGCCCGCGGATCGTGCCCCGCGGCACGCCCTTGGCCATGCCGGTGCGGACGTAGTCGGCGTTCTGCACCTCGAGCACCGAGGCGCGGGTGATCCGCACGATGATCGCCAGGGGGATCGTCGCGAGCGCCACCGCGGGCAGGATCAGGTGAAGGATCGCGTCCCACGCGGCATCCCATTCGCCGGTGATGATCCCGTCGAGGATGTAGAAATTCGTGTAATGGGTCGCATCGATGCGCGGATCCTGCCGACCCTCCGACGGCAGCCAGCCCAGCTGCACCGCGAACACCCACTTCAGCAGGAACGCGAGGAAGAACACCGGGATCGTGATGCCGAGGAGGCTCGCGGCCACGGTGAGGTGGTCGGTGGCCTTGCCGTGCCGCCGGGCGGCCCAGTATCCGAGGGGGATGCCGACGCCGACGGCGATGAGCAGCGCGGCGCTGGAGAGCTCGAGGGTCGCCGGGAAACGGCGCCAGAACTCTTCGGTGACGGCCCGCCCGGTCTGGATGGACGTGCCGAAGTCGCCCTGCAGCAGGCGCCCGAGCCAGATGATGTACTGCTCGAACAGCGGCCGGTCGAACCCGTAGAGCCGGTTGATCTCGGCGACCGCCTCGGGGGTCGCCCGCTCACCGAGGAGCGCGACGGCGGGCCCGCCCGGCAGGGCGCGGACCCAGAGGAACAGCAGGATGGACAACCCGAACAGCGTCGGGATGAGCAAGAGGATCCTCTTGCCGATGGTGCGTATCACGGATGGCAGCCTTCGAGGACGAGCGCCCCGGCTCCGGCAAGGGGGCCGGGGGCGCGGTCGTGCGGAGGAGAAGACGAGCGGATGTCGCGGCGCGGCGTTCGAGGCCGCGCCGCGACATCCGGATCGTCGTTACTCGGAGAGCTCGACCAGGTTGTAGACCTCGTCCTGCACGGGGCTCGCCGGGTACGAGGTGACGCGCTCGTCGAAGACGAGGGTCGGCACCGGGTGGGCGAGCGGAATCCCGGGGAGGAACTCCATGATCTGCGCGTTCGCGTCGGCGTAGGCCGACTCCTGCTCCTCGGCCGTGGCGAGGCCACGACCGGTGGTCAACGCGCTGAAGATCTCGGCGTTGTCGAAGCCCCACTCGTTCGACGGTGCGCCGAAGAAGGTCCCCACGAAGTTGTCGGGGTCGTTGTAGTCACCGGTCCAGCCGAGCAGGTGGATGCCGTGCTCGCTGCCGCCCTGGATGAGGTCGAGGTACTCGCCCCACTCGTTCGAGACGGGGTTGAGCACGATGCCGACGGCCTCGAGCTGAGACTGCAGGTTGGTGAAGATCTGCTCGGGGTTGGGCATGTAGGGCCGCGAGATGTTGACCGGGTAGTTGAACGTGATGGTGAGGGGGTTCGACTCGTCGAAGCCCGCCTCGGCCAGCAGCGCCTGGGCCTGCTCGGGGTCGTACTCGTAGGTGGCGACGTCGGGGTTCCAGCCGATCACGCTGTCGGGCATGAACTGCGTGGCGACCTCGGTGCCCTCGGGGAGCACCTGCGAGATCAGCTGCTCCTTGTCGATCGCGTGGGCGATCGCCTGGCGGACGCGCTCGTCGGCGAGCTCGGGGACGGCCTGGTTCATGCCGAGGTAGAGCACGTTGAACGGGTCGCGGTTGATCAGGGTGAAGCCCGCCTCCTCCAGCGCGCCGAGGTCGGCGGGGGCGACGAGGTCGTAGCCGTCGATGCTGCCGGATTCCAGCGCCTGGCGCCGCGCGGTGGTGTCGCCGATCACCTGGAAGATGATCTCCTCGACGACGCCCTGCTCGCCCCAGTAGTCCTCGTAGGCGGTGAGGGTGGTGGTGCTGCCCGGGTCCCACGACTCGAACTGGAACGGACCGGTGCCGGTCGGGTGCCCCGTGGCGTACTCGCTGAGTGTCGGGGCCTCGGAAGTGCCGCCGACGTCGTCGGCGCCGTACTCCTCCAGCGCGGTCGGGCTCTGCATCGCGAAGGCGGGGAGCGACAGCGCAGGGATGAACCCGGCGAAGGGCTCGGTCAGCGTGACGGTGACCTCGGTGTCGCCGTTCGGCTCGCACCCGCCGTAGATCGAGGTGCCCGTGTCGGCGTAGCCGCGCATGAGCTTGCCCCAGTAGTACGACAGGCTCTCGCTCTGGGCGATGCCGGTGAAGTTGTTCTGGCGGTCGAAGTTGAAGCACACCGCTTCGGCGTTGAAGGGGGTGCCGTCGTGGAAGGTCACGCCCTCCACGAGGGTGAAGGTGTAGCTCAGTCCGTCCTCGGACTGCTCCCAGCTGCTGGCCAGGAGCGGCGCGGGGTCGGCCGTCCCGGGCTCGACGCCCACGAGGCCTTCGAAGATCTGCCGCGAGACGCGGAACGATTCGCCGTCGCTGGCGAACGCCGGATCCAGGCTCGACACGTCACCGGAGGCGCCGAAGATGAACGTCGAGTCGACGTCGCTCGGCTCCTCGCTTCCGCCGCCCTCCTCGCGCTGGCTCGCGCAGGCCGTCAGGATCAGCGATCCGACGGCGATGGCGGCAGCGCCGGCGAGCAGGCGCTTTCTCGTTGAGTGAAGCATCGTGTACTGCACCTTCCTTTTTGAGGGTCCCTTTCGGGTCGCGAGCACAGCGATGTGTGTGACAGCACCGGCCCACGGAGTGTGATCCCTCGACCGTACCCGCGCGCCGTCGCACGGATGGTCACGGTGAGGTTGCGATTCTGTTTCGGCGGCTGGGGGGAAGAAGGAGGGATGCCGCGGACTAGCGTTGAGCCATGGCGCGCGCTCGGGTGGAACAGGTGCGACCCTCGGCGCGGCTCGGCGACGGGACGCTCGCGATGATCGCGCCGTCGGAGTACGACACCGGCTGGGAGCTCATCGTCGACGGCACTCCGCAGTCGCACGTCGACCTCGACGACCCCACGCACCTGCACTTCGAGTACGTGTCGCGGATGGCGGCGGTGATCGACCGCCTGAAGCTCCCGGGTCAGCCCCTCACCGCCGTGCACCTGGGCGCCGGCGCGCTGACGGTGCCGCGGTACATCGAGGCGACCCGGCCGGGGTCGCGCCAGCAGGTCATCGAGCTCGAACAGCCCCTGGTCGACCTCGTGCGCGAGCATCTGCCCCTTCCGCGCGGGGCGGCGATCCGGGTGCGGATCGGCGACGCCCGACAGGGCCTGGCCCGGCTTCCGCGCGCCCTGGTCGGCGCCGTCGACGTGCTCGTCTCCGACGTCTACGCCGGCGCGCAGACCCCGGCGCACCTGACGACGGTGGAGTTCTACCGTGAGGCCGCCGCACTCCTCGCCCCCGACGGAGTGCTGCTGGTCAACGTCGCCGACGGCGCAGGGCTCGCCTTCGCCCGCCGACAGGTCGCGACGGTGCGCGAGGTGCTCCCCCACGTCATCGTGCTGGCCGAGGTGCAGACACTGAAGGGTCGTCGGTTCGGCAACCTCGTCGTCGCCGCCTCACCCACGTCCCTGCCGACCCAGTGGCTGCCGCGGCTGATGGCCGCAGGCCCTCACCCGGCGAAGGTGGCCGAGGGCGAGGAGGTCGTCGAGTTCGCGCGCGGCGCGCGCATCGCGACCGACGGCGACGCGACGCCGTCACCCAAGCCCGCGGCATCCGTCTTCGAACGGTGAATCGCGATCCTGATGCCGCCCTGCGGCGTGCCACGCCGGCGCCGGCGCCGCGGTCGCGCAGACTGGGGGAGCGTGGGCGCGGGACCCTCGAGCGTGGAAGGAGTCGATCATGAGCTACATCCTGGGATACGACCCCGACACCCTGCGGGAGCAGGTCGACCCTGTCCGCTGCGAGGGGCGCCTGGACGAGATCGGCGAGCAGCGGAGCCTGCCGGCTCTGCTCGAACGGGTGTGGCTGCTGAAGGTGCTCGATCGACTCGATGACGCGCTGGTGCTCTCGGAGCAGTCGGTGCGGGTGGCCCGGATGGCGGGGACGCGGAAAGACCTGCTGCGCGCCCGCATTCTCCACGCCACCGTGCTGCAGGTGCGCGGACAGCTCGCCGCCGCCGAGCAGGAACTCACCGCGTGCGCCGAAGAGGCCGATGGTCAGGGCTGGTCGGGCATCGCGGCCTTCGCGTACCAACATCGCGGCAAGACCCGCTACGACGGCGAGGACTACGACGCCGCGCGCACCGACTTCAAGCGCGCCCTGTTCCTCCGGCAGGAGTCGGGGGCCCCGGACGATCAGCTCGAATCGACGCTGTTGGCGATCGATGCGTCCGAGCGGCGGCGCATGCGGTCGTCGGTCGCAAGCTGAGTGTCGTAGATACGTTCTACTGTTTCGGGCATGTCAGAACCTGAACGTGTGCGCGTCTGGGCGAACGCCCTGATCGACCAGCATCTCGGCCCCTCCTGGACCTTCGGCTTCGACAACGCCAAGCGGCGTGCCGGCCTCTGCGACTTCCGGCGCAAACGCATCAGCGTCTCGCGCTACCTGTCGGCGCGGTACGACGACGACACCAATCACCAGACGCTGCTGCACGAGGTGGCCCACGCCCTCGCCGGGCCGGCGGCCGGACACGGCGCCGAGTGGAAGCGCATCGCGCGAAGTCTGGGCTACGTCGGGGGAACGACCCACGACGGCGAGACGGCCGTCGAGCTCGCGCCGTGGGTGGGGGTGTGCCCCGCCGGGCACACCGCGTACCGGCATCGGCGCCCGCCGCGGGCGACGTCGTGCGTCGCGTGCGCGCCGCATTTCGACCGCCGTCATCTGTTCACCTGGACGCGGCGAGAGATCTCGGCGGCGACCCGGCTGGCGGCGATGACACCGCGAGGGGATGCCGCCCCGGTCGAGTCAGATCCCGACGATGCGGGCCCCGCGCACGATCGGCACCGCTTCTGAGGCATCGACCTCGGCGGCTCGGACGACGTCTGGCCGCAGGTCTTTCTCGATGAGTTCCTGCCCCGAGCCGCTCGCGGTGAGGAGGTGACGCACGGCGCCGCGGAGGCCGCGGAACGCTTCGCCCGCCGTGGCGGCCTCGGGCGAGGAGTGGTCGATCCCCCGGGTGGTGAGGGCGTCGATGACGGCGCCCGCACCGAGGAGATCCTCGACGGCGAAGCGCAGCGGCGCCCCACCGTGACCGAGCTCACCGGCGGGGATGATCGAGATCGAGGTGCGGCGGCCACGGCGCTCCTGCTCATCGGCGATCGCCTGAGCGACGGCGGAGGCGTTGCGAAGTCCCGCGAGGAGGACGACCGGGCCGGAGGGTTCGTCCTCGACCGCGTGGGGGCCGGTCTGGTCGGGGCCTGCGACGGCGGCTGCGGCCGCGGCGACCCGAGCGCCGTTGAGTGACACGGCGAAGGCCGCGTCATCCAGCATCATCTCCTCGCCTCGCTCGACCACGTCGATCACGGTGCTGGAGAAGCGGAGCACGTCGACGACGACCACGATGTCGGCGGGCGCGAGGCGCGCGAGGGCGTCGAGCCCCCAGTCCAGACGCACCTGATACCGGGACTGATCGAAGGGCGAGGCCATTCCGTCAGCCTAAACGGGCGAGGCGGGCGACGCGGAATGACAGAGTGGGCACATGCGGATCATGCTCAAGCTCGTCATCGACTGCGATGCGGATGCCGCCTGGCGGGCGCTGCACTCCCCGCGCGCGGTTGCGGAACTGTACGGCCCGCTGGTGCAGCTGGCACCCCTCGAACCCGACGCGCTCCCGACCGCCTGGGAGCCGGGAGCGGAGGTCGGGGTCGAGATGAGCCTCGGCGGGCGGGTGTCGCTCGGCCGCCAGATCATCCACGCGAGCGACCGGACGATGAAGGGCCCGGACGGGCCGATCCGCATCTTCCGCGACAGCGGCATCCCGATCTCCGGGCCGCTCGCGGCCCTCGACGTCTGGGACCACCAGATGGCGGTGTCGCCGGCGCCCGGCGACCCGACGAAGACCCTGTGGCGCGACCGCCTCGTCATCGGCGGGGCGGCCGCGCCGGTGCTCTGGCCGGGCCTCTGGGCGGCGTGGCAGTGGCGCGCGGCACGCATCCGCGCACTCGCCCCGACGTGGGCGCACGAGCCGGCACCGGAGGATCCGGCGGCGGGCGCCTGACCGCCCGCCCCGCTCGATTCGTCGCAGCCGCCGCACCCACCCCGGCCGCGGGTGGTGCGGCGCGCGCGGCACGTCACTCGGCGAGCGCCTCGACCGGCGCGACCCGCGTCGCAAGGCGCGTGGGCACCACCGCGGCCACGAGGGTGAGCACCGCGGTCGCCGCGACCACGATGAGCACCGGAACGAGCGGCACCGCCGGCCACACGAAGGCCGGCCCCGGCGGAAGGCTCGGGTCGCCGGGCACAGAGCCGAGCAGCGACTGCGCGCCGGCCCACCCGTAGGCGACGCCGAGGACGAGACCGGTCGCGAGGGCGGCGATGGTGAGGTGCGCGGCTTCGAGCAGCACGACCCGGCGCACCTGGGGCGCCGTCAGGCCGAGGGCGCGGAGGAGTCCGAGCTCGCGACGGCGCTGCACGACGCCCAGGGTGAGGAGGTTGACCAGACCCACGGCGGCGATCACCGCCGAGATCGCGACGAGCACCATCATCACCGCGGCGAAGGTGTCGAGCACCGCTGCCATCTCGCTCGGCAGCTCACCGCCCGCCGACGCGGTGAGCACGGCCTTGGTCGACTCGATGGCCACGGCGAACATCGTCACGAGCGTCACCCCCATCACCACCCCGATCGCCATACGGCTCGAGCGCTCGGGGTAGCGGAGCGCGTTCTCGGCGGCCAGCCGCGCCGTGGCCGACCCGCCGAACAGCCGACCGATCAGCCGCAGGACCGGCGGCATGAGAAGGCTCGCCCCCAGCGCGATGCCGGTGAAGGAGAAGATGCCGCCGATGAACGCGACCGCGACCCCCAGCGGAGTGACGAGCCCGAGCGCGATGCCGGCCGCGAGGAGCGCACCGCCGACCGCGAACAGCGCGACGGCGGTGAGGTTGCGCCCGGTGCGACGGACGACCTCCTCACGCGTGACCTCGACGGCGCCCCCGAGGGCCTGCATCGGGGTGACGGTCAGCACCCGCCGCGATCCGGCCCACGCCGCGACCCAGGTGGTGAGCGCGACGATCGTCGCGGGCACGAGCAGTTCTCCGGTGACGACACCGTACGAGACGCCGTCGAGCCCGAGCAGCTCGGTGCCGACGACCACGCCGAGCGCGGCGACGCCGGTACCGGCGACGAGGCCGCCGAGAGCGCCGATGACGCCGACGACGAGTCCCTGCCGGGCGACCTCCTGACGCTGCGCGCGCGCCGAGGCGCCGATGAGGCGCATGAGCGCGATCTGTCGGGTGCGCCCGGCGATCACCGTGGCGAAGGTGTTCGCGGTGACGATCCCGGCCACGTAGACCGCGACGCCGACGAGGATGACGGTGAGGAAGCTCAGCACGAACGCCAGCGTCCCGCTGTCTCCGAGGTAGGGGTCGGCGCGGAGGATCGCAGCGAGGAACCCCGTGACCGAGACGAGGAGAACACCGAAGGCGCTCGAGATGCCGGCGACGAGGATGCTCGCGCCCATGCCGCGTTCGCGCAGGAACGCCCATCGCGGGGCGGCGGTCCGCGACATCCGGTCTGTTCTGTCGTCCGCCAGGGCGACCGCGCTCATGCCGTCACCTGCGCGGATGCGGGGCCCGACAGCTCGCCGGCGAGGAGGAAGGCCGAGATCTCCTCGGCGCTCTGTCGCGGCTTGTCGGCGGCGATGCGGCCGTCGCCGAGCACGATCACGCGGTCGGCGTGGCTGGCTGCCACAGGGTCGTGGGTGACCATCGCGATGGACTGGCCGTGCTCCCGGCTGGCATCGGCGAGGAGGCGCAGCACCTCGCGGCCGCTGCGGGAATCGAGGTTGCCGGTCGGCTCGTCGGCGAACACCACGTCGGGGGCGGTGGCGAGGGCGCGGGCGATCGCGACGCGCTGCTGCTGGCCGCCCGAGAGCTGGTGCGGACGGTGGCCGAGCCGAGAGGCAAGCCCGAGCGATGCGACGAGCCGGTCGATGCGCGCGCGCTCAAGCGCAGAGGGACGCCTTCCGTCGAGGTCGAAGGGCAGGAGGATGTTGCCCAGGGCGTCGAGGGTGGGCACGAGGTTGAACGCCTGGAAGACGAACCCGACGCGCCGGCGCCGCAGGATGGTGAGCTCGAGGTCGGTCAGGCCGGTGATCTCGGTGTCGCCGAGCCACGCACGGCCCGACGTCGGGGCGTCGAGTCCTGCCATGACGTGCATGAGCGTGGACTTGCCCGAGCCGGACGGCCCCATGATCGCGGTGAACTCGCCGCGGCGGATGCCGATGGTCACGCCGTCGAGCGCGCGTACCGCGCTGTCGCCCGTGCCGTAGGTCTTGGTCAGCTGCTGCACCCGGGCAGCCAGTCCCAGGTCTGTGGAGGAGATGTGCATGCCTTCGACGCTAGGAATCAGCGGGGTGCGGGCGCGTCGGCCCCGCGGCCGATCCGTGTACATCGGAAGGATGACGCGGGGCGGCCCTGCTGGTCGGGCGCGGGGCGTTTCGACGCGCTGCGCTCAGGCGAGGCCGTGTTCGAAGGCGAAGACCACCAGCTGCACGCGATCGCGGAGCGCGAGCTTGGTCAGGATGCGACTGATGTGCGTCTTGACCGTGGCCTCCGAGAGGTACTCCCGGGCGGCGATCTCGGCGTTGGAGAGCCCGCGCGCGGCGAGCGCGAAGATCTCGCGTTCGCGCTCGGTCAGCTCGCCGAACGCGGCCGGTACTGCCCGCGGCGCGGCATCGGCGAAACGGGCGAACAGATCACGGGTCGCCGAGGCGGCGATCACCGCCGACCCCGCATGCACGGTGCGGATCGCGGCCAGCAGGAACTCGGGGTCGGCGTCTTTCAGCAGGAATCCGCTCGCGCCCCCGCGGATCGCCCGCGCCGCAGCTTCGTCGAGGTCGAACGTGGTCAGCATCACCACCCGCGGCGGATCGGGATCACGCAGCAGTTCGGCGGTGGCGGCGAGGCCGTCCATCACCGGCATCCGGATGTCCATCAGCACCACGTCGGGCCGCGCCGACCGCACGACCGCGAGCGCCTCGCGTCCGTCGGCGGCTTCGCCGACGACCTCGAGGTCGGGCTGAGAGTCGACAACCATGCGAATCCCCGCCCGGAAGAGCGCCTGATCGTCGACCAGCACGACGCGGATCACGGCCTTGTCCCCTTCGCGCGACCCGCGGTCGTGCGCGGCCGAGGGGTGCGCGGCCGGGAGCGGGTCATGCCGGAACCTCCACCGGGATCCAGGCCCGTACGGTGAACGCGCCAGTCTCCTCTGCCGCGGAGAACTCTCCGCCCGCGAGCTGGGTGCGCTCGCGCATGCCGATCACCCCGTGCCCCGTGCGGGTCGGGACCGATGACCCGGCCGCGACGGGGTTGCTCACGGTGAGGTCGACACGCTTCGCGCCCCACGACAGCTGCACGTCGACCGGGCCGCCCGCCTCCCCGTGCCGGAGCGCGTTCGTCAGCGCCTCCTGCAGGATGCGGTACACGGCGATCTGCACCGATGCCGGCGGCTCGCCCGGCGGGGCGGGGTCGATGTCGACGCGCAGGTCGACACCCGCGGCGCGCACCTGCGCCCACAGCTCCTCGAGGTCGGCCAGGCTCGGCTGCGGGCCGTCGCCCTGGCTGTGGCGCAGCTGCGTCAGCAGCAGCCGCACGTCGGCGAGCGCGGCGCGAGCCGTCGACGAGATCGTCTGCAGGGCGGCGGTCGCCGCCTGCGGATCGGCCGCGGCGGCGTACCGCGCCCCATCGGCCTGAGCGACGACCACCGCCAGCGAATGGGCGACGACGTCGTGCATGTCGCGCGCGATCCGCGCGCGCTCGAACTCCGACCGCGCCTCCTCCTCGGCGCGCTCCTGGGCGAGGCGGTTCTCGCGCGCGCGCCGCGCGGTGCGTACGAGGGCTCCGCAGGTCCAGGCGAGCATCAGCGCGAAGGTCGCTCCTCCGAGCACGATCACCGCGATGGGCAGCACCGACAGGTCGAGGGGCGCCGAGGAGAGCGGCCCGAGGTACAGATAGAGGGTGATCACGATGGCGCCCGTCACCGCCGACGCGAGCCCGGCCCAGAACACGCGGATGCTGCCGTAGGCCGCCGTGGCGTAGAGCACGCCGAAGATCGCGACGTCGACCAGGCTCGGCCCGCGCAGCAGGCTCATCTGCAGAACAGCGCCCGCCCACGCCAGTGCCAGCGCCACCCCCGGCGAGAACCGGCGGAACCCCAGCGCCACGCTGAACAGCAGCACGTAACCGACGACCCCGAGCACGGTCAGCGTCCCGGTGGGTGGCCCGAGCACCCCGACACCCGCGTTCAGCTCGAAGACGACGGCGACGAAGAAGAAGCCGGCCGCCAGCGCGATGTCGGTCGCGGTCTGGAGGGGACGAAGCGGTCGGAACACCGTTTCACGCTAGAGGAGTGGATGCCGCGTGGCATCCGCCCTCCGATGTATCTCCGCGACGCGGACACCGCCCCTTGTGGGCGCGCGGCCGAGGCTTTACTGTCCGGACACAGGCCGAAACCGGCGGGAAACGTCCGGGAAGAAGGATCAGTCCACGGGGTGAGTACTCACCGGACGGTCCCGACACCGGTCCCCGTCGGCGTCAGCACGAAGAAGTACTGGACGACACGGATGGAGATGCGTAGATGACGACGGTGCGCGCAGCGATCACACAGACCACCTGGACCGGCGACAAGGAGTCGATGCTCGACAAGCACGAGGGCTTCGCTCGGGATGCCGCCGCACAGGGCGCACAGGTGGTGTGCTTCCAGGAGCTGTTCTACGGGCCCTACTTCGGGATCACGCAGGACAAGAAGTACTACCGCTTCGCCGAGGCCGCCGACGGCCCGATCGTGCAGCGCTTCGCCGCGCTCGCCAAGGAGCTGGGCACCGTGATGGTCCTGCCCATCTACGAGGAGGCCGAGACCGGGGTGTACTACAACACCGCGGTTCTGGTCGATGCCGACGGCACCATCCTCGGGAAGTACCGCAAGCACCACCTCCCCCACCTCGACCGGTTCTGGGAGAAGTTCTATTTCCGTCCGGGAAACCTCGGCTACCCCGTCTTCGACAGCGCTGTCGGCCGGATCGGCATGTACATCTGCTACGACCGGCACTTCCCGGAGGGGTGGCGCGAACTCGGCCTGAACGACGCGCACATGGTGTTCAACCCCAACGCCACCAAGCCCGGCCTGTCGAACCGGCTCTGGGAGGTGGAGGGGCCCGCGGCCGCGGTCGCCAACGGCTACTTCGTGCTGCAGCCCAACCGGGTGGGCCGCGAGGACAACGAGTACGGCGACCTCGCGGTGGACTTCTACGGCACCAGCCAGGTGATCGACCCGCGGGGGAACTTCGTCGGCGAGCGCGGTTCGGGCACCGAGGAGGAGATCCTCGTGCGCGACCTCGACATGGAGATGGTGCGGGAGATGCGCGACGACTGGCAGTTCTACCGCGATCGTCGCCCCGACTCCTACACGAAGATCGCCCGCCCCTGACATCCATACCCATCGACATGAGCACGCGGACGAGCGGAGCGGCGCAGGCAGCGCCGACGCTGGCATCGGGTCTGGCGGGAGCGCCAGCCGAAGGCCGACGCGGGGGCATGCGTCGGCGCTGCCTGCGCCGCGCAGCAACAACCAAGGAGATCACTTCATGACCACCACACTCATCACCGGAGGCACCGTCGTCTCCGCGACCGGCCGCGGCGACGCCGACGTGCTCATCGACGGCGAGACCATCGTCGCGGTGCTGGCACCCGGTTCGCAGCTGCTCGGCACCGACCTGGCGGCATCCGTGGACACCGTCATCGACGCGACCGGCAAGTACGTGATCCCGGGCGGCATCGACGCCCACACCCACATGGAGCTGCCGTTCGGGGGCACCGCCGCCTCGGACACCTTCGAGACCGGCACGCGTGCCGCAGCATGGGGCGGGACGACGAGCATCATCGACTTCGCCGTGCAGCGCTACGGCGAGCGCGTCGAAGACGGACTCGCCGCGTGGCACGAGAAGGCCGCCGGCAACTGCGCGATCGATTACGGGTTCCACCAGATCATCGGCGGGGTCGACGACGACTCGCTCCGGGCGATGGACTCCCTCATCGACGAGGGGGTGACGAGCTTCAAGCTCTTCATGGCCTACCCCGGGGTGTTCTACTCCGACGACGCCCAGATCCTGCGGGCGATGCAGAAGTCGGCCGACACGGGCCTGCTGACGATGATGCACGCCGAGAACGGCCCCGCCATCGACGTGCTGGCCGCCCAGCTCGCCGAGGTCGGCAAGAAGGCGCCGTATTACCACGGCATCGCCCGCGCATGGCAGATGGAGGAGGAGGCCACCCACCGCGCGATCATGCTGGCGAACCTCACCGGCGCCCCGCTGTACGTGGTGCACGTCAGCGCCAAGCAGGCCGTCGACCAGCTGGCCTGGGCCCGCGATCAGGGCTGGAACGTCTTCGGCGAGACCTGCCCCCAGTACCTCTACCTCTCGCTCGAGGAGCAGCTGGGCGCCTTCAGCGAGGAGTGGGGTCAGTTCGAGGGCGCGAAGTGGGTGTGCTCCACGCCGCTGCGCAGCCGCAGCGAGGGCCATCAGCACCACATGTGGCAAGCCCTGCGCACGAACGACATCCAGATGGTCTCCACCGACCACTGCCCGTTCTGCATGAAGGGGCAGAAGGAGCTGGGGAAGGATGACTTCCGCGCGATCCCCAACGGGATCGGCTCGGTCGAGCACCGCATGGACCTGATGTACCAGGGCGTCGTCACCGGGAAGATCACGCTCGAGCGCTGGGTGGAACTGACCTCCACGACGCCGGCGCGGATGTTCGGCCTGTACGGCAAGAAGGGGGTGATCCAGCCCGGCGCCGACGGCGACGTCGTGGTCTACGACCCCCACGGGCACACCACCATCTCTGCGGCCAGCCACCACATGAACATGGATCACTCGGCGTGGGAGGGCTTCGAGATCGACGGGCACGTCGACACCGTCATCTCCCGGGGCAAGGTCATCGTCGACGGCGGCACCTACCACGGCGGCAAGGGCGACGGGCAGTACCTGCGCCGTGGCCTCAGCCAGTACCTGGTGTGACGGCCATGGATTTCGGTGTCGTCCTGCAAACCAATCCGCCCGCGGCCCGCACGGTGCAGCTGGCCAAGCTCGCCGAGGCGCACGGGTTCAGTCACGTGTGGACCTTCGACTCGCACCTGCTGTGGCAGGAGCCGTACGTCATCCACTCGGCGATCCTCGCCGAGACCAAGCGCGTGATCGTCGGGCCGTTCGTGACGAACCCCGCCACCCGCGACTGGACGGTCACCGCCTCGGTGTTCGCGACCCTCAACGAGATGTACGGCAACCGCACCATCTGCGGCATCGGCCGGGGTGACTCGGCCGTGCGGGTGACGAACGGCAAGCCCACGACGCTGAAGGAGCTGCGGGAGTCGATCCACGTCATCCGCGAGCTCGGCAACTCGCGCCCGGTGGAGTACAACGGTGCGACCCTGCAGTTCCCCTGGAGCCGCGGGTCGGAGCTCGATGTGTGGGTCGCCGCCTACGGTCCGCTCGCCCTGAAGCTCACCGGCGAGGTCGGCGACGGCTTCATCCTGCAGCTGGCCGACGTCGACATCGCCGCGTGGATGATCACGACCGTGCGGGACGCCGCGGAGGCAGCCGGACGCGATCCCGACAGCATCGCGTTCTGCGTGGCCGCTCCGATGTACATCGGCACCGACCGCGCGCACATGCGCGAGCAGTGCCGGTGGTTCGGGGGCATGGTCGGCAACCACGTCGCCGACATCGTGGCCAAGTACGGTCAGCACGGGGCCGTTCCCGACGCCCTCACCGACTACATCGCGGGGCGCACCGGGTACGACTACAACACCCACGGCAAGGCCGACAACGACCACGTCGACTTCGTGCCCGACGAGATCGTCGAGCGGTTCTGCATCCTCGGCACCGCCGAGGAGCACATCGCCAAACTCGAGCAGCTCCGGGCCCTCGGAGTCACCCAGTTCGCGGGGTACCTGCAGCACGACAACAAGGAGGAGACCCTCCGCGTCTACGGCGAGACCGTGATCCCGGCTCTGCAGGCGCACGTGGCGGCCAAGAAGTGAGGTCGGGATGACGAGAACGGATGTCGCGCCCGACGTCGTCACCGCCGCCAGCCGGTCCACATCTGTCCGGGCCGCACGCCCCGGCGGGCCACGCGGTGGCCGCCGGGGCGCGGCGTGGCTGTGGGGCGTCGTCGGGGTCGCCGCGGTCATCCTGCTGTGGGAGGCGTACAAGCTCCTGGCGCCCGAGAACGGGGTGCTCGTCGGCGACGTGCGCGTCCTCCCGCGCACCACCGACCTCGCGATGCCCCACGTCTGGGACATGGTGATCCGTCTCGCAGAACCCGTCACCCGGCAGGACGGCTCTCCGCCGCTCTGGGCGGCGGTGGCCCTCGCCGCCCTCACCACGCTGGGGATCGCAGCGGCCGGATGGCTCGTGGGCCTCGTGGTCGGCATGGCGCTCGCCCTGGTGATGCAGCGCTGGCAGCTGGCGGAGTGGGGACTTCTCCCCTGGATCATCCTCAGCCAGACCGTTCCGCTGATCGCCTTCGCGCCGATCGTCCGCAGCTGGGGATCGCGGATCGAGATCGCAGGCGCCCAGTGGCAGGACTGGATGTCGGTGGCCGTCATCGCCTCGTACCTCGCGTTCTTCCCCATCGCCGTCGGCGCCCTCCGCGGGCTGCAGTCCCCCGAACGCCTCCATGCCGAGCTCTTCCACACCTACTCCGCCGGATACTGGCAGACCCTCTGGCGCCTGCGGCTCCCCGCCGCGGTGCCCTACCTCCTGCCGGCCCTGCGCCTCGGGGCGGCGAACGCCGTGGTCGGCGCGGTCGTCGCCGAGGTGTCCACGGGCCTCCAGGGCGGGATCGGCCGGCTCCTCATCCAGTTCGCCGGCCAGGCCTCGGGCGACCCCGCCAAGGCCTGGGGCCCGATCTTCGGCGCTGTGGCCCTCGGGCTCATCGCCGCCGGGTCGATCGCGGTCCTCGGCGTCATCCTGAAGAACTATCGACGAGGCGAGGTCACCGCATGAGCGCCCCCACCCCCACCGCCCCACCGGTCACCACGACAGCAGCGGTCTCGGTCACCGACGTGACCAAGACCTTCGCCTCGGCGTCGGGTGAGGTGCACGCCCTCACCGCCGTCGACCTCACCGTCGCCCCCGGCGAGTTCGTCTCGCTGATCGGCCCGTCCGGCTGCGGCAAGTCGACGCTCCTGCGTCTCATCGCCGACCTCGACACCGCGTCATCGGGGCGCATCGAGGTCTTCGGCAAAGACCCCTCCCGCGCCCGCCGCGACCAGGACTACGGCATCGCCTTCCAGCAGGCGGGCCTCCTCCCCTGGCGCACCGTGGCGGCGAACATCGCTCTGCCCCTCGAGATCCACGGCGTCGGCGCCGCCGATCGGCGAGCGCGCGTGGCCGAGCTCACCGAGATGGTCGGCCTCACCGACTTCGCCGACCGGTACCCGGACCAGCTGTCAGGAGGGATGCAGCAGCGTGTCGCGATCGCGCGCGCCCTCGCCGAACAGCCGCGGCTGCTGCTGATGGATGAGCCGTTCGGCGCCTTGGACGAGATGACGCGCGAGCGCATGCAGACCGAGCTCGCGCGCATCGCGACCGAGACCGGCGCGGCCGTGGTCTTCGTCACCCACTCCATCCCCGAGGCGGTCTTCCTCTCGGATCGGGTGGTCGTGATGTCGCCGCGCCCGGGACGGATCACCTCGGTGGTGGATGTGAGCTTCGGGGCCACCCGTCGCGATGAGGCCCTGCGCGAGGCATCCGTCTTCTTCGACAGCGTCACCGCGGTGCGCGCGGCCCTCCACGGCGAGACCGACGGCGAGCGCGCCGCGACCCGGGAGATGCGATGACAGCCGCGACCGCCGAGCGCCTCCGGATCATCGCCCCGATCGTCGTCGGGCTGGTCTTCCTCGGCGTGTGGCAGCTGCTCGTCGGGGTCGTCGGCGTCTCGGACTACCTGCTTCCCAGTCCCGCGGCCATCGCGGAGGAGTTCATCGCCTTCGCCCCCGCGATCGCCGACGCGACCTTCGTCACCGGCACGAACGCGCTGCTCGGACTCGTCGTCGGCACCGTCCTCGCCGTGGTGCTGGCGGCCCTCGCTGCACGGTGGCAGGCCGTCGACGGGATGTCGGCGCCGGTCGTCGCCGCGCTCGCCGTCGTGCCGATCGTGGCGCTGGCCCCGGTCCTGAACTCGATGTTCGGTGCCGACAGCCAGTTCGGGCGGCAGGCGATCGCGGCCCTGGCGTCGTTCGTTCCCGTCTTCGTCAACACCCTCCGCGGCCTTCGTCAGACCCGACCTGTGCACCGCGACCTCATGCGCAGCTACGCCGCCAGCTCATCGCAGGCCTTCCGCGTGGTGACGCTCCCGACGGCCGCGCCGTTCCTTCTCACCGGCATCCGGATCGCCAGCTCGCTCGCGGTCATCTCCGCCCTGGTGGCCGAGTACTTCGGCGGGCCCCGCGGAGGCCTGGGGAGCTTCATCTCCACCTCGGCGGCCACGAGCGCCTATGCGCGCGCGTGGGCCTACGTCGCCGCAGCCATCGCGCTGGGGCTCGTGTTCTTCCTGGCCACCGCGGCGCTCGAACGTCTGGTCCTGCGCCGCCTCTCTCCCGGGGGTGCGCGATGACGCCCGCCCCCGACAGCGTCCCCGCACCCGGCGGGGCCGGCACCGCACCATCCCATCGCACGACGTGATCCCGGAGGGGATTCGAAGGGAACCACCATGAGACACAGCACACGCCGCGGGCTCGCGGCCGGAGCTGCCGCGCTGACCGCGGCGCTCGTCCTCACCGCCTGCTCGGGCGGCGGCTCTGATTCGGGTTCGGGTGACGCCTCGGGCGACGGCTCCGACGGCGAGCTGACCCCGGTGACGCTCCAGCTGCAGTGGCTGCCGCAGGCGCAGTTCGCCGGCTATTTCGCCGCCGCCGATCAGGGCTTCTTCGAAGAGGAGGGCCTGGAGGTGGAGATCATCCCGTCCGGCGGCGACATCGTGCCGCAGGACGCCCTCGCCGCCGGCGACGTCGACTTCGCCATCGCCTGGGTGCCGAAGGTGCTCGGCTCGATCGAGGCGGGGGCCAACCTCACGAACATCGCCCAGATCTTCCAGCGCTCGGGCACCCTCCAGGTCTCGTGGGCCGATGCGGGCATCGAGTCGGTCGCCGACTTCGAGGGCAAACGGATCGGCTCGTGGGGGTTCGGCAACGAGTGGGAGATCTTCGCGGCGATGGCCGCCGAGGGGCTGGACTCCACGACCGTGGAGATCATCACGCAGGACTTCAACATGAACGCCTTCCTGCAGGGCGACATCGACGCGGCGCAGGCGATGACCTACAACGAGTACGCCCAGCTGCTCGAGACCGTCGACCCCGACACCGGTGAGCTGTACCAGCCCGAGGACTTCTCGGTCATCAGCTACCAGGACACGGTCGGAGCCATGCTGCAGGACGCCATCTGGGCCGACACCGAGCGTCTGGAGTCCGACGAGGCGTACGCCGAGACGGCCGTGGCGTTCCTGAAGGCGGTCATCAAGGGGTGGGCGTACGCGCGCGACAACCCCGAGGAGGCCGCCGACATCACCCTGGCGTCGGGGTCGGGGTGGGGCCCGAGCCACGAGCTGTGGATGATGAACGAGACCAACAAGCTCATCTGGCCCGCGGCCGACGGCATCGGCATCATCGACGAGGCCGCATGGGCTCAGACCGTCGAGGGGGCCCTCGCCGCGGTCAACGAGACCGGGGCGCGCCTCATCACCGAAGAGCCACCGGCGACGGCATACGACAACCAGTACATCCAGCAGGCGCTCGACGAGCTGGAGGCCGACGGCGTCGACGTGTTCGGCGAGTCGTTCGAACCCATCGAGGTTGAACTGCAGGAGGGCGGCAACTAGGCCCCGCCGCACCATCCTTCGCCCGCGAGGCTGCATGTGCACGTCGAACCGAGAGCGCCGCGATCGGTCTTGACGCCGCAGTGCAGTCTCGCGGGACCTTGGGCCCGGAGCCGCGTCGCACGCGACGCGATCATGGAGGTGACCGGCGGGGCGAGGGAGAAGTGAGGTCAGCTCGTGGCATCCGACAGTCGTGTCACCGTCGTGAACTCCGGCGCGTGGGGCTTCTTCTTCTTCCTGGCGTACATCGGCGCGGCCATCTACTTCGTCTCGGTGTCGGACGGATCGTTCTGGGGGTTCATCCTCGGACTCCTCCAGGCGATCGTGTGGCCGGCGTACGTGCTCTACCACGCGCTCATGCTCCTCGGCGCCTGAGACGGAGCCGGCTCGGCGCGACCCTCTCCCCAACACGCCCGCGATCAGCGAGACTGCATATGCGCGCCGAGACGACGTTCGCCGCAGTGGGTCTCGTCGCCGCAGGGCGGTCTCGCGGGTGGGACCGCGCTCATCGATGAGGAGACAGCATGACCACCGACATCCAGACCGATCTCGACGTCCGAGCCAAGGAGCTCGATCGCGCGCATGTCTTCCACTCGTGGTCAGCGCAGGCCGGGCTCGACCTTCCCGTCATCGCCGGCGGGTCGGGGACGACGGTCTGGGATCACGCCGGCAATCGGATGCTGGACTTCTCGAGCCAGCTCGTCAACGTCAACATCGGTCACCAGCATCCCGCGGTGGTCGCCGCCATCCAGGAGCAGGCCGGGCGCCTGGCGACCATCGGTCCCGCGACGGCCAACCTGCAGCGCGGCGAGGCCGCCGCCCGCATCGTCGCCCGCGCCCCCGAGGGGATGAACCGGGTCTTCTTCACCAACGGCGGAGCGGATGCGATCGAGAACGCCATCCGGATGGCGCGGCTCCACGCCGCCGCCAAGGGCGAGGTGGGACGTGAGAAGGTGCTGTCGACCTACCGCTCGTACCACGGCAACACGGGGGCGGCGATCGTCGCGACCGGCGACTGGCGTCGCATCCCGAACGAGTACGCCCGCGGGCACGTGCACTTCTTCGGCCCGTATCTCTACCGCTCGGAGTTCTGGGCGACGACGCCCGAAGAGGAGAGCGCACGGGCGCTCCATCACCTCGAACGCGTCATCCAGGCCGAAGGGCCGGCGAGCATCGCCGCCCTGCTGCTGGAATCGGTGCCCGGCACCGCCGGGGTGCTGCTGCCGCCGCCCGGCTACCTCGCCGGGGTGCGCGAACTCGCCGACCGCTACGGCATCCTCCTCATCCTCGATGAGGTGATGGCGGGCTTCGGACGCACCGGCCGCTGGTTCGCGTTCGACGGCTACGACGTGGTGCCCGACCTCATCACCTTCGCCAAGGGTGTCAACTCCGGCTACGTGCCGGTCGGCGGGGTGATCATCTCCGACGAGATCGCCGCCACGTTCGACGAGCGGGTCTTCCCCGGCGGACTCACCTACAGCGGACACCCGCTCGCCGCGGCATCCATCATCGCGGCCCTGGATGCGATGGAGTCGGAGGGCATCGTCGACAACGCCCGCCGCATGGGCGCCGAAGCGATCGGCCCCGGGCTCCTCGCCCTCGCCGAGAAGCACGAGGTCATCGGCGAGGTGCGCGGCGAAGGCGTGTTCTGGGCGATGGAGCTGGTCGCCGACCGCGAGACCCGCGAGCCGCTGCCGGCCTCGGGCATCGGCGCGCTGAAGAAAGACCTGATGGCGCGGGGCCTGCTGCCGTTCACCGCCGACAACCGCATCCACGTCGTGCCGCCCTGCGTGGTCACCGCCGACGAGGTCGCCGAAGCGCTGGAGATCTACGACGCCGCGCTCGCGACCGTGCGCCTCTGACGACACACTCGAACCACGTGTCCCTCACGAGGGGACCCACCGAAAGGATGAGATGACCGACACCACGACTCTGGAGCAGACGACGCCGTCCGCGACCGCGATCCTCGATCACTGGGTGGGAGGCGCCCCCTGGGCGGGAGCGGGCGACCGCACCGGCCCGGTGTACAACCCCGCGCTCGGCGCGGTGCAGAAGGAGGTGCGCTTCGCCACCGCCGACGACGTCGACCACGTGGTCCAGGTCGCCTCGGCCGCCGCGGCGGAGTGGAAGAACGCCAGCATCGCCAAACGCCAGCAGGTGATGTTCGCCTTCCGCGAGCTGGTGAATCAGCGCAAGGACGAGCTCGCCGCGATCCTCACGTCCGAGCACGGCAAGGTGATCTCCGACGCGCAGGGTGAGATCGCGCGCGGCCTGGAGGTCGTGGAGTTCGCCTGCGGACTCGGGCACCTCACCAAGGGGGCGTACTCCGAGAACGTCTCGACCGGCATCGACGTGTACACCCTGCGTCAGCCCCTCGGCGTCGTCGGGATCATCAGCCCGTTCAACTTCCCCGCGATGGTGCCGATGTGGTTCTTCGCGATCGCTCTCGCGGCAGGAAACGCCGTGGTGCTCAAGCCCAGCGAGAAGGACCCGACGGCGGCGAACTGGATGGCCGAGCGCCTCACCGAGGCGGGCCTGCCCGACGGCGTGCTCAACGTCGTCCACGGCGACAAGGTGGCCGTCGACGCGCTGCTCGAGCACCCCGAGGTGCGTGCGATCTCCTTCGTCGGGTCCACCCCGATCGCCCGTTACGTCTATGAGACCGGAACCCGCCACGGCAAGCGCGTGCAGGCTCTCGGCGGAGCGAAGAACCACATGCTGGTCCTTCCCGACGCCGACCTCGACCTCGCCGCCGATGCGGCGGTGAACGCCGGCTTCGGCTCGGCGGGCGAGCGGTGCATGGCGATCTCGGTCGTTCTCGCCGTCGACGCCGTCGCCGACGCGCTGGTGGAGAAGATCTCGGAGCGGATGGCGACGCTGCGGACCGGCGACGGCACGCGGGGCTGCGACATGGGTCCGGTGATCACCGCGGCGCACCGCGACAAGGTCTCGTCGTACGTCGACGTCGCCGCCGGAGACGGCGCGGACGTCGTGGTCGACGGGCGCGGCATCGAGGTCGACGGCGACCCCAACGGCTTCTGGGTCGGGCCGACCCTCATCGACCGGGTGCCCACCTCCTCGGCGGCGTACCGCGACGAGATCTTCGGACCGGTGCTCTCGGTCGTGCGCGTGGACGGCTACGAGGAGGGGCTCGAGCTGATCAACTCCGGCGCGTTCGGCAACGGCACCGCGATCTTCACGAATGACGGTGGCGCGGCCCGGCGGTTCCAGCACGAGGTGCAGGTGGGGATGATCGGCGTGAACGTGCCGATCCCCGTGCCGGTCGCCTACCACTCCTTCGGCGGGTGGAAGGCGTCGCTGTTCGGCGACGCCAAGGCCTACGGCCCGCACGGGTTCGACTTCTTCACGCAGGAGAAGGCCGTGACGAGCCGGTGGCTCGACCCGTCGCACGGGGGCATCAACCTGGGCTTCCCCCAGCACTCCTGACGCGAGGTCGCTCTCGACCGCGAGAGTGCATCTGCGCGCCGAGCATCCGGGTTTCACCCGCGTCCTCGGCGCCCCGTTGCACTCTCGCGGATGAGGGAGGGGAGAGGGGGTGGCGCGGGGTCAGCGCGGGCGCGGGGCGAACACCGTCAGCGCGGCGGGGATCACGGTGAAGTGCAGCGTGAACTCCTCGCCGAGCGGCTCTTCGAGCTCGCCGTCGTGCACCCAGACCTCGGGGCGACCCGGGCCCGGTCGCACGGTCATCGCGAAGCCGGTCTCCAGGAGGCGCTCGACGTCGCGCTTCTCGGGCATCACTCTCACCGCACGGAGCACGGCCGCCGTCCGCTTGCCGAAGGCGAGCGAGGCGATCGCGCGGAGGCGCGTGCCCCGGGCGTGATGGATGCGGATGTCGAGGACGGGATCCTCGAGGTTCTCGCGCTGCATCGTCGCGACACGCTTCGGATCGTTCGTGCCCACGCCGACGAAGACCGACCAGACGCGCGCGCGCCGGCCGTCGCGGATGACGTCGAGCGGCTCGGCGGTGCGCATCGTGCGCCACGCGGCGACGATGCCGCCGAGCCACTTCCCGAGCCGGCGGCGCCGGGTGTCGCGCTCCTCGATCAGCTCGGGATAGGCGCCCACCGACGCGGCGTTGAGGGCGAGCACCGGCTCCCCCTCGCCTTCGCGGACCTCCATGGCGCTCACCTCGACGGTGTCGCGCGCGAGGTACGCCTCGACCGCGGTCTCGACGTCCTCGAGGCCCGCCGACCGGGCGAAGTGGTTGAAGGTGCCTCCCGGCATCACCAGCAGAGGGACGCCGTGCTGCCGCGCCAGGCCCGCCATGCGCGAGACCGATCCGTCGCCGCCGTAGATGCCGAGCGCCGTGGGCGCATCGCCTCCCGCGAACGCCGCGTCGACGACATCCGCCAGATCTTCACCTTCGCCCAGCTCGTGCACGCGCGCCGCGGGAAGGCGCTCGGAGAACAGCTCGGCGGGGTCGGTGCGGATCACCGCTGTCCCCGACCGGCTGTTGCGGAGGATGAGCAGGCCCGAACCGGCGGTCGTCATCCGTCGACCGTACCCCGCGGCACCCGGATCGGCCGGTTCTCGTAGAAGGTCTGCAGCACGACGGTGGTGCGGGTGTTCACCTGGGCGGCGGCACGGATGTCGCGGATCAGCGTCTCGAGGTGACGCGGGCTCTCGACGCGGACGAAGAGGATGTAGCTGGCGTCGCCGGCGATGGAGTGGCACGCCTCGATCTCGGCGAGGTGCTCCAGGCGCTCGGGGGCGTCGTCGGGCTGACCGGGATCGAGCGGAGTGATCTCCACGAACGCCGAGAGGGGCTTGCCGACCGCTTCGGCGTCGACCTGCGCCCGATACCCGGTGATGACCCCGCGCGCTTCCAGGCGCCGCAGGCGGGTCTGCACAGCCGACACCGAGAGGCCGACCGCGGCGGACAGCTCCGCCAGTGTCGCGCGGGCGTTCGTGCTCACGACCGAGACGATCCCCGCGTCGATGTCGTCGTCGAGGCGGGGGCCCGGGCCGTTCGCGTCGCCTCCGGTCATGGCCCGAGCGTAGCAGTGCGCTTCCCAACGACAGGAATTCCTCCTGCCGGAATGACACGGGGCAGGAATGTTTCCTATACTGAGGCGCATGAGCACCGTCATCCCTGCGCCCGCGGCGTCGCTGTCCGCGTCCGGAGTCGAGACCTCGGCCGAGTGGCTGGCCCTGAAAGCGGCAGCCGTCGAGATCCAAGGCCTCCAGGTGAAGGACGGTTCGATCCCCGATCCGCAGGTGCACGCGCGGGCCCGCGAGCTCGTGACCACCGTCGCCGAGGCCATCGCCGCCCTCGCACCGCGCTTCCCTCACGACGAGGCCTACCTCGCCGCATCCGTCGTCGACCTTCGCCGCTGGGCCGACGGCGGCTTCGCCGAGCCCGACTTCCTCGACTCGCTCGTGGCCTTCCAGCCGCAGGAGCACCGCGTCGACGGCCTGCGCCACCTCGTCGTCTTCCCGATGTACACCCAGAACGGCTCGCCGAGCCGGCACCTCGAGGCCGTGCTCGTCGAGGTGATCTGGCCGGAGTTCATCGCTCAGCTCGAGACCGAGTACACCAACCGCCTCTTCCTGTCGCTGCGGCTGCTGGATTTCACCCCCGGTTACGACACCAACAGCGCCGTGCTCTTCCCCGAGACGGTGGCGATGCGCGAGATCCCGACCTTCACCTGGGGCGCGATCTTCCAGGACCGCGAGGCCGCCCGCTATCGCCGGGTCACCCGGGCCGCCGCCGAGATCACGAAACTCGAGCTGCCCGCCGATGCCGCGCGCATGCTCGACGACCAGCGGCTGACCGAGAAGACCTTCGTCATGTGGGACCTCATCCACGACCGCACCCACATGCGCGGCGACCTGCCGTTCGACCCGTTCATGATCAAGCAGCGCATGCCGTACTTCCTTTACTCGCTGGAAGAACTGCGGTGCGACCTCACCGCGTTCCGGGAGTGCGTCAGCCTCACCGCACGGCTGCGGGCGCGGGTCGAGGCCGGCGAGACGCTCGACGCCACCGACGCCGAGATGCTCGAGCACGCGGTGCTGGTGCAGTACGCGGTGATCTTCGACCGCATCTTCCGCTTCGCCATCACCGGCTCGCGGGTGCGCAACTACGACGGACTCGGCGGCCAGCTGCTGTTCGCGTGGCTCCACCAGCGCGGCGTGCTGCACTGGACCGACACCTCGCTCGCCTTCGACTGGGACGGCGTGCCGGCCGCGGTCGTCGCCCTCGGCGACGCGATCGACGAGCTGTACTGGCGCTCGATCGATCGGCCGAAGACGGCGCACTGGCTCGCCGCCTACGACCTGGTGCGCCAGACCCTCACCCCGCACCCCGCGTCGCGCTGGGCGCGGGGCCTACCCGACGACATCCTCGCGGGCGCGCCGAAGGGCTACACCGATGCGGTTCTGGACGACGAGTTCCCGCTGTCGATGTTCTTCGAGGCGCTGGAGAAGAAGATGCGTCCGGTGATCGAGTCGACCGCCGGCATCCGGGGCACGGATGACTGACACCGTCGCCGGCCGGGTCGTGCTGCTCGCCGGCGGCACGAGCACGGTCGGCCGGGTGGCGGCCGAGGCCCTCGTCGCCGCAGGGGCGCACGTGGTGGTGGCCGGCCGCGACCCCGACAAGCTCGCCACCCTCGCGTCCGTCGTCCCCGGCGTGTCGACCGAGACGGTCGACCTCAGCGACGAGGCGCAGGTTCGCGAACTCGCACAGAGGGTGCACGCCCTGCACGGCCGCGTCGACGGCATCCTCCATCTCGTCGGCGGGTGGCGCGGCGGCGGCGGGCTGGCCGGGCAGAGCGACCACGACTACCGCGTGCTCGAGACCTCGCTCACCGCGCTCCGCCACACCACGCGCGCGTTCTTCGACGACCTGGTGGCCTCCCCCGTCGGGAGGCTGGCGATGATCTCCTCGACGGCGGTCGCGCGGCCCCTCGCCGGCGGTGCGAACTACGCCGCGGTGAAAGCGGCGAGCGAGGCATGGAGCCGTGCTGTCGCGCAGGGCCTGGCGAAGGCGGCGAGGGATGCCGGTGAGCCGGCGTCGAGCGCCGCCGTGGTCTTCCGCGTGAAGAGCCTCGAAGGTCTCGAGGAGCGCGTCGCCGCCGCGTTCGTCTCGCTGTTCGCCGCCGAGGCGTCGTCGGTGAACGACGAGGTCGTCACGCTCGACGCCTGATCGGTGCGCCTAGGCTTGATCGACGTGACGACCATCCACGACACCGCCGTGCGCGGCTTCGCCTCGGACAACTACTCCGGCATCCACCCCGACGTGCTCGCGGCCATCGCCGCCGCCAACGAGGGCCACCAGATCTCCTACGGCGAGGATGTCTACACCGAACGTCTCCAGCAGGTGTTCACCGCCCACTTCGGTGAGGGCGTCGAGGCGTTCCCGGTGTTCAACGGCACCGGGGCCAACGTGGTGGGACTGCAGTCGATGCTGCCCCGCTGGGGCGCGGTGATCGCGGCATCCAGCGCCCACATCAACGTCGACGAGGGCGGTGCGCCCGAACGGGTCGCGGGGATCAAGCTCCTCACCGTCCCCACTGACGACGGCAAGCTCACGCCGGAACTCATCGACCGCGAGGCGTGGGGATGGGGCGACGAGCATCGGGCCCAGCCCCTCGTCGTCTCGATCACGCAGTCCACCGAGCTCGGCACCCTGTACACGCCGGAGGAGATCCGGGCGATCGCCGACCACATCCACCCGCTCGGGATGCGGCTGCACCTCGACGGCGCACGCATCGCCAACGCCGCCGCCGCGCTCGATCTGCCGGTGCGGGCCTTCACGCGCGAGGTGGGCGTCGACGTGGTGAGCTTCGGGGGCACCAAGAACGGAGCGATGCTCGGCGAGGCGATCGTCGTGCTCGACCCGGAGGCCTCGGCGGGGCTGACCTATCTGCGCAAGCTCAACATGCAGCTGGCCAGCAAGATGCGCTTCGTCTCGGCGCAGCTCGTGGCCCTCCTGGAGGGCGATCTGTGGCTGCGCAACGCCCGTCACGCCAACGCCATGGCCCAGCGCCTGCGCGGCGGAGTCGAGGCGGGCCTGGCCGACGGCTCGATCGCCGGAGTGGAGTTCACCCAGCCCACCCAGGCCAACGGTGTCTTCGCGATCCTCCCCGAGGGGGTCGCCGACCGGCTGCGACAGAAGTTCCGCTTCTACGACTGGGACGCCGCCCGCCGCGAAGTGCGGTGGATGTGCTCGTTCGACACCACCGAGGCAGACGTCGACGCCTTCGTCGCGGAGCTGTCGCGCCTGACGCGCGAGGTCTGATCAGCCGCGCGCGAGCGCGACGACGACCACGACGGCGAGACTGAGTGCCCCCGCGCCCACCGCGCACAGCGCCAGCGCGAGCAGAAGGCCGGCCCCCGGCATCCGCCCTCGATCGCCCTCGCGGCGCAGGATGCCGTTGACGGCGCGGTACCGACGCTCGGCGGAGACCCAGATCGCGCCCGAGGCGACGAGTCCCGCCACGCCCAGCAGCACCCACCAGGCGCTGCCGAAGACGACGGGGATCAACCGCATCGCCACGATCGAGCCGATGCCGAACGCCAGGGCCGTGCGTCGCCAGGCCAGCTCGGTGCGTTCGGGCTGGAGGCCGGGGTCGAACAGCGTGCTCATGCCAGCAGGATCGACAGCAGCACCAGGGCCCCGGCGACCGTGACGGCGGCGGCGATCACGGGCCCGAGAAGCGAGGAAGGCAGCGGCTCGGCCTCGCGGAGCGCCCTCTCGGTGCGGATCCAGCTCAGCCAGGCGAGGCCGGGGACGGCAACCCCGACGATGACCAGCACCAGGCTCGCCCCCAGTCGAAGACCCGGGTGGAGCTGAAGTCCCAGGAGTTCGAGGGCGACCCCGCCGGCGATGAGGGCGAGCGCGGTGCGGATCCACGCGAGGAAGGTGCGCTCGTTGGCGAGGGTGAAGCGTGCGTCGGGCTCGGCGCCGTGACGGAACACGGCGGCCGGGAAGCGGCGGCGGCCACGGGGATCACGCGGGGTCGACACGGTCCCACCCTAGGTCCGCCGCCGTCGACGCGGTGTTCAGCGGGCCTCCTTGCGGCGCGCGTAGGCCGCGGCGCTCCGGCTCGACAGCGCGAGCAGGATGAGGATGTCGATGCCGAGGGAGACGTAGGTGGTGGTGATCTCGATCTCCTGGCCCTCCGACCACCACCGCGCGAACGCGACGGAGATGGTGAGGGCGGCCAAGACCATGATCAGCACCCGGGCCCAGTTCGCACCGAGGAAGACCAGGAGCGCGAGCGTCGCCTCGAGCGCGAGGAACACTCCGCCGAACGCGGCGAAGAGAAGGAAGGTGCTCTGCTCCACGCGCCGCGGCACGTCGTCGCCGCCGATGATCGCCGCGACTTCTCCGACCCACTCCGGCCACACCCCCGACGAGGCGATGATCCATGCCGCGCCGGCGAGGACGCCGAGGACGATCAGCAGGGTGCCCGCGACGATCGTGGGCGGCCGCTTCATGTTCGGGTCGTGACCGGGAGCCTGGAGCAGGCGCTCGGCCGGTTCGAAGGCCATTCGCTTCTTGGGATGCCCCTCGTGCCTCACGCGCTCACCTCACCTCTGGCCGGCGCCGAGGGAACCGGCACGTTGCGGACGTCGACGACCGGGAGGTTGCCGTCGGTGCGGATGCTGTCGCCGCCGCCGTTTCGCGAGTGGTAGCCGGTGGAGAAGTCGGCGATGACGCTCACCGTGACCTGCGGCGCCCCCTCGCGCAGCGACCGGACGATGTGGTCGCGCTCGATGTCGGTGTCGGCGTCGATGCGGTGGGTGATCTGCAGCGTGAACAGCGACAGCCCGACCGCGGTGTCGAAGGTTCCGGCGGCGAGCCAGTCGACGCGGTAGCCACCGGGAAGCAGCCAGTCGTCGGGGCAGCGCCAGAAGCGCACGTGGTGGCGCTTGGCGGGATTGCCGTCGACCTCCTGCTGGAAGGCGAAGTCCTGCTGACGCCCGAAGAGGAACAGGGGGCTGACCGGCGCCTCCCCGTAGCTGCGGCGGGTCAGGGTCGAGGTGACGATGCGCCACGAGGAGGCGAGGGTGACGGGGTCGGCCTCGGTCCAGCGCGCCGCGCGCAGGGCGGCCTTGATCTGCTCGGCCTCGCCGACGAAGGCGAGGTTGACCGGGTCGCCCAACAGGCCGTCGCTCGTGCGGGTGCGGCCGATGAAGTAGTCGGGCACGTAGATCGTGGTGAGGATGCGGTGAAGGCGCGGCAGCACGAGGTAGGCGAGCAGCACCCAGAACGCGATCGCCACGAGGATGCCCCACCAGCCGACGCGGAACGACTCGGTGAGGCTGAGGTAGGCGAGCCAGATGGCGGCGAGACCGGCGAAGACGAAGAAGAACCAGTCGACCGCGACGCCCCGTGACACGCGGCGTCGCCGCGCACGCTCCGACCTCGGCGCCATCTCGATCAGCCCCAGAGCGGCCGCGACGGCTCGAAGGCGAAGGCGTCGGCAACGGTGTCGGGCGAGACATCCTCCAGACGCGAGGGCGTCCACCGCGGCGAGCGGTCTTTGTCGACGAGCTGCGCGCGGATGCCCTCGACGAGGTCGGGCTGGGTCGCGGCGAACCACAGCACCAGGCCGTACTCCTGCGCGAGCGCAGCCCGGAGGTCGGGAAGCGCTCGGGCGCGACGCACCGCCTCGAGCGTCACCGCGAGCGCAGTGGGCGAGAGCCCGCCGAGCGTATCGGCGGTCGCCGCCGCCTCGGGCTCGGGTCGGGCGCGAAGACGCTCGACGATCTCGACCACGGTGTCTGCGGCGAAGGCGTCATCGATCCATGGGCGCGCGGCAGCGAGCGACGGAGCCCCCGCGGTGTCGTCGAACAGCAGCACGATCTCGGTGGGGCTGGCCGGGTCGGCGCGGTTCTGGAGGGCCTCCCGAAGGGGCTCGAGGTTGTCGACGACCACGAGGTGATCGGCGAAGCCGGCGTAGAGGGCGTCGGCGGCGTCCATCGGGCGGCCGGTGAGCGCGAGGTATTCGCCCACGCGACCCGGCGCGCGGGCGAGAAGCCAGGAACCTCCGACATCCGGGGTGAACCCGATCCGGGTCTCGGGCATCGCCAGCTGTGAGCGCTCGGTGACCACGCGCACGGCAGCGTGCCCCGCGAGTCCGATACCGCCGCCCATCGTGGCGCCGTCGGCGAGAACGACGATCGGCTTGGGGTAGTCCGCGATCCGGGCGTTCAGCGCGTACTCGGCGCGGAAGAAGACGCCCGCGGCATCCGGATCGCCGCCGAGGATCTGCTCGCGCAGGCCCCGCACATCTCCCCCGGCGCAGAATCCCCGCTCGCCGGCGCCGTCGAGCACGACGAGATCCACCCCGGGATGACGCTCCCAGGCGTCCAACGCCGCGTGCAGGTCGTGGATCATGCCGAGGTCGAGCGCGTTGATGGCGCGCGGGCGGTCGAGTGTGAGGTGTCCGAGGCCGTCGGCGATGCGGGTGAGCACGTGAGAACGGTCGGTGTCGGTCACACTGCCACGTTACCGGCCGCCGGCCTTTTCGCTCGGGAAGGGGTGATCGGCCAAGATGGGGAGAACGGCTTTCCACGACGAGGGGACTTCGGCATGCCCGATGGACACGTGCTGGACTTCTCCGGGGTGACCAAGAGGTTCAGTGCCGTCGCGGCGGTCGACGGGTTCACCGCGCGGGTCGAGCCCGGAGTCGTCACCGGGTTCCTCGGCCCGAACGGGGCAGGCAAGACCACGACGCTGCGGATGCTGCTGGGCCTCGTCCGCCCCGACGCCGGCGCCGCGCTGATCGGCGGCGAGCGCTACGCGCAGCTGCGTCACCCGCTGCAGACCGTCGGCGCCGTGCTCGAAGCCTCCAGCTATCACCCGGGGCGCAGCGCCGCGAACCATCTGAAGGTATACGCCCAGGCGGCCTCGCTGCCCGAGTCGCGGGTGGACGAGGTGCTGGGCCTGGTGGGACTGGCGGATGTCGCGGGCCGGCGCATCGGCGGATTCTCCCTCGGCATGCGTCAGCGCCTGGGGCTCGCCTACGCTCTGCTCGGCGACCCGGGGGTGCTGGTCCTCGACGAACCGTCCAACGGCCTCGACCCCGAGGGCATCAAGTGGATGCGCGGGTTCCTCCGCCAGCTCGCGGCCGAGGGACGGACCGTGTTCGTCTCGTCGCACCTGCTCGCCGAGGTGGCCCAGACCGTCGACGCGCTGCTGATCATCTCCCGCGGACGCCTGGTCTTCCAGGGCGAGATCGCCGACCTCGCCGACCCGGCAGAGTTCGCCACCGTCGTCGACGCCCCCGATCGCGCGGCCCTCGTCGCCGCGATGGCGGCTGCCGGCATCGCGGGTGAGGTGCTGCGCACCGGCCTCACCGTCCGGGGGCACTCCACCGAGGAGATCGGCCGGGTCGCCGCCGAGGCGGGGGTCGCGCTGTCGTCGCTGCAGCGCAAGGGTCCGGCGTTCGAGGAGGTCTTCCTCGAGCTCGTCAACGGTGTGCGGACCCATCCGAGCGCCTCGGGGCTCCCCGCACCCCGACCCGCGCCTGAGCCGGCGGCCCAACCTGAGCCGGCACCCGAGCCAGAGTCGGCAGTTCCGCAGCCCGAGCCGGACGCACAGCCGCAACCCGGCAGCGCCATCGCGTCCGTCACCGCGCCCGACGACGCACCCGCCCCCGCGCCCGACGAAACGCCGGCTCCCGCACCCGCCGCCGACCGCTCGTTCTCGGTCGCGAGCACCGGGGTGATCGATGTGATCGGCCCCGAGGACGACGGCCCGGGCGGCGACCCGACGACCGAGACGGGAGAAGCGCGATGAGCCTGATCGCCGCCAGCCGCTCCGAGAGCACGAAACTGTTCACCACGTCGATCTGGTGGGTGCTCGCGATCGCGCTCGTCGGGTACATCGGGTTCAACGCCGCCGCACTCGCGTTCGTCTTCTCGGCCGCATCGACCGGTTCGCTCGGCGGCGAGGGAGCCCCGGCGGTGCCGCCCGAGGGGATTCCGGCGCTGCTGTACAGCACCGCCACGGCGGTCGGCTACGTCTTCCCGCTTCTCATCGGCACGCTCATGGTGACGAGCGAGTTCCGCCACAAGACGCTCACCTCGACGTTCCTCGCCACTCCGCGTCGCGGACTCGTGCTCGGGGCGAAGCTCGTCGTGGGCCTGGTCGTCGGTCTTCTCTTCGGCGTGCTGGGCGTGATCGCCGCAGTGGGGCCGTCGGCGGCGTTCCTCGCCGGCTACGGCCTGGACACCGACCTCACCTCGGGCGACACCTGGGCGCTTCTGGGCCGCATGCTCATCGCCTTCGTCCTGTGGGTGTGGATCGGCATCGGGGTAGGCGCCCTGATCCGCAACCAGGTCGGCGCGATCGTCGGCGTCCTGGTCTTCACGCTGTTCCTCGAGCCGATCGCCCGCCTGGCGGCATCCTTCGTCGAGGGTCTGGGAGACGTGCTCGGTTTCCTCCCCGGCGCCGCCAGCGACGCCCTCGTCGGAGAGAGCATCCTGACCGCGGCCACGGGTGCCGGTGGGTCGGAACCTCTCGCGTGGTGGGCGGGCGGCCTCGTGCTCGTCGCGTACGCGGCCGTCCTCGTCGTGCTCGGCCACGTGGTCAGCTGGCGCCGCGACGTCACCTGAGTCGCGGACCCGACGCCGTCAGCGCGCGGAAGCCGGTGACGGAGCAGGGGCCGGTGACGGCGACGGACGACGGCGCGGCTTCTGCTTGGGCGCGACGGTCTCGATCGGCCCCGTGGCGGCGATGATGTCGACCACGTCGGTGGGGGTCGCATCGGTGTCGAGGCGCAGCGCCTGCGCGAGCGCGACGCCGTGGCGGGTGGTGAGGATCACCCGTGCGTACTCGGGGTGCCCGTCGAGGTCGATGACGACGCCCGGGCGGCGGCGCCGTACGATGACGAAGTCGGCGCCGTCCGCGATCTTGAAGGTCCCCATCGCGACCATGCCGGGCACGAACGTGCCGGGGCTCGCGGCGCCGCGGAGCCAGGTCCACGGGTCGTCGGTCAACTGCACCTTGGTGATCGCCGACCGCTCGATGAGCACATTCCCCTTGTGGAATGACAGCGCGCGCTCGGTGACCGACAGCGCGACTTCGAGCCGCGTCGAGTCGAGCAGCAGGGTCACCATGCGACTAGTCTGCCAGCGCCCGGCGGGCGCTCGAGAACGCTTTTGCTCACAGAGCGGCAACGATCCTCGCGCCCCGCTGTCGGGCGACGGTGCCAGACTGGGAGCGTGACCCTGCTCGATCCGGTCCGCGCCTCCCGACTCTCCGCCCGCGACGTCCTCGCGCGAGCGGAGTCCGGCGCGCGGCTGGAGGTCGACGAGGCCGAGATCCTGCTGCAGGCCGAGGGCGCCGATTTCGAGCGGATGCTGGAACTCGCCGCATCCGTCCGCACGGCGGGTCTCGACGCCGCCGGACGCGGTCGCATCCTGACGTACTCGCGGAAGGTGTTCGTTCCGCTGACGACGCTCTGCCGCGATCGATGCCACTACTGCGTGTTCGTGGACACCCCGTCCCAGCTGAAGAAGAAGCACAAGCCGGCCTTCATGTCGCCCGAACAGGTGCTCGCCGTCGTGCGGCAGGGCCAGGCGATGGGGTGCAAGGAGGCGCTCCTCACCCTCGGCGACCGCCCCGAAGACCGCTGGCCCGAGGCACGGGAGTGGCTCGACGACCACGGATTCGCCTCCACCCTCGACTACGTCGGCCACATCGCGCGGCTCATCACCGCCGAGACCGGCATGCTCGCCCATCTGAACCCCGGCGTCATGTCGCTGGCCGAGCTCGAGACGCTCCGCCCCACGGCCCCGTCGATGGGGATGATGCTGGAGACGACCTCGCGACGACTGTTCGCCGAGCCCGGCCAGGTGCACTTCGGTTCGCCCGACAAGGATCCGGCGGTCCGCCTGGCGGTGATCCAGGACGCCGGGCGCGCGCGCGTGCCGTTCACGACCGGAATCCTCGTGGGGATCGGCGAGACGATCCGCGACCGGGCCGAATCGCTGGTGGCGATCCGCGCGGCAGACGAGGCCCACCGGGTCGACGGCATCGGCCACGTGCAGGAGGTGATCGTCCAGAACTTCCGCGCGAAGCCGCGCACCGCGATGCAGGGCGCCCCCGATGCCACGATGCGCGAGTACGTCGCCGCGGTCGCCACGGCGCGCCTGGTGCTCGGACCGCACGCGCGAGTGCAGGTGCCCCCGAACCTCTCCGACGCGCGTGAGCTCGAACTTCTCGTCCGCGCCGGCGCGGACGACTGGGGCGGGGTGTCGCCGCTGACCGCCGACCACGTCAACCCCGAGCGGCCGTGGCCCCAGCTCGACGAGCTCGCCGAGCGCACCGCCGAGCTCGGCTTCACCCTCACCGAGCGCCTCACCGCGCAGCCCGACTACGTCACCGACGCGGCGGCGTGGATCGATCCCGGTCTCCACGAGGCGGTCGCCCGCCTCGCCGACCCCGCGACGGGCCTGGCGAAGCCCGACACGTCGCCCGTCGCGGCATCCGATCGCCCACGCCGCTCCGAACTGCGCCTCTCGGTCGTGAACGTCACCGCCGGCGTCGACCCCCTGCTCGAGCGGGCCGCGACCGACCCGCTCACCGTCGACGACGCCGAGTGGGAGCGCCTGCTGACGGCGACGGGATCCGACCTCGACCAGCTGACGGCGACCGCCGACGACGTGCGCCGGTACACCGTGGGCGAGGCGGTGAGCCTCGTGGTCAACCGCAACCTCACGTCGACGGGGTTCCGCGCGGCGGGCCCCATCGACGCCGACACCTTCGACCTCGGCGACGTCGCCGCGATCGCCGCGGACGCGGTCGCGCTCGGCGCCACCGAGCTGTGCATCCAGGGGCGGCTGACCGAGGGGGAGGACCCGGAGGCGTACCTTGAGATCGTGCGGACCGCCCGGGCGGCGGCCCCGACGCTGCACCTTCACGCCTACCGTCCGCAGGACGTCTGGGACCTCGCCGACCGCGGCGGCCTGGGGCTCACCGGCGCGCTCGCGGCGCTCCGGGAGGCGGGCGTCGACACGGTGCCGGGGACGGGCGTGAAGGTGCTGAGCGAGCGTGTCCGGGCCGCCGTCGCGCCCGGTGACCTCGAGATCGACCGGTGGGAGGAGGGCATCACCGCCGCCCATCGCGCCGGTTTCCGGTCCACCTCCGTTCTCTTCTACGGCCACATCGAGACCGCGGCCGAGCGGATCGCGCACCTCCGGCGTCTTCGCGCACTTCAGACGGCCGGCGGTGGCGGGTTCACCGAGTTCGTCCCGATCCCCCTCCCCGGCCCTGCCGGCGGGGTGCCGCTGGTCGCCGGGCGTGCCGCGATCGACGAGCACCGGGCGATGGTCGCGGTGTCGCGACTGCTGCTGTCGGGGAGCATCCCGCACATCCAGATCCCCTGGACCCGGGTCGGCCGCGCCGATGCCGCGGTGCTCCTCGGCGCCGGCGGCGACGACCTCGGCGGAACGCTCCTGGACGGGCGGGTGAAGCCCGAGGCCGGGATCGAGTACGGCCAGCAACTGCCGACGGCGGATGCCGCGGCGATCGCCGCACGCCTGTTCCGCCCGTTCCGGCTGCGCACGACCGACTACCGCACGGTGTCGCATCCCTCCTCCGGCATCGGGGCGGCCGAGTGAATCACGCTCCCCCTCCACCTCTCCCGCTGCCGCGGACCGCCGAGGTCGTGATCGTCGGCGCCGGCTTCGCCGGTATCGGCATGGCCATGGCCCTTCGCCGCGCCGGGCATGACGATCTCGTCATCCTCGAGCGGGCCGACGCCGTCGGGGGGACCTGGCGCGACAACACCTATCCCGGCGTCGCATGCGACGTGCCCAGTCATCTGTACGGGTTCGCCGCACACCCGAACCCCGACTGGTCGGGCGTCTTCGCGCGCGGAGACGAGATCCGCCGCTACCTCGACGACGTCACCGATCGCGAGGGCCTGCGCAGCCTGATGCGCTTTCGCACCCCGATGCTCGGCGCCGAGTGGGACGACGTCGCCGCGCGGTGGCGCGTGCGCACACCTTCGGGCGAGATCACCGCCGAGGCGCTCGTCCTCGCATGCGGCCGTCTGACCGAGCCGCTCATCCCCGAGATACCGGGACTCGAGACCTTCCCCGGCCCCCTGTTCCACTCCGCGCGGTGGGACCATGCCACCGACCTCACCGGCCTCCGCGTCGCGGTCGTCGGCACCGGCGCGAGCGCGGTCCAGCTCGTTCCCGAGCTCGCCCGCACCGCGTCGCACGTCACGCTCTTCCAGCGGACGCCGGCGTGGATCGTGCCACGCGAGGCACGCGAGTACACCGACGCCGAGCGCGCCCGCTTCGCCGCGCACCCCGATGAGCTCGCACGTCTCCGCGACGACCTGTACCGCGAAGGCGAGGAGCGCTTCGCTTCGCGGTCGGGCGATGCCGCGGCATCCGAATCGGCCCGGGCGATCGCGCTGGCGCACCTGGGCCGGCAGGTCGCCGATCCCGCGCTCCGCCGCGCCCTCACCCCCGCCTACGCCTTCGGCTGCAAACGCGTGCTGCTCTCGGACGACTTCTATCCCGCCGTCGCCTCCGACAAGGTCACGCTCGAGCCCTCTGCGCTCGCGGCGGCCGACGGCACGACCCTCCTCGCCGCGAGCGGACGGCGGGTCGACGTCGACGCCGTCGTGCTCGCCACCGGGTTCGCCTCGGCCCGCCAGCCGTACGCCGAACTCGTCCGCGGCGAGGCGGGCACCACCCTCGCCGAGCACTGGTCCGAAGGCATGAGCGCCTTCGCCTCGACCGTGGTGAGCGGCTTTCCCAACCTCTTCGTGCTGAACGGCCCCAACGCGTCACTCGGTCACAACTCCGCGGTGCTGATGATCGAGGAGCAGGCGGCCTACGCCGTCTCTGCGCTCGAGCGCCGCGGTCTCACGGCCGACGGTGTGCTGCGAGTGGATCCAGCCGCCGAGCACGCGTACATCAGGGAGATCGCCGCCGCGGCGGCATCCACCCCCTGGCTCTCGGGCGGCTGTCGCAACTGGTACGTGGACGACCGGTCGGGGCGGCTGACGCTGCTCTGGCCGGGGACCGTCGACGCCTTCCGGCGGCGGTTGTCGCAGACCGATGGAACGGAATTCACCGGGACCCCGGTGGGAGCACGAGGAAAGGAATCCACATGACGGTACCGCTGAGGTTCGGATACAAGGCGTCGGCGGAGCAGTTCGGTCCGGCAGAGCTGACCGACTTCGCCGTACTCGCCGAGGAGATGGGGTTCGACTCGGTGTTCTTGTCCGACCACTTCCAGCCGTGGATGCACGAAGGCGGGCACGCCCCGGCGGCCATTCCGGTTCTCGGCGCGATCGGCGCCCGCACGTCGACCATCATCATGGGCACCTCGGTGCTGACCCCCACCTTCCGCTACCACCCGGCGGTGATTGCGCAGGCTTTCGCGACCCTCGGGGTGATGTTCCCGGGCCGCGTGATCCTCGGCGTCGGAACCGGCGAGGCTCTCAACGAGGTGACTCTGGGCCTCGAGTGGCCCGACCCGCCCGAGCGGTTCCAGCGCCTGAAGGAATCGATCCAGCTCATCGACAAGCTCTGGGACGCCGAGCGGGTGACCTTCGAGGGCACGTATTACTCGCTCGACGGCGCGACGGTCTACGACCGGCCCGATCAGAAGGTGCCGATCTACATCGGCGCGTCGGGCCCGGCCGCGACGCGGCTCGCGGGCCGGATCGCCGACGGCTACATCACCACGAGCGGGAAGGACCCCTCGCTGTACACCGACACCCTGCTGCCGGCGCTGCACGAGGGGCTGGCGAAGGCGGGGCGCCCGGGCGACGCGATCGACACCCTCATGGAGGTGAAGGTCTCGTACCACCCCGACCACGCCACGGCGCTGGAGAAGACGCGCTTCTGGGCGCCGCTCGCCCTCTCGCCCGAGGAGAAGCGCGACATCCACGACCCGATCGAGATGCAGCGCCGAGCCGCCGAGCTGCCGATCGAGCGTGCCGCGTCGCGGTTCATCGTCTCGACCGACCCCGAGGAGCACGTCGAGCGGATCGCCCGCTACGTCGACCTCGGGTTCCGCCACCTCGTCTTCCACGACCCCGGTCACGACCAGGCCGCGTTCCTCCGGACGTACGGCGAGGAGATCCTGCCCCGACTGCGGGCACGCTTCGCCGATGCCTGAAGCCTCCGCGTGGGTGGTCGTCGTCCCGGTGAAGGCGACCACCCGGGGGAAGTCGCGGCTCGCCGTCGACGGGTTCGATCGTGTCGCGCTCGCGCGGGCGATCGCTCTGGACACCGTCGCGGCCGCCGCATCCTGTCCCCTCGTCTCGCAGGTGATCGTCGTGACCGACGAGGCGACGCTGCCGCTCCACGCGGCCGATATCCCCGGTCTGCGGTTCGTGCCCGAAGGAGAGGCGCGGGGACTGAACGCCGCGATCGCCGTCGGCATGGAAGCGGCGGGAGAGCGGATGCCGCGGGCCGCCCTCCTCGGTGACGTGCCGGCGCTGCGGGGCGAGGATCTCGCGGTCGCGCTCCGCGGAGCGGCGGGCGTCGAACGCGGCGTCGTCGCCGACGCCGAGGGCACCGGGTCGACGCTCGTGACGGCGCGGGCAGGCGTGCCGTGGAGATCGGCGTTCGGTGAGGGGTCGTTCGCCGCGCATCGCGCGATGGGATGCGTGCCGCTGGAGGTGCCGAGCGGGTCGACGCTCCGACGCGATGTCGACACGGCGGACCAGCTGCGCGACGCGGCCGCGATCGGGCTCGGGCCGCGGACGGCGGCGATGCTCGGGTGAGCGGCTACGACGCGGGGTTCCTGGGCGTCGGGGTTCCGCTGCCCGAGTCTTCGCGGGGCGGGCGACTGCTCGACTATCCGCGGTTCAGCGTGCTGCTCGATGCGGAGCGGCGGCTCGCCTCGGTCACCGGCGTGAACATCGACGGGGCGAGATTGCTCGATCTGCCGAGGACCGGGGACTGGCGGTTCGACCCGCGGGTGCCCGCGGCGGAGCAGACCGGCCCCGAGGTCTACGCCCGCAACGACCTCGACCGAGGACACCTGGTGCGGCGGCGCGATCCGGGCTGGGGGACGCCCGCTGAGGCACGGGATGCCACGGAGGCGACGTTCTTCTACACGAACGCCGCGCCACAGGCGGCCGACTTCAATCAGTCCAGGGAGCTGTGGCTGGGCCTGGAAGATCATGTGCTGGCCTTCGCCGAGGCATCCGATCAGCGGATCAGCGTGTTCACGGCGCCCATCTTCGGCGACGCGGATCCCCCGTATCGGGGTACCCGCGTGCCCCTGCGGTTCTACAAGATCGCCGCGTGGCTCGGTCGTGCCGGGCTCGAGGCGGCGGGATTCGTGCTGGACCAGTCGGAGCTGGTCGACACCCGCGAGGGTGTGGTCGCCGTGGATCGTCTGGGAGCGTTCCGGACGTTCCAGGTGCCGATCAGCGATGTCGCCGCGGCGACGGGTCTGGAGTTCGGTCCGTTGATCGGAGCGGATGTGCTCGGAACGGCGGGTGCGCGGGCGGAAGGGTGGCGCGAGCTCACCGGGGTCTCGGATATCCGTTGGAGGCGGGGGTAGTCGGCGAGATCTTCGTTCTTATATTCTACCCTTCTCGTACACGAGAGATTCCAATGTCGTAACCCTCTGCGATGATTCTGATAGGTCATCGAGACGGGGATTGCAGTGGACGCGGACGAGAAGCGGCGGCGGGCGGAGGAGAGGCGCGCCGGGGTGTTCGCGGATGAGCTGGCGAAGCTG